>JAZROH010000040.1:0-29610 GCA_045648645.1 Clostridia bacterium | reverse complement strand
GGATGGTAAGCCTGTAACCACGCCTACACAGGACATGGTTTTGGGTAGTTACTATCTCACCCTCGTAAAAGAGGATGAGCCCGGCGCAGGTGAGGCTTTCTCTTCCTTTGAGGAAGCAAAGCTTGCGTATGCGCATAATGTAATCGGTCTGCATGCACCGATTCGCGTAATCAATGAAAAAGAAATTGACGGCGTAAAGAAACGCGGTCTTATCGAAACGACTGTTGGCCGCATTATCTTCAATGAAGATATTCCGCAGGATCTGGGTTTTGTAGACCGTACAAAGCCTGAAAACGAGCTGAAGCTTGAAGTTGAGTTTTTGGCAGGCAAGAGTGCACTCGGTAAGATTATTGATAAGTGTATTAAAGTACACGGCATAACAGAAACGGCAATCCTTCTGGATAAAATTAAAGCAATGGGATATAAATACTCCACGAGAGGTGCTATCACCATCAGCGTTTCCGATATGAAGGTGCCGGAAGAGAAAAAAGATATTCTTGCAGGCGCAGAAGTTGCGGTTGACAAGATAGAAGCCCAGTTCCGTCGCGGTATTCTTACCGATGATGAACGCTATGCCGGCGTTATTAAGACCTGGGAAGGCGCGGTGGCAGATGTAACTGATGCGCTCATGAAGGGTCTTGACAAATATAACCCGATTTACATGATGGCAGACTCCGGTGCTCGTGGTAGCGTAAACCAGATTCGTCAGCTTGTCGGTATGCGCGGTCTTATGGCAGATACGCAGGGACGTACCATTGAGGTTCCGATTCGTGCAAACTTCCGTGAAGGTCTGAATATTTTGGAATACTTTATTTCCACACACGGTGCGCGTAAGGGTCTTGCGGATACGGCTATTCGTACGGCTGACTCCGGTTACCTCACAAGACGTCTTGTTGACGTAAGTCAGGATGTTATTATCCGTGAGGACGATTGCGGTACACATGCAGGTATCACAGTATCCGCCATTAAGGATGGTAATGCAGTTATCGAACCGCTGCACGAAAGACTTGTCGGACGTGTACCGACGAAGGATGTTGTAAATCCCGAAACAGGGGAAGTACTGGCAGCAGCCGGTGAACTTATTTCCGAATCGGTTGCATTCGCAATTGAAGAAGCGGGAATTACCGAAGTTGAAATCCGCAGCGTACTCCATTGTCACGCAAAAATTGGTGTCTGTGCAAAGTGCTATGGTGCAAACCTTGCAAGCGGCGATATGGTTAATGTCGGTGAAGCGGTTGGTATCATTGCAGCGCAGTCCATCGGTGAACCGGGTACACAGCTTACAATGAGAACGTTCCATACCGGTGGTGTTGCCGGTGGCGATATTACGCAGGGTCTTCCCCGTGTTGTTGAACTTTTTGAAGCCAGAACACCGAAAGGACTTGCAGTTCTCTCTGAAAACGGCGGTACCGTTCACATTGATGAATCCAAGAAAAAACGTGAAATCACGATTACAGATGATAAAGCGGGCGATAGCCGTACCTACCTTATCACCTACGGCTCTAAGCTTCGTGTGGGTGAGGGGGATGTGGTTGCACCCGGTACAGCGCTTACAGAAGGTTCGCTCAATCCTCATGACCTTCTCCGCATAAGCGGCGCAGCGGCAGTACAGCAGTATATTATTCAGGAAGTACAGCGAGTATACCGTCAGCAGGGTGTTGATATCTCCGATAAGCATATTGAAGTTATCGTACGCCAGATGATGAAGAAAATTAAAGTTAAGGAATCCGGCGAAAGCACACTCCTTATGGGTGCTTTGGAGGACCGCCTGACATTCGAGGAACTTTGCAAGCAGGCAGAAGCCGAAGGGAAAACTGCACCGGAGAGCGAAGATGTGCTGCTTGGTATTACCAAAGCATCTCTTGCTACCGATTCGTTCCTTTCTGCAGCTTCTTTCCAGGAAACCACACGTGTTCTTACGGATGCGGCAATCAAAGGAAAGGTTGATCCCCTTCTTGGCCTTAAGGAAAATGTTATCATTGGTAAGCTGATTCCTGCCGGTACCGGTATGGCGAGATACAGAGATGTTTCTGTGGAGCCCAAGACGGACAATCATTTATTTGATAGTTTTGATGCAAATTATCTTGACATGCGGTAAAAAATATGATATAATCTTCGATTGTATGGGACTAAACCCTGTTTTTACCATGCGAGGACGTGCTTGCGCTCCTGCTTTTTCGGGAGAACAAGAAGAGGAGTATTATGTTAGAAGAACTAAAAACTGACAAAAAAATTGTTGGTTTTAAACAATCACTGAAGGCTGTAAAAGCAGGTGAAATTGCAAAAGCATTTGTATCCATGGATGCGGATGTGCATGTAAGTACACCTTTTGTACATGCCTGTGAGGCACAGAAGGTGCCGGTAGAGTACTGCGAAAGCTGTAAGGTGCTCGGTGAAGCCTGCGGGATTGATGTGGGCGCGGCAGTAGCGGTACTTCTAAAAGAATAAACAATGCGGCGGTAGTATGTCTACCGCCCATAGCCATGCTATGATGCGGCAATGCCGCTTATTATAGAATTTATAGGCAAGGGGGTGCAATGATGCCAACATTTAACCAGTTAGTCCGTAAGGGCAGAGAAACCAGCGTTTCCAAGTCGACAGCTCCGGCTCTTTTGAAGGGTTTGAATTCTCTTAAGAAAGAACTTACAGATCAGAATTCTCCTCAAAAGCGCGGTGTTTGCACAGCTGTAAAAACAATGACGCCCAAAAAGCCGAACTCCGCACTGCGTAAGATTGCAAGAGTACGTCTTTCTAACGGAATCGAAGTAACTTCTTATATTCCGGGTGAAGGACACAATCTGCAGGAGCATAGCGTTGTTCTGATTCGTGGCGGCAGAGTTAAGGACCTCCCTGGTGTGCGTTATCACATCATCAGAGGTACTCTTGATACTGCAGGTGTTGCAAAGCGCGAGCAGTCCAGAAGTAAGTATGGCGCTAAGAAACCCAAAAAGTAATACCGCCGGAAGTGCGAAGGGAGGGACAGGATACCCTTCCGCGTGCGATGCGGTTTTTTCGGTAGCGTAAGCTACTGTATAAAATAACGCGTTGCACTGACAAAGCTAAGCTTTGAGTACCTGTGAATTCATAAATTATAATGAAGGAGGGAAGTAAAGTGCCGAGAAGAGGTTTTATTGCAAAAAGAGATGTTTTGCCGGACCCGCTTTACGGAGATAAGATTGTAACTCGTCTTATCAATAACATTATGCTGGACGGAAAGAAGGGTGTTGCACAGAAGATTGTGTACGATGCCTTCGATATTATCCGTGAAAAAACCGGCAAGGAGCCTGTAGAAGTATTCATGCAGGCTATGGAGAACATCATGCCTGTTCTGGAGGTAAAGGCACGCCGTGTTGGTGGTGCTACTTACCAGGTACCGATGGAGGTACGTCCGGAAAGACGCCAGACCTTAGGTCTGCGCTGGCTGACAACGTACTCCCGCGCAAGAAGTGAAAGAACAATGCGCGAACGTCTTGCAAATGAAATTTTAGATGCAACAAACAACATGGGTGCAGCAGTTAAAAAGCGTGAAGATACCCATAAGATGGCAGAAGCCAATAAGGCATTCGCCCATTACAGATGGTAGTTTTCGTCTCATGCCCAAGACCTTCGGGTCTTGGGCGGAGCAGGAAAGCTGTCGCGAGAAGATGCAGCGACTAGGTTGCATTGGATTTGCTTTAAGTCTTGGCGAGAGGAGGAGTATTTTTGCCGAGAGAATTTTCACTTGAAAATACCAGAAATATCGGTATCATGGCGCATATCGATGCCGGTAAAACCACAACGACAGAACGTATTCTGTTTTATACAGGTCGAGTTCATAAAATAGGCGAAACCCACGAGGGCTCCGCAACTATGGACTGGATGGAGCAGGAACAGGAGCGCGGTATTACAATCACATCCGCGGCTACTACTGCACAGTGGAAGGGTACACGTATTAACATTATTGATACTCCCGGACACGTTGACTTTACGGTTGAGGTTGAGCGTTCCTTGCGTGTACTGGACGGTTCTGTAACCGTTTTCTGCGCAAAGGGTGGCGTTGAGCCGCAGTCCGAAAACGTTTGGAGACAGGCAGATAAGTACAGAGTTCCCAGAATGGCTTATGTAAATAAGATGGACATTATGGGTGCTGATTTCTACAATGTTGTCCAGATGATGAAGGATCGTCTGCAGTGTAATGCTGTGCCGATTCAGCTCCCCATCGGTGCTGAAGATACCTTCAAGGGTCTTATCGACCTTGTTGAAATGAAAGCGTATGTTTACTATGATGACCTTGGAAAAGATGAACGTGTGGAAGACATTCCTGCTGAAATGAAGGACAAGGCTGACGAGTATCGCGCTGCTCTTATCGAAGCTGTTGCAGAGCAGGACGAAGAGCTCATGATGAAGTATCTGGAAGGCGAAGAGCTTACAACAGATGAAATCAAAGCAACAATCAGAAAAGCTACCATTGCAAACGAAATGGTTCCCGTACTTTGCGGTACCTCTTACAGAAATAAGGGTGTTCAGAACCTGCTTGATGCCGTTGTAGCCTATATGCCTGCTCCGACAGACATCCCCCCGATTCAGGGTGTTGTTCCGCGCACAGGCGAAGAAACAGAACGTCGCTCCAGTGATGACGAGCCGTTCTCTGCTTTGGCATTTAAGATTATGACTGACCCGTTCGTAGGTAAGCTTTGCTTCTTCAGAGTTTACTCCGGTACCTTAAATAAGGGCTCCGCAGTTTATAACTCCACGAAGGACAAGAACGAAAGAGTTGGCCGCATTCTGCAGATGCATGCAAATGACAGACAGGATATCGATATTGTTTACTCCGGTGATATTGCTGCAGCCGTTGGTCTTAAGAACACCGGCACAGGTGATACCCTTTGTGACGAATCGAATCCCGTAATTCTGGAATCCATGGAATTCCCGGATCCGGTTATTCGCGTTGCTATTGAGCCGAAGACCAAGGCAGGACAGGAAAAAATGGGTATTGCACTTGCAAAACTTGCAGAAGAAGATCCGACCTTCCGTGCCTATACAGATGAAGAAACAGGGCAGACGATTATCGCCGGTATGGGCGAGCTGCATCTGGAAATTATCGTAGACAGACTCTTACGTGAATTTAAGGTAGAAGCAAACGTTGGTAAGCCGCAGGTATCCTACAAGGAAGCAATTCGCAAGCCCGTTCGTGTTGACCACAAATATGCACGTCAGTCCGGTGGTAAAGGTCAGTACGGTCACTGCGTACTGGAAATTGAGCCCCTTGAAGCTGGAGCAGGTTACGAATTCGTTAACAAAATTGTCGGTGGTGCAATTCCGAAGGAATACATTCCCGCAGTTGATGCCGGTGTACAGAGCGCTATGCAAAATGGTGTTCTGGCAGGCTACAATGTTGTTGACGTTCGCGTAACACTGGTTGATGGTTCCTACCACGAAGTTGACTCCTCGGAAATGGCGTTCAAGATTGCCGGTTCTATGGCATTCAAGGACGGTTGCCGCAAGGGTGATCCGGTTCTGAAAGAGCCGATCATGCAGGTTGACGTTATTGTACCTGAAGAGTACATGGGCGATGTTATGGGTGACCTCAACTCCCGCCGTGGACAGATTCAGGGTATGGAAGCAAGACCGGGCGCACAGGCAATTGCGGCCTATGTACCGCTTAGTGAAATGTTCGGTTATGCTACCGATTTGCGTTCCAAAACGCAGGGACGTGGTCAGTACACCATGCAGCCCAGCCACTATGAAGAGGTGCCGAAGAGCATCATGGAAGCTATCATAGCCGGCAAACAGAAATAAAAATTGTAGTTTTTTCTAAAAAAGACTTGATTTTTATGTAAATTTATATTATTATAGCTATAAAGCAATAAAAAGCAAATTAAAGGAGGAATTTCCAAATGGCGAAGGAAAAATTCGAAAGAAGCAAACCGCACGTAAACATTGGTACCATCGGTCACGTTGACCATGGTAAAACATCCCTGACTGCTGCAATCACAAAGGTGCTTGCATTCCAGGGTAAGGCACAGTACGAAGCTTACGACATGATCGACAAGGCTCCGGAAGAAAGAGAAAGAGGTATTACCATTTCTACAGCTCACGTTGAGTACGAAACTGACAACCGTCACTATGCTCACGTTGACTGCCCCGGACATGCTGACTATGTTAAGAACATGATCACCGGTGCTGCACAGATGGACGGCGCTATCCTCGTTGTATCCGCTGCTGACGGCCCGATGCCCCAGACAAGAGAGCACATCCTGCTTTCCCGTCAGGTTGGCGTTCCTTACATCGTTGTATTCCTGAACAAGAAGGATCAGGTTGACGATCCGGAACTCCTCGAACTGGTTGAAATGGAAATCCGTGAACTGCTCAATGAGTACGAATTCCCGGGTGATGATATTCCGATTGTTGCAGGTTCTGCTCTGCAGGCTCTGGAATGTGATTCCAACGATGCATCTGCTCCGGAATACGCTCCGATCCTCGAACTCATGGAAGCTGTTGACAGCTATATTCCGACTCCCGAAAGAAAGACTGACCTGCCCTTCCTTATGCCTGTTGAAGACGTATTCTCCATCACCGGCCGTGGTACAGTTGCTACCGGCCGTGTAGAAAGAGGTGCTCTTAAGGTTTCTGACGAAGTTGAAATCGTTGGTCTTACCGATGAATCCCGTAAGGTTGTTGTTACCGGTATCGAAATGTTCCGCAAGCTCCTCGATCAGGCAGAAGCTGGCGATAATATCGGTGCACTGCTCCGTGGCGTTCAGAGAAACGAAATCGAACGTGGTCAGGTTCTTGCAAAGCCGGGTTCCATCAACCCCCACACTGCTTTCAAGGGTGAAGTTTACGTTCTGACCAAGGATGAAGGCGGCCGTCATACTCCGTTCTTCAACAACTACAGACCCCAGTTCTATTTCAGAACAACAGACGTTACGGGTGTTGTTAACCTGCCGGACGGCGTTGAAATGTGCATGCCTGGCGATAACGTATCCATTTCTGTTGAGCTTATCACACCTATCGCTATCGAAGAAGGTCTCCGCTTCGCTATCCGTGAAGGCGGCAGAACTGTTGGTTCCGGTGTTGTTAGCGCAATCAACAAATAAGTTATGCATTTCGAAGGGCTGCCAATTGGGCAGCCCTTTGTTTCTATAACGAAAAGCCTCACGTAAAGAGAGGTATAAAAAGACGTAGGAGCGTGAAAAAGATGCAGAGAAGAGATAAATATAATTATTATCTGGATATTGCAGAAACCGTAATTAGCCGCGGGACGTGCCTGCGCCGAAATTATGGTGCTATCATCGTAAAAAATGATGAGATTATTTCCAGCGGATATACAGGAGCACCGCGCGGACGCTTGAATTGTATTGACCGCGGCGTTTGCCGTCGTGAAGAACTTGGCATTCCCAGAGGAGAGCGGTATGAGCTTTGCAGAAGTGTGCATGCAGAAGCAAACGCCATTATAAGCGCCTCCCGCAGGGACATGATAGGTGCTGTTTTGTATCTGGTTGGAAAGGATGCTAAAACCGGTGAACTCATTGAGGATGCCACATCTTGCGCTATGTGCCGTCGTATGATTATCAATGCAGGGATAGAGCTCGTGGTCGTTCGTAATACAAAGGATACATACCAGATTGTCAGCGTGCAGGATTGGGTCAAAAACGACGAATCTCTTTAGAGTTTTTAAGAAATTTTGAAAAAAGCTTGACTTTATTGCGATAAAGTGCTACTATAAGAACATACTAAAATATAAAGGAGTAATGAACATGAAAAAATGGATTGCACTGGCTCTTGCGCTTTGCACTGTATTTACATTCGGCGCATGTACCAAGAACGCAAACGATGCCCCGGCGGTAAGCCCTGCGGCAAACAACACGGCAGAAGATACGTCTTGGACGTATATTGAAAACAACGGAAAGCTTGTTGTGGGTCTGGATGACACATTTGCACCCATGGGCTTTAGAACAGAAGAAGGCGAACTTGTTGGCTTTGACATTGACCTTGCAAATGCAGTTGGCGAAGAATTGGGTGTTGCAATTGAGTTCAAGCCCATTGTATGGGATGCAAAGGAAATGGAACTGGATGGCAAAAAGATTGATGTTATCTGGAATGGCATGAGCAAAACACCGGAACGTGTAGAAAAGATGAATCTTTCCAAGCCCTACTTCAATAACTCTATCGTTATTATGACATTGGCTGATAAGCGTATTGCAAGCAAGGCTGACCTTGCAGGCAAGAACATTGGTACGCAGGCAGCAAGCGCAGCACTGGAAATGATTCAGGCAGATGCAATTTACGGGGATATCGTAGACGGTCTTGCAGAATATGATACTTATGATGAAGCTGTTATGGATCTTGACACCGGCAGACTTGATGCAGTTATCATCGACAAGGTTGCAGGTATGTACAAGGCAAACCTTAAGGCAGGCACATACGCTTTTGCAGAAGAAGATTTTGGTGAGGACCTGTATGTAATCGGTATGCGTAAGGGCGAAGATGCACTGACAGAAAAGGTTAATGCAGCTCTCGATGCAGTTATTGCAAGCGGCAAGGCTGCTGAAATCTCCAAAGAATGGTTTGGTGAAGATTTAGTTCTGCAGTAAAAACAAAAAGCAGATGTGGGGCTGGCTGCGTTCTCGCAGGCAGCCCCATTTAATGAAAAGAAAAAGGAAAACGATTGTTTTCAGAAAAGGATAGTAGAATGGAATTTTTAGCAGACTCCTGGACGCAAATTATCGAATGGCTCTCCTATTCCGGACGAATATTGCCGGCACTTTTAAGAGGTGGACAAATCACGCTTTTGGTGTTCGCACTTACGCTTGTGCTGTCGCTCCCCCTTGGCTTAATTGTAGGGCTTATGCGAATTTCAAAGGTAGCACCGTTTCGTTGGTTTTCTTCGGCGTATATTTGGGTACTTCGCGGAACGCCGCTCCTTTTACAGCTTTATTTTGTCTATTACGGACTTCCCAACATGGGAATTACGTTTGATGGCGTGACCTCTGCCGTTGTGGCATTTACGCTGAATTATGCCGCGTACTTTGCTGAAATCTATCGCGGCGGTATTGAATCAATTGACCGCGGCCAGTACGAAGCGGCAAAAGCTTTGGGCTATACAGGCGGGCAGACGATGTGGAAAATTATTATTCCCCAGACCTTAAGCCGCATTATCCCGCCCATTACGAATGAAACAATTACTCTTGTAAAGGACACGGCACTCATAACTGCAATTAGTGTATCGGAGATGCTTCGTGCAGCAAAAGGCGCAGTGAACCGCGACCTTGATACAACAGCGTTCCTGCTGGCAGCACTTTTATATCTGTTCTTTACTCTAATTTTAACCATTATCTTTAAATTTACGGAGAAACGGTTCTCACGGCATATAAGGAGGGAGAGCTGATGGCAATACTGGAAGTCAAAGGACTTAAAAAGAGCTTTGGAAATTTACAGGTTTTAAAAGGGATTGACTTTGAAACGGAGAAAGGACAGGTAACGGCTATATTAGGCCCTTCCGGCAGCGGGAAAAGCACGTTTATCCGTTGTTTAAACCGTCTCGAAAAAATTACAGAGGGCACAATCCAAATTGACGGAGAAACGCTTGCGGAAACAAAGGACGGTAAGGTCCTGTACGCCCCTGAAAAGGAAGCCCGTCGTATTTGCGGAAAAACAGGCATGGTTTTTCAAAGCTTCAATCTGTTTCCGCATATGACTGTGCTGGAAAATATTACAGCAGCACCGATTTCTGTACAAAAGCGTTCAGCGGCAGAAGTAGAGGAAACGGCGATTGCACTCCTTAAAAGAGTAGGACTTTTAGAGAAGGCAAAGCAGTATCCGTCTGCGCTTTCTGGCGGGCAGCAGCAGCGCGTGGCGATTGCCCGTGCGCTTGCCTTAAAACCGGAAATCCTCTTTTTTGACGAGCCGACCAGTGCGCTGGATCCCGAACTTACAGGCGAAGTGCTTCGCGTTATCCGTGACCTTGCAACAGAGCGTATGACAATGCTGATCGTTACCCACGAAATTGAATTTGCACTGGGTGTTGCCGATAAGGTTGTGTTTATGGCGGACGGATACATAGTGGAATCCGGCTCTGCGGATGCACTAATTAACCACCCGCAGAATGAGCGGACAAAGGCATTTTTAAATCGAATGAATGAGGTATAAAAAATGCATATTGTGGGAATTGTGGCGGAATATAATCCGTTTCACACGGGACACAAGTACCATATAGAAAAAGCAAGAGAAGAAACTGCGGCTGACGGAATTGTTGCCGTTATGAGCAGTAGCTTTGTGCAAAGAGGGGAGCCTGCTGTCTTTGATAAATGGACGCGGGCTCTTCATGCACTGGAAAATGGTGTGGATGTAGTGCTGGAACTGCCCACGGTCTATGCCCTGTCTTCTGCAGAAGGATTTGCCCGCGGTGCGGTGCAAACGTTGAAAGCAACAGGGGTTGTAGATACAATTTCGTTTGGAAGCGAATGCGGCGATGCTGAGAAGCTGCGCCGTGCGGCGGATATTTTAGAAGCAGAGCCGCCTGTTTTCAAAGAAGTATTACGGAAAAGCCTGCGCGAGGGAAAGTCATATGCGGCGGCACGGGCACACGCTCTTGCAGCAGTAGACAGCGAGGCGGCAACGTTGCTTTCTTCTCCCAATAATATTTTGGCACTTTCCTATCTTCGCACAGCGGGGAAGGAAATGCATGTACACACAGTGAAGCGGCAGGGGGCAGATTATCTGGAAACAAAGCCGTGTGGAACTTTTGCCTCTGCTTTGGCACTTCGCAGAATGCTTTCGGAAGGAAAGTCTATTGAAGCGTTTGTTCCGTATAAAACAGAAGGACTATCCATACATGCTTTAGAACAATATGAAAATTTGATTTTATATGCCCTCAGGACGAGCGAATGGAAGGAATATGCATCCATCCCTGAAACCGTGAAAAAACGGCTTGCAGACTGCAAAATGAACTCGCTGGAGATGGCGATGGAAAGCGCAAAGCGCAAAAGCATTCCAATGGCAGCTATTAAACGTGCTCTTACGCATGTTTTGCTACAAAATTCGCTTTCTTCTTCCGTGTTGCCTGCTTATATACGAGTACTTGGCTTTACATCCCGCGGCGCGGCGATACTGAAGGAAATGAAAAAGACAGCGCGACTTCCTGTAATTACAAGACCGGCTGCCTTTAAAGAAAACTGCCCGATTTGGGAACTTGAGAAGCGGGCAACCGATATTTATTTTTTGAATGACCACCTGCCAAATCAGGATGTAAAACGGGCACCGGTGCGGGTACAGGGCAGATGAAACAAGAGTTTTGATTATTGCATAAGCTCATCCGCAAGGCGTAATATTTCGGGCGCGATTTTTTCGCGCTCTTTTTTTGTGATGCGGCTGTAGAGCGGATAAGCAAGCGAAATGCCTGCAATTCCCAAAAGTCCAATGAAAATTCCCGGAATAAACCAGGCTTCCGTCCATACCATGGTACAGCACATGCCAATGCCAAAAACAAGAGTGCTTAGAGTGCCTACGGCAATGGATATGGTGTTACCTTTTTGCGTGGCATGCTGGTCAAGACGGCGAAGCCGATCCATTTTATCTTCTGTTCGTGGTACATATTTATTGCGGATTTTTTTGATTTCCGCTTGTCTTTGGGAAGAGTAGGTATAGTCAAATGTTTCATTCTTTTCCATAAGGAAACACCTCCTGTTTTATCTGGTTATGGGTAGAGTGTGCCGAGAGCCTTCGGACAGCGTGATGACTTTTTGAAAGCATACTGATAGCGGTAAAAGCCACAATGAGGCATACCGTGCCGCCGGTAAAAATGTTCATTATTCTGCAAACGCTCGGGTTCATGGGTGCACCAAAGGAAGAAAACATTGCTGTTTGCAATGCGAAAACTGCCATGCAAGCCGCCGAAAAATCAAGGGCATTTGCTGCGGCATATACGGGACTTTTCGTTTTGCGTGATTTAACTATGCGTATGATAACGGCAGTAATGCGGTAAAAGGTATATGTCGCGGAAGCGTAGATCACAAATCCCGGATAGACATAACCGCGGTTTTGCCAAATCATTTGCACAACCATGCCTGCCATGGCAATTTGGAGAAGAAGCAGCAGTCTTCCAACTGTTCGATATGCCTTCCAGCCATAAAGTATACGAATATCTTTTTCCTGCGTACTGCGTTGCCCGGAGCTGGATTTTAAAAGAAAAACCCGTATGATGGAAAGTAGCATGTAATAGACAGCTACCGCCCCAAACCATACACTACGATAGTAAATACCAGTACATAGCTTAAAGACTGCATAGGCAAGATTTATAACAGTACCGCTAAAGAGCGAAAGACGGGCGCGGAGTACGCTTTCCGAAAGGAAACGTGCCACGTGGCGGTTTTCATATACCCGTGTGCGACCTTTTCGTAAAAGGGGAGGTGTGGCCAGGCACAGAACGCAAAGTGTGTAAAAAGAGAGTACGTATATCGAAATTGCCAGCGGACTTTCGCTTTGTACCTTCCGGAACAGGAACACAAAGAGAAGACCAAAAACGGAAAGAATCGTGAGAGAAAGCTTTACATAGCGTGGTGGATACAAAAACTTGAGGCATTTTTGTTTATCAATCTTCATCCGGATACCTCCGTAATCGCACTATAAAGCGCGTGCCTTCCCCCAAGGTACTTTGTACGGATATTTCGCCGCCTGTAATATCTATAATTCGTTTTACAAGCGCAAGTCCCAGTCCGTTTCCTTCTGTTGCGCGGGATGTATCACCCTGATAAAACTTTTCAAATATATGCTTTCCCACCTCGGGGGTCATACCGCAGCCACTGTCGCGGACTTGCACCGTGGCGTACACTTCATCCGCCGACAGGGAAACCGATACCATTCCGCCCGTGTCCGTGAATTTAAAGGCATTCGAAAGAAGATTGTTCCATACGGAGGTCAGAAGCGTTCTGTCGGCTTTTATGGTAATGTCAGGCGTGATATCCGTTTCAATTTCTATCCTTGCTTTTTCCCATGTGCTTTCAAACTGTAAAAGACACCCGCAAAGCTGTTCGCCAAGGTCATATTCGACAGCATTCGGATAAATTTGTTGATTTTCAAGCCGGTTTAAGTTCAGAATGTTTGTAATAAGAGAAGCAAGGCGGGAAGAGGTCCGGGAGATGGCGGCGGCATACTCCACCCGTGTTTCTTCCGGTGTGTCGGGAATTTGCAAAAGGGTAGCATAGTTTTGCAAAACCGTAAGGGGTGTTTTCATTTCGTGGGAAACATCTGCAATGAAATCCGTCCGCAGTGTTTCCAGCCCTGCAAGCTCTGCTGTCATACAGTTGATGCTTTCCATAATTTCAGCAAAAGCGCCCTGATTGCCTTCGGGAGAAAGTCGAACGGAAAAGTCCCCGTTTGTAATTTTCTCCAGCGCATTTTTAATTTGCCTTACTGGACGGTCTACTGTGTTTTTGCGGCGCAATGTATCGATGCCCACAAGGAGCAGAGCGAGAAAAATAACATTTAAGAACGTATATAAAGCGGCGGCGTGTACATCGGTACGGCTTACCTCAAACCACTGAAAAAACAGAAGAAAGGAGCAGGTGATAACAAAAGCGCAAAGGGCAAAATACATAAGGAAGGTCAATAATCCGGCGTGGATCTTCTGTGCGCGTTTCATTTTATCACCGCCTTATAACCAAGTCCGTATACCGTAACAATCTCAAAATCGTTGCATTCTGCAAGCTTTGTCCGAAGCTTTGCCATATATACGTCCACCGTACGCGTGCCGGAGGCAGTATCAGCATCCCAGAATTCATCCATTAGCTGCGTGCGGGTGAAGGTTTTCTTGGGATAGGAGAGAAGCTTAAATAGAAGGCTGAATTCCCTGGCGGTAAGCGGGATTTCCTCCCCATCAAGAAAAGCAGCGTGCTCATCCATATTCATGCTGAATTTGCCGATGCTAAGCGTCCGCCCTGCGGCAATTTTAGATCTTCGAAGAAGCGCACCGATGCGGAGAAGTAATTCTTCAAGACTTACAGGCTTTACCATATAATCGTCAATCCCCGCACGAAAGCCTTTCTGCTTGGAGGCAAAATCATCCCGGGCCGTCATAAACAAAATAGGGATGTCGACGCTTAGACTGCGAACGGTTTCAGCAAAAGCAAACCCGTCGATTTCCGGCATCATAATATCGGAAATAATCAGGTCAAAAATCGTTTCATACATGGCATCGTACGCTTTCTCCGCCCCTAGACAGCCGGTTGCTTCATACCCATTTTGGTTTAGAAAGGAACAGACGGATTTATTCAGTTCTCTGTCATCATCCACAACTAATATTTTAAACATATATGTATCCTCCCTTAAAAGCAGTATAGCATATAAATGTTAAAGAGTTGTTTCTGTTTTACTATCTTTTCATTTTTCGTAAAAAAAGCGGAGCGCGTTTTTCCGGTTCCGCTTCTGTCAGTTTTCGTTATGCGTGTGAATTTCTTCTGCTATCCGTTTTTTGGCGTCTGCCACCGTTTCGCCCTCTTTTGTCAAAAATGCGTCCACAAATTTATCGGTGATTGTGGTAAAGCCTTCCACCACACCACCTTCAATTTTTTTGTAGCCTCCGACTACCCCTTTTTCGATTTTCTTGTAGCCTTCTCCTACGCCTTTCGCAATTTTTTCATTTGTCTGTACCAGCTTTGATTTTGCCATTATTATTCTCCTTTCTTTATTATGTACGTTATTTAAGTCCCTTTAGCAGCGGAATAAGCCCCAAAAGAAGCAATATACCTAAAATTCCTATCAGCATCCCCCATATAATCTGATTCCACACCATAACCATACTCATGCCTGTGCCCAGCGCCAGAACGCTAATAATGCTGTAAAGTGTGATGCCGACAGTCTTTGCATGCAGCTTCGGCAGCTTCTTGCCGTCGGTCTTAAAGCGGACGATAAATAAAACGAGAAGCACAATAAGTCCTACTGCCGTCGCTACCATACCCGGACGAAACAGATTCCATTCCGGCAAAAGACACATACACATGCCGATGGAAAAAAGTAGTCCGCCGAGGACACCGAGCATGAGTGTAATAAAGTTTTTCTTTGACATAAAAAGTTCCTCCTTGTAATTTTTCTTTACTATACGTCGGAATTGTTTTCAAAAGTTTTAGAAAATGTTTGTAAAGTGTTAATTTAAAAAAATTAAATTCTTTTACATCTGTGATTGCATTTTTCCGCATTGTGTGCTATAATATATCCATTATATTCCAAATAATACGGAGGGAACGAAATTGAGAGACGAAACGAAATGCCTGCATGCGGGCTATACCCCTAAAAATTCGGAGCCGCGTGTTGTTCCGATTGTACAGAGCACAACCTATGTATATGATTCTACTGAAGATGTTGCGGCGGTGTTTGATGACCCGACAAAGTCGCTCATTTATTCCCGCTTTGCTAATCCCACCGTTATGGCTGTGGAGGAAAAAATTGCGGCACTTGAAGGGGGCGTAGGTGCTATGTGCACATCGTCCGGACAGGCAGCAACCCTTCTTTCTATCCTGAATCTCTGCAGTGCAGGGGATAGCTTTTTAAGCCTTTCCGAGGTATACGGCGGCACGGTAAATCTTTTCGCCGTAACACTGAAAAAACTGGGGATAGAGTGTATTTTTATTGATAAAAATGCTTCAGATGAAGAAATTCATGCAGCATTTAAAGAGAACACAAAGGCAGTTTTCGGTGAAACCATCGCAAACCCTGCACTTTCGGTTCTCGATATTGAACGCTTTGCCAATATTGCCCATGCGCACGGCGTACCGCTTATTGTAGACAATACATTTGCGACACCTGTTCTCTGTAAGCCCTTTGATTTTGGCGCAGATATCGTTATTCATTCTACGTCCAAGTATATGGACGGACATGCCGTACAGGTTGGCGGTGTAATTGTTGACAGCGGTAAGTTTGACTGGACGAACGGAAATTTCCCTGACTTTACAGAGCCGGATGAATCGTATCACGGCATTTCCTACACGAAGGATTACGGCAAAATGGCATATATCCTGAAAGCAAGAATGCAGCTGATGCGCGATTTTGGCGTATACCCGGCAGCGCATTCTGCATTCCTTTTAAACCTCGGGCTCGAAACACTTGCTGTCCGCATGAAGCAGTACTGCGAGAATGCAAAGGTTGTGGCGGAATACCTGCAGAAATGTGATAAGATTGAAAGCATCACGTATCCCGGGCTTCCCGGCGATGCAGGCTATGCCCTTGCACAGAAGTATTTAAAGGGTGCAAGCGGTGTTATCTCCTTCGTAATCAAAGGCGGAAGAGATGCGGCAATCCGCTTTATGGATGCGCTGGAGCTTGCGTCCAACGAAGTGCATGTTGCAGATATTCGTACCTGCGTTCTGCATCCGGCAAGCGAAACGCATAGACAGCTTACCGATGAGCAGCTGGTTGCGGCAGGCATTGCAAGCGGCATGGTGCGTTTTTCTGTAGGTCTTGAAAATATCGAGGATATTATGGAAGACTTAAAACGCGCACTTGCGGCGATATAAGGAGCAAAAAAATCCGCCGGACGGTGTCTGGCGGATTTTTTGGTGAGAAAAGCGTAGGGACTTTACTTTTTCTAAAATTTATGGTAAAATAGAACGCAGAAAATGAAAAGGCGTGGTTACGAATGAAAAAAACAGTTGCAGGAATTTTAGCTATTTTCCTCCTTTGTTTGTCGGTACCGGTAGGAAGTGCCAGCGTTACGGTATATGCACCGGATGGGCGCACTGCTTTGATTGCCGAAAATGAGGTGGATGCATATACGGCTGTCGGTTGGTATAAAACCTATGAGGAAACAAGGGCAACCTTGTATGCACTTGACGGACGGCAGATTACGGTATTTCGTGCCGATGTACCTGCTTTTCTTGCAGTAGGCTGGTATGAAACATATGCCGAAACGGTGCAAACTGTATACGCAATGGACGGGCGGCAACTGGAGATTTTTAGGGCAGATGTACCGGCGTATCTTGCGGTGGGATGGTATGCTACGCGAGAAGAAACTGTACAAACGCTCTACGCCCTGGATGGTCGCAAGCTCGAGGTTTATAAAGCTGATGTGCCTGCCTTTCTTGCAGTCGGTTGGTATGCCACATATGAAGAAACAGTGCAGGTTTTATATGCGGCGGGAGGAAAGACGGTTACGGTTTACAAAAATGATGTACCCACCTACCTTGCGGCAGGATGGAGCACGGTACCGCTTCCTGCACCGATGGTAGCGCTGACTTTTGATGACGGACCGCATGGCGTGTATACCAATACAATTCTCGACACGCTCGAAGCGTACGGGGCACGGGCAACTTTTTTTGTTCTGGGCTGTCAGGCGGCACTTTACCCTGCAAAGCTACAGCGGGCGTACAGCCTTGGCTGCGAGATAGGAAGCCATACCTATTCGCATCCAGATTTGGCGGCTGCCTCGGCGAGAAAGATAGCGAGTGAGTTTTCCAAAACAAACAGCACAGTGCGCAGCGCTATAGGGAAGAATCCTACGCTTTTGCGTCCGCCTTACGGGAACCACAATGCATCCGTAAGAAAATCGGCGGGAATGCCGGTTGTCCTTTGGAATGTGGATACACAGGACTGGAAGAGTAAGAATGCCCATGCCGTTGCACAACATGTTCTTACATACGCGTCAGACGGGGATATTATTTTAATGCATGATATTTATCCTACAACAGCAGAGGCTGTGAAAATTATTGTACCTGCCCTTTTGGCAAGGGGCTTTCAGATGGTCACCGTAAGCGAACTGGCGGCGGCGAAGGGTGTTTCACTTGCAAATGGCGGTGCTTATTACGGATTTTAGGGAAGGAATGAAAGAGGAATGACCCTCAAGGATTTAAAAATAGGGGAGAGTGCAGTGATAACCGAAGTGGGCGGCGAAGGACGGCTTCGGCAACATTTTCTGGATATGGGCGTAATTCCGGGCGCGGAGCTTACGCTTTTGCAATATGCACCCATGGGAGACCCGATGGAAGTGGAAATTCATGGGTATACCCTCACACTTCGCCTTGCCGATGCAGAAAAAATCGGCGTACGCAGCCTTGAAAAAGAAGTGAAGAAAGAGAAGGTGGATACGAAAAGAGGAGATTTTGCAGCCCATCCGGGATTTGGTGAAAGCGGAAAATACCATGCTAAGGCAGACGGAAATCCGCTTCCTAAAGGGGCAACGCTTTCTTTTGCGCTTGCAGGAAACCAAAATTGCGGAAAGACAACGCTTTTCAATCAGCTTACGGGTGCAAATCAGCATGTGGGAAACTTTCCGGGTGTTACGGTTGACAGAAAAAGTGGCAGTATTCGCGGCGAAACCAATACACTTGTAACAGACCTTCCGGGAATTTATTCGCTTTCGCCCTTCAGCCGTGAAGAAATCGTTTCCCGTGAATTTATTTTAAATGAAAAGCCAAGTGGGATTATTAACATTGTAGACGCAACAAATATTGAGAGAAACCTGTACCTTACCATGCAGCTTATGGAGCTGGATGTGCCGATGGTGCTTGCGCTTAATATGATGGATGAAGTGCGCGGAAACGGCGGTACAGTACATATAAATGAGATGGAAGAAATGCTCGGAATTCCGGTAGTACCGATTTCGGCTTTCAAAAATGAAGGCGTGGAGGAGCTGGTGCGGCATGCGCTGCATGTTGCGCAGTATCAGGAGAAACCGGGGCGTACTGATTTCTGTGATAAAGATAAAAACGGCGGCGCTGTGCATCGCTGTTTGCACGGCATTATGCATCTTATAGAAGACCATGCGAGGGAAGCAGGCATTCCGGTGCGTTTTGCTGCAAGCAAACTTGTGGAAGGGGACAGCATTGTTTTAAAAGCACTTGCGCTTTCCAAAAATGAAGAGGAAACAATTGAGCATATTATTTGTCAAATGGAAGAGGAACGAGGACTTGACCGTGCGGCGGCAATAGCCGATATGCGTTTTTCTTTTATTTCCCGTCTTTGCGAACAAACTGTAATTAAACCAAAGGAAAGCCGCGAGCATATAAGAAGCCGCCGTATTGACAAGGTGCTTACAGGAAAATATACTGCCATTCCTGCTTTTATCGGCATTATGGCGCTTGTGTTTTGGCTTACATTCAGCGTTATCGGCGCGTATTTGCAAGAAGCTTTGGAGGCAGGAATAGGGGCACTGACCGCCCTTTGTGACAGTGCACTTCGTGCAGCGGACATAAATCCCGTTCTGCATTCCCTTGTAATAGACGGGGTTTTCAATGGGGTTGGAAGTGTTCTGAGTTTTATCCCCATTATTGTGGTTTTATTTTTCTTTCTCTCTATGCTGGAGGACAGCGGCTATATGGCGCGCGTTGCATTTGTGATGGATAAGCTGCTTCGTAGAATCGGGCTTTCGGGACGGAGCATTGTCCCGATGCTTATCGGGTTTGGATGTACCGTTCCGGGCGTTATGGCAAGCCGGACACTTCCTTCCTCGCGGGACAGAAAGCTTACTGTGCTGCTAACACCGTTTATGAGCTGTACGGCAAAACTTCCGATTTACGGATTTTTCACAGCGGCATTTTTCCCAAAGCACAGCGGACTCATTATGATTGGGCTGTATCTTCTTGGTATTGGTGTGGGTGTGCTTACGGCATATATTTCCAAAGAAACGGCATTTCGTGGCGAGGCAGTACCTTTTGTAATGGAACTCCCCAACTATCGTATGCCCGGCGCGAAAAATGTGGCGCACCTTTTGTGGGATAAGGCAAAGGATTTTCTGGAAAGAGCCTTTACTGTAATTTTCATAGCGTCCATATTGGTTTGGTTTTTACAATCCTTTGATTTTGGCTTGAATATTGTTGCAAACGCGCAGGACAGTATGCTGGCAAAAATTGCAGGACTTGCTGCGCCGTTGTTTGCACCGCTTGGATTTGGAGATTGGCGAATTGTAACGGCGCTGATTGCCGGTTTTATGGCGAAGGAAAGTGTAGTATCCACACTGTCTGTTCTTGTAGGAGAGGGGACAGGGCTTATTTCTCTGCTTTCGCCTTTATCTGCCGTGGCACTTTTGGTCTTTTGTCTTTTGTATACCCCATGTGTTGCGGCGATTGCCGCAATTAAGCGGGAGCTTGGCGGTAAATGGGCAATCGGCATCGTAATATTCCAGTGCCTTATAGCTTGGATTTGCGCCCTTTTGGTGCGGGGAATATGGATTGGAATCGGATTATTATAGGTGAATAAAATGAAAACGAGGGAAGATGTAATTCAGGCAAGCCTTGCCCTTGGAGAAGTATATGAGGATTACCCCTTTCATGATGAAAACTGGACGGCGATGCGGCACCAAAAAAACAAAAAGACATTTGCCTTTGTTTTTGAAAGACAGGGAAAAATCTGGATCAATGTAAAAGCCGACCCTATGGCGGCGGCTTTTTGGCGGAAGGTTTTTCCGGCTGTTGTGCCGGCGTATCATATGAATAAAACACATTGGCTCAGTGTTATTTTGGATGGCAGCATGGAAGAAAAAGATATACGGGCATTGCTTTATGATAGCTTTTGCCTGACTGCACCTCTAAAATAAGAACTACACGAAGCGAAGCGAGGATGTCACGACTTTGACATGCTCGCTGTTTTGTTATGCGTTAGTATCAAAAATGACCGTGTCACAAAAAGCGCCTAAATGCATTGCCCGGGAAATACGTATTTGTTAATAAAAAATGTCGAAAAATGCGTGAAAGTAGGCAACGTTTTTCTGGGACGTGCATATAGTGTAGCGAGGCGCTTTTTAAAATATGCGCCCGGGATAGGAGAAAAGCTATGCGGATTCAGGTACGGTCTATGACAGACGCGGTTAGAATAAAGAAAGTACTGGCAACGAGAAAAATCGGAGCAACAGTTATACAAACAGCAGGCGCAAACCGCGGCGGGTGCGGATATGCACTGCAGGTGCCGGATGCGGCACTGCCCGCTGCAGAACAGGCGGCTAAGGCGCTGGGGATTCAAATTTTAGGTGTTTTGAGGAGCGATGGGGGATGATATACCTTGATAACGGCGCGACCTCTTTTCCCAAGCCCCGTGCCGTGCGAGAGGAAATTTCGCGTTGCCTCTCTTTTTATGCAGCAAATGCAGGGCGTGGTTCACATACGCTTAGCGTAAAAGCGGCTGAAAAAATATGGGAAACCCGTGAGCTTTTGGCGAAGCTTTTTCATGCCTTAACCCCGGATAGAATTATTTTTACGCAAAATTGCACCGAAGCACTAAACCTAGGTCTTAAGGGGATTTTGAAAAACGGGGATGACCTCATTATTTCGGATATGGAGCATAATAGTGTTTACCGCCCGAGTGTGGCACTTTGGGGCAAAGGCGTTAAAACGCTTATGGCACCGTCAGATGATGAAGGACGCATTACGCCGGAAGCTGTCCTTCGGCAGATTACACCACGTACCCGTATGATATGCCTTCAACATGCTTCCAATGTGGGCGGCGGTATAAATCCCATTCACGAAATCGGGCAGATTGCTCGCGAACGCGGCATTCTTTTTATGGTAGACGCGGCACAAACGGCAGGAAGTGTGCCGATTGATGTTGAAGCCGATTGCATTGACCTTTTGGCGTTCCCGGGGCATAAGGGACTTTTAGGACCGCAGGGCACGGGCGGGCTGTATGTTCGGGAAGGACTTACAGTGTACCCTATGCGAGAGGGCGGTACGGGAAGTGCATCCGAAAGTCCGGAAATGCCGGATTTTCTTCCGGATAGGCTAGAAGGTGGCACACTGAATTTACCGGGGATTTGCGGCCTTGGTGCCGGTGTGCGCTTTGTGCTTGGAAAGGGAGCAGAAAACATCGGGCGGCATGAGCGAATGCTTTGTGCACGGTTTATCCGGGGGATTTCGGGAATAAATGGACTTCGAATTCTTGGGCCTTCTTCTATAGAAAACCGCGTGGGTGTGGTTTCTGTTTCTGTTTTAGGAAAGGATTCTGCACATATTGCGGGAATTTTAGATAAGAAGTACGGCATTGCTGTACGGGCGGGCTTGCATTGCGCTCCCCTTGCCGCGGCACGTTTTCGTGTTTTGCAAGAGGGAAGCGTTCGGTTTTCTCCGGGCGTGTTCACTACGCCGCAGGAAATGGATTATGCAGCACGGGCACTTAGAGAAATTCTGGCAAGGTAGCATATCCAAAGAAAAGTACGCATATGGTATATATGCGTACTTTTTGTATCAAAGGAGGCGTTTATGCGTATATACGATTTTCGGCAGAAGGAAGTCATAAACCTCGCTGATGGGGCAAGACTCGGCTACGTTTATGATGCGGAAATAGACCCGGAAAGCGGAAAAATCGATGCTTTGATTATTCCGGGTCAGGGAAAGGTGCTTGGCATTTTCGGGAAAGATAATGAATACATCATTCCTTGGGAAAGTATTAAAAAAATCGGGGATGATATTGTACTTATTGATATGTAAGTTTTACTTACATTCAAAAAAGTCTCCCTATGCGGGGAGACTTTTTTGAAATACCGTATTTTATTCAGCTATAACGCGAATATTATGTACACAGGGTGTATTCGCGGTGAAGCGGTCAAAACGGATGCGAACGGCATCTTTTTCGGAAGTATAGGGAATGGTGTATTCCAGTGTGTTGCCGTCCGTCTTTTCCGAAACGGTGTATTCTTTGCCGTCAAGGTTAATTTTAATATCAATATCCTTGCAAAGATGTGCGCCGAGCAGAATTTTAATTGTGTTTTCCACATTCGGCTTTACGGCAACTTCGTAGCTGAACCAGCCATGGGTGTTAACGGCGCTCCAGTCTGCACCGCGGCCGGTACCGGGAATACGGTAGAGGGTGTCGCCCGCGATGAAGGTATCACTAAAGTTAACTTCCTTCTGCAGCTTGTGTCCTTCTATGGCACCGCCGCATACGATATAGTCCACAAGATTTTCTTCCTTTTCAACTGCCGCAATTTGAGCAGATTCTGCGCGGAAGCTTTCCCGCACTTCATTAACAAGGTTAGAAACATAGTCAAACAGCTCGGTTGTATCATAAACCGTACCAATTTGGCAGTAGAAGTCTTCGCCCAAGAGCGCAACAGCTTCACGGTTTGCGGCAAGGAGAGCTTCGAGCGCTTCTTCCATGCGTACAGCGTATATATTATCGCGCTTTTCAAAGTATTTCGTGTAGTTTAAGAATACCTTGGTCATTAAATCCCAAAGGATGGAAACATATTTAAGATTTCCAAACTGCAGATGCAGCTTATCATAAGCATCTGCATCCAGCTTCCCTTTTAAAGAAAGAAGGTTTTCGTAAGCCGCATTGGCTGCATCAACAGCGTGCTGTTTTTCTTCCAGTACGCTTTCCAGACTGCCGCGTTCCCAACCGATGGGGATAAACCATTCGTCGGAAGCAATGCAGTAATCATCCTTCATCATTTCAAAGTAGAAATGATTTTTGCAGTGGTTGAGGCGCGGGAAGGCACTCAGCTCGCTGTAATAGAAACCTTTGAGCCAGATGACTTCGCGGAGAATTTGCTCCGTGGGTTCCATAAGCGCACGTACCTCTTTGCCACAGCCGGGATACAGTCTTTCAAAGCATGCGTCAATTGCCGCATCTACATCTTCGCCGCACATGCAGGCATTCATAATGTCTATGTTGACCTCGTTTGCACGACCGAACGGGTCCTGACCGCCGCGGTCAATACGGTTGACGTAGCCGGCGGGTTTGAAGGTTTCGCAGTATGCAAACTTATCCAGAATGTGCTGACGAAGCATCAGGGGTAGTCTGCCTTTTCCAAAGAATTCACCGAAAATATCGGTTTCTACGAACAACGGATTGTTTTTGATTTTATTAAAGAACTTGTTGTGAGGCAGGCAAAGACTCCAGTCAAACTGCGTCCACTTATCCATGATGAGAAGGTCTGTGGAAATGCTTTCATAGGCTTCCATCATCATTTCATAATCTTCTTCAAGACTTGCAAAGGGGCGAACGATGAGCTCCTTGCCCAGTCGATTACAGGTGTCAAACAAAATCTGCGTTACATATTTTACACGTTCTACCTTGTCAAGCTTCTGGTTTTTTAAACGCAGGAGCGGGACCTTGGTTTCATGCAGTGTTAAAATGATACCATCCATATAAGGATAGGCGGCAAAAAAATCCTCCACGCGGTTTTCAAGGAAATCTTTTACAAGGGGATGGGTAACCTCAATATCGTTGTCGCTGTTTAAAATTTCAGGATAGTCTGCTGAAAAACCGTCCGGCAAATCCAGCTCATGATGCCACATGTACATTTTAATGCCGGCTTCGCTTGCCTTTTTGCAGCCGATGTTCAGGTGCTCCAGACAAAGCTTCATGTATTCCTGATTTTTGGCATCGTTGTAGCGGCTGTACTTGCGGTAGGGGGTCATACCGTCGATATTGCCTTTTATGTAGTCGTGAATCGGACCGATAAACTGAATGTGGGTGATTGCATGCTCTATGGCATAGTCCACCGTATACATAAAATAATCCGGATCTAAATCCACAGGGTTGCATACGGATATGCCTCGAATCATGTCGCGCCCTTTAATAGTTGTATCTTGCATGGTTTATTCCTCCAATCAATAAAGTAAAGATAGTATATCATATTTTCTGTTGCTTTACAAGAAGAATTTGACAAAAATTCGCTTTTATGATATAATCGGGAAAATTGTGGAACGGACATATTACCCTAAAAATAAAGAGAGGATGTAGAGATAAGATGAAACAGTGGAACGGCGAACTGATTGACGGGAATTGGAAAGGATTTTCTATTGAAACGGGCGTAATGATGGACAGGGAATATATTATTGTTTTTCCTGAAAAAGGGACGGAAAACGGGAAGTGGGCACTCAAAACGGAGTACTTCGGTGCGTTTCCGGAAACAGAGATTGAACTTTTAAAACGGGGCTATCACCTTGCAAGCATCAAGACGAAAACCCGTTGGTGTTTGGAAGAAGATACAGAGGCGCAAGCAGCACTTGCACGATATATGCACGAGAAGCTGGGGCTCTCGAAGAAGGGTGTGCCTGTAGGCATGAGCTGTGGCGGTATGCAGGCAATTTATCTTGGGGCAAAGCATCCGGAGCTGGTATCCTGCATGTATGTGGATGCACCGGTGGTCAATTTTCTTTCCTGCCCCGCGGGACTTGGACAGGCAAAAACGAGCTTCCTCGAGGAATTTACAAAGGCTACTGGTATGACCATTTTAGATTTACTTTCTTACAGAAAGCATCCGCAGGACTATATTCCCGCGCTTGTAGAAGCGAAAATTCCGGTTATCTTGGTTTCGGGAGATAGGGATACCGTAGTGCCCTTTGATGAAAACGGTAAGCTATTAAAGGATGCATATGAAGCGGCAGGTCTGTCGATTACGACGTATATCAAGCCCGGCGGCGACCATCATCCCCACGGACTTCCCGATACTACACCGATTGTAGAATTTATCGAGAAGCATTCGGCATAAAAAGTGGGTGACTGTTTCGTAGCAATAAAACTTGCCAAAGGCAAATAAAACTAAAAAAACGACAAGTCGAAACTTGTCGTTTTTTCTGGTAGAGACAGTAGGACTTGAACCTACGACCTCTCGCATGTGAAGCGAGCGCTCTAACCAGCTGAGCTATGCCTCCAAATCGATAACAGTATAGCACATGCAGAATAAAAATGCAAGTAAATTTTAAAAACAATCTTCTTTTTTTGTAAAATCAAGAAAAATGTATTTACAACTTTCTTTTTTTGCGGTATAATAACTCTATATGTTATATTGCAGTACGGAAGGACGGAAGAAATGATAATTACTGAAGTTTTAAAAGAAAACGCCGCAAAATACGGCAAGGATACAGCGCTGGTGGAAATCAGCCCCGAGGTGCAGGAAAAGCATGCATGGCGGGATTTTGAACTGGTGGAGCCAACAGCGCGGGAAACAGGCAGAAGAGAAATCACGTGGAATGATTTTTATGAAGAAGCATGCCGTGTTGCGAATATGCTCAGGGCAATGGGCGTAGAAAAAGGCAGCAAGGTTGCAATTCTTCTTATGAACTGTCTGGAGTGGTTGCCGATCTATTTTGGCGTGCTTAAAACGGGGGCACTGGCAGTCCCCATGAACTTCCGTTATGCGGCAGATGAAATTGAATACTGCTGCGGGCTGGCGGAGGCAGATATTCTTGTGTTTGGTCCTGAGTTTACAGAGCGTGTAGACGCTGTGCGCGATAATATGAGGGGTGTAAAAGGTTACATATTTGTGGGAGAGGATGCACCAGCATTTGCGGCAGATTATCGCGCAAAGCTTCAGGAAATGGCACCTGAATTTACAGATGCGCCGCTTACGGAAGAGGACGATGCTGCAATCTATTTTTCCTCGGGTACTACAGGCTTCCCGAAGGCAATTTTGCATACGCACCGGAGCTTAATTTCTTCCTGCATTACAGAAAATAAGCATCATGGACAGACGAAGGATGATGTATTTCTTTGTATTCCACCGCTGTATCATACGGGCGCAAAAATGCATTGGTTCGGTAGCTTTCTTGTGGGGGGAAAGGCTGTCCTTCTGCGTGGCGTAAAGCCTCGCTGGATTTTAAAAGCGGCTTCCGAAGAAAAAGCGACGATTGTATGGCTCCTGGTGCCGTGGGCGCAGGATATTTTAGATGCGATTGACCGCGGAGACGTTAATATGGAGGAATATGACCTTTCTCCATGGCGGCTGATGCATATTGGCGCACAGCCTGTCCCGCCGAGTCTTATAAAGCGTTGGAAGGAAAAATTCCCCTCCCATGCTTATGATACCAATTACGGCCTCAGCGAATCTATCGGTCCCGGCTGTGTACATCTCGGTGTGGAGAATATCCATAAGGTGGGCGCAATCGGCATTGCCGGCTATGGCTGGGAAACTAAGATTATTGACGAAAACGGAAATACCGTAAAACGCGGTGAGGTCGGAGAGCTTGCCGTAAAAGGCCCCGGCGTTATGAAGTGCTACTATAGGGATGAAACGGCAACAAACGCTGTTTTGCACGGGGATTGGCTGTATACGGGGGATATGGCAATGGAGGATGAAGATGGCTTCATTTTCCTTGTAGACCGTAAAAAGGACGTTATTATTACAGGCGGAGAAAACCTGTATCCCGTTCAGATTGAAGATTTCCTTCGTGCAAATCGCGAAATTAAGGACGTTGCGGTTATTGGTCTTCCTGATGACAGACTAGGTGAAATTGCCGCCGCGATTATAGAACTCCAACCCGGCAGCACCTGCACGGAAGCGGATATAAATGCATATTGCGAAACATTACCCCGCTATAAACGCCCGCGCAAAATCATCTTTGCAGATGTTCCCCGTAATCCTACCGGTAAGATAGAAAAACCGAAGCTTCGCCGGATTTATTGCGGTGAAAGTATTGTAAAAAAACAGATTGAAAAATAAGTCGAAAAAGATGTCTTTTTAAGGCATCTTTTTTGCAATTTAAAAAAATTGCTGAATTTTTCAAAAAACTCTTTTCTTTTTCCATTTTATGTGGTATAATACCTTCGTTGTCTCGGTGGCCTAAAGGATAAGGTAATGGATTCCGGTTCCATTGATGCGGGTTCGATTCCTGCCCGGGACGCCAGAAAAAGCGACAGTAATCGACAGATTACTGTCGCTTTTCCATAAATGAAAGAATATGCTTGACAATATAAAAAAATATATGTACAATAAGGTACGAAACAAAATTCGTATATAGAGAGGGGAACAGAACATGGGAGAAATTAATCCGATTTTACATGGATTTTCTATGGAGCCCGTTAGAGAAGGGCATGCGCATGTATGTTTTGAAAAACCGATTGCAGAAACAGAAGAGGCGATTCGAAACATATTGCGCCACTTTAATTATGCATCTGTAAACATCAATGCTGTGCCGGTAAGTTACAGTATTACAGAAAATTATCAGGCGATATATTGTAAGGCGAGGCTTGCACCGCAGGTGTTCGCTTCTGCGGGACTTGAGTATTATATGGACGAGCGCGATACGGCGGACTATTTTCTCCGGCAGATTCAAGACTATCATGCCATGGGCTTTGACGGCATGAAAATGTTAGACGGAAAAGTAACGCAGTATCGAATCACAAAGCTAAAGCTAAACGACCCTGTTTTTGATAAATTTTATGCATACGCAGAGGAAAATGCAATCCCGATTGTAATGCACGTGGGGGACCCTGCGAAATTCTGGGATAGGAACAAGGTGCCGAAGCACGCCATTGAAAGAGGCTGGTTTTATAACGAAACCGAGCCCTCACTCGAGGATGTACGAAGCTGGGTTTTTGATGTACTGTCCCGATTCCCGAAGCTGCATCTGGTACTTGCGCATTTTTATTTTATGTCGTATGAACTGGAGCGGGCGGCAAAGCTTTTAGATACATATGAAAATGTATGTCTTGACCTTACACCTGGCGGCGAAATGTTTGTAGGGTTTACGGAAAATTATGATGCGGCACGTGCCTTTTTTGAAAAATATCAGGATAGACTTGTCTATGGTACGGATATGTATAATGTATTTGAGAATGAGGAAAAGGCAGAAGGCGAAATTGCAGGTCCGCGCGTATTTCAGCTTCGCTCTTTCCTGGAAAAGACCGAACCGTTTATGGCGCCCCTGCTTTCGGATAAGCCGCTTCATCCCTTTGGATTCACTGGAAAAATTCTCGATAAGATTTATCGGGAAAACAGCATTCGTCTGTATGGCGAAACGCCGCGTCCGCTTGATACGGAAAGAATTTTGGCGGCAATCAAAGCATTGCCTCAAAAACGGGCGCTGCATGCTGTGGAAGCAGAAAATATGAGAGTGATAGAAGCCTATTTTTCAGGTAAATAAACAAAAACATATGGCACCGTCTAAAAGGTCAGCTTTTTAGACGGTGCCTTTTTGTATCTTGGGTGTTTTTTTCATCCGTTCTATCATCCCATTAAAACTATGTTGTGTTCAGGTGCTATTTCGTTTTCTTAATGTGTCAATCTTTTTTAAGGAAACGAAAAATTTATTTATCCATTGCCGGCGCGTGACCAAACTCTTCAAGATACGCTCTGTAAAAGGAGGAATAGGTTGTAAATCCGGAAGCTTCGGCGGCCTGCCCAAGGTTTACGCCCTCCCGAATCAAAGAGTGCGCATACGCGAGGCGTTTGCCTGTGATATAGCGGTGAACGGTAAGACCCGTGGCCGCCGGGAAAATATGACACAGATGATATTTGGAAATATAGCAGTTTTCCGCAATATCCTCCAGTGTAATCGGCTTTGTGAAATTTGCACTAATATAGGAAAATATGGAATCAAGCCGAGGATTTCCCTGCTTTGCGGCAGAGTATGACTTAATATTCTGAATAAGATACAGAATTTCTATGGCGATGGCGCGCACTACAGGCTTATTCAGCTCCGTACCGTTGTTCGAATATTTCCGAAGTCGCATCATGGCATCATACAGCCCGCTGCTTCGAACAGTATCCGCATCAATTTTACTGCCGAATTCCTCAGGATGAATAAACTGCGCCTCGTATTCTGCGCAACTATTGGCAATAAAAAATTCAGGCGAAATCCAGAGTACAAGGGATTGATACAGCTTTTGGCTCAGATGGAATGCCCGATGCATTTGGTTTTTTCGGATAATAATTACATCGCCCGGTCGGAGGGGATAGGTGTTCGCCTCCACTATGTACTGGGTGTC
>JAZROH010000039.1:0-3164 GCA_045648645.1 Clostridia bacterium | reverse complement strand
CTTAGGCACAATTGCTAAAATTGTGGGAATCTCGCTATCGTCCATGCGCTTTGTATAGATATCACAGCGCTGTCCCAGCATATTCTGGGCATTGGTCTCGCCTTTTTTCATCACAATGCCTTCGATCATGACCTCGTCATCTAAAAGCCGCCCGGTGTCACCTGCAAACCGCTGCATGGGCGTCGCTTCCACGGCACTGCGGTAGTGGTCTACCTTCAGGTAGTAAGAAAGCAGGGTTTTTGTTTCAATGGTTGTAAATTCATAGGCATCCTCACCATAGGCAGTTTGCAGTAAAAGTTCAACGCCCAGGGCGTTGTACACAAGAATTGCCATGTCTCCTCTTGTCATATCGCCGTCCGCCTGTGTGCCTTTCAAAATATCCAATTGGGAAGCCTTTGCAAGATAGCCCGAAGGGTACACGCCGAGGGCTTCCGCCTGCACGGTATAGCCTAAAGAAGCCACAACCATTTTCACGGCTTGCTCGTATGTAACCGAAGCGTCCGGCGCGAAGGTTGTTTCGCTTGTACCGTTTACAATCCCGAGCCGGTACGCCGCCGAAATATTGGCATACGCCCAGTGGGAGGCGGGAACATCCGTGAAGATATCGCTTCCCGCGGCGGTGGCCGCCAAATTCATGGTACGAAGCATAATGGTTGCCATTTCAGCACGGGTAAGAGAGCTTTCCGGCGCATATTCGCCTTCCGCTTTGCCCTCCACTATCCCCAGCGCCGATAAAACCTCAACAGCCGTGGCACAGTTTTTACCTTCCGTATCTGCAAAGCCCGCCGCCGAGGCTGGTACTGCCGCAAGCAGCAATGCAAGCGCAAGCAGTACCGCTATTGTTTTCTTCATGTTGCATTCTCCATTCTTTGTTAGTTTCATCAAAAGCATGTGTTATCGCGGCAAGGGTAACGGTGTTATGGTCCCAGTCATAAACGCAAACGCCCTAACCTTAAACGCGCCGTGCGTGGGTGCTGTCACCCGCAGCCGCCCTTTTTCTGTATTTTGGAATATCGCCAGATCGCACAGCTCGGTTTCTTCCGCTCGGTATACGCCGACATATACATCCGCTTTCTCCCCTGCATAAACGATTTCCACATTTCGGGCAGCCGGCATGACCTCCAGCATTTCGCCGAAAAAACTGTATACAGCGGTGTCGTTTGCCAAGGTCAGCTTATAAAGCACTGCCGCTGAAGGCGGAAGCAAGACAGAAATCCCTTCCTCGCTGTAGCTTACCGTGCATTCCTCTGCCGCCTTGCCGATGATTTCAGCATCCGATATCACCATATCTTCTCCGATGGAAATGACCGCCCGGCTTTCCGCTGTGCCCGAAAGATTTAAAACCGCCGCATACAGGCTTCCGCCTCCGGCAAACACACACCATCGTACTGTTTGATCCGCGTACTGCGCAATCGCGGCGTCCGGATTTTTCACGAAGTGGGTAAAGAGAATCTCCGCTTCGTTTTTATACCAGTCACAAAGCACCTGCCAAAGGTCTGTCCCGTAAAGGGCGGTAAGCCCTTTGGAATTTGAAATGCGGAAATATCCTACCGCTTTAGATTTTTCCAAAATCGCCTGATAGAGCATACTGCGCATCTCGTCTCCGGTAGGATACGAAGCGCCGATTTCATGCGCCTGCAAAAGGGTATACACCGGTTTCCCTAACGAAACGGCATAGGACTCCGCTGTTTTCTCCGCCACATATGTGGTAAATTCATTTTCCTCTCCCACATACGGGTCAATGCCGAATATGTCTGCATATTTTATGACGTTGTGCTTATTCTCCCCCACATCCATCACAAACACAGGGTGCTCGTCATCGATTTCCCGTATGATTTTATATGCATTTTTAAGGTGGCGTTCGCCGCCCGGGTCATTGGAGGATGGCTCATCCATAATTGCCCACGCAAAAACTGCCGGATGGTCCTTGTATGCTTCCACACGCGCCCTTGTCAGCGCTTCGTTTTTCGGATGCCCTGCACAAAGCATATTATTGTAGAGCACCACAAGCACCATAAGGTCCTCCGCGTATGCCGCGTCCAGTGTTTTCTGGGTGCAGGACCCTTGCACAACATTGATGCCGGCTTCCTTCACCTTCTCATAATCCTCAGTTTCCACATGGTACGCAAACACCGGATGAAAGGGAGCACCGTCCTTTTGGTACGTGCCATCCTTTGAAAGTGCGGAAGGTCTCGGATAGCGATACACCGAGGCCGTTTCCGTATTGTCGGCAAGGGTGGCTTCTATCGTATATTCTGTCTTTTCCACCGCCAAATCCGAAACCGGAAAGGTGCACTGCGCCGTACCGGAAGCAAGGGGAACTGTTTTCGGCTCGCCCACCGCCGCGCCGTTATAGCACAGACGAAAGGTCACCGCTTCTTTCGCCAAGGCGGTATACGTATGCAGGTTTGCATGCGCCGATGCTGAAATCACATCCGCATCCGAATAGTAGAAGACCTGGTCTGTGGAAAGCCGCAAATAGTAGGGTGCTTCCGTTTGGTAACAGGAAGCATCGTCCAGATACACCGTCCCCGTAGTAAAAAGGCGGAAGGAGATCCGCACGCTGTCGCAATTTTCCGGTGCCGTAAACAACACCGCAAATTTCACCCAATGCTCTCCCGTAATATACTGAAACCGTTCGGAAAGCTCCGCGTGGATAAGCTTTTTCTCTCTGTCCAGGTATTCAAACTTATATCCAAAGCCTTCGCTTCCAATCGCATGGCTTTTCAGGTACACGCTGACCTGATATTCGCTCATAGGTGTAATACCGAGCGCACGATAGGACACAAACGGCTCATCTGCCGCCTTTGTGGAAAGCTTTACACTGTGTCCGCTTACTCCGCGAAAGTATTCCTCCGTGTACTGTACGCAATCATCCCATTCCTGATTCTTCGAGCTCCAGCTCTGGGGCGTTCCGCCGGCATTCACCGTTTCAAAATCACCATGCGGAATCAACTCTGTCGCGCCCGCCGCCATGGGCTTATCCGTATATACCGGAAGGGTTTCGGGGTCAATTACGGCAATGTAATCGTCTACCCGCGCCCCTGTGAAGGACAAATCATCGAGATACACCTCGGCATTTTTCAGCCGCAGACGAAAATGAATGTTTGCGGCATATGTGTTTTCCGGCAAGCTTACCGTCTCGGTGTGGGTTTTCCACCCTC
>JAZROH010000038.1:0-20862 GCA_045648645.1 Clostridia bacterium | reverse complement strand
TCAAGGTATTGGGTTGGAGTGACCTTGGAGGGCTTAAACCGCATAGCAACGGCTTTACTTTCCCGGCAGCTGAGTAACAGCATCCTCTGGAAAGGAGACAGCACATGAAAAAACAAATTGCGCTTTTAACGCTTCTTTGCCTCCTGCTTTCGTCGTTTTCTCTGCCTTCAATGGCAACGGTAGAAAATATTCTTATAAACGGAAGCTTTGAAGAGGTAACAGACGGAAAGCCCACAGGCTGGGGACTTAGCGGAGCAACGGTTGGAAACGGTTTTGAAGTAGCTACGGAAAATGCGGCAGAAGGGAAAAATGCCATTCATTTCATCCACACGGGAACGAATATGTACGTTTCGAATATGGGAAATGTTGTAGGTGGTGCAGAATATACCTTTTCTGCAAGCCTGAAAACAAAAGGCTCTTTTTCCGGCGGACCTTCCATAAAGCTTACATGGCAAAAGCCGGACGGAAAGGGTTCCTACGAAACGCTCGATAATAAAAGCGTAGCCTTTAAGCCCGCTAAAAGCGGCGTTTGGGAAACAGTGACCGCTGCAGCTACAGCCCCTGCTGGTGCTACCCGCGTGATTCTCTTGGTGCGCCTAAATGAAGAAGGCGAATGCTGGTGGGATAACGTGCAGATTCTTGGCGAAAAAGGCACGGGCACGGCTTCGTCTTCGCCCCAGACGGATGAAACCCCTGCTCTGACTGCCCCGGCAGACGATAAATATCCGCAGGCATCCGTTTCGGAAAACCAGACCATTCGGTTTACCGCCGAAGGGGATGGCGTTTATAATCTTATAAAGAACGGCACGTTTGAAACGGTGGCATCTTCCGGACTTCCTACCGGATGGAATCTCTTTGGCGGGAAGGCTTATTCGGAAGCTATGACCGCCGCGCAGGATGCGGCGGAAGGTGAGAATTTTCTCCGCTTTTTCGGGGAAACAACCTCTGTGTATGCGGCACAAACGGTAACGAATGTTATAGCCGGTGAAACCTACACCTTTTCGGCTTATGTTCGAAAAATGCCGGAAACCGAGGGTTACACCTCGCTGAATATTCAGTGCCAGAAAACCGCCGGAAACTCCTTTCAGACGGTGGAAACGTTCAAGCAGCAGCTAAAAACCATAGAGGGAAAATGGGAAAAGGTTGAATATACATTCACCGCACCGGAAGAAACGGCACGTCTTATTGTGATGCTTCGTCTTATTGGCGGCGGGGAAGCCCATTGGGATGATGTGAAAATTTTAGGCAAGCTTTCCGGAAATATGGGATATGGCGTAGAGTTTCGGAACATGCTTGACAAAGAAGCGGCAGAAAGTCAGCAGGTTATTAGAACCTATGGGGAAAAATATAAGAAGGACGAGCCCTTCCCGGGACAGCCGGAAACCATCTTGCAAAACCACAGCTTTGAGGAAAATGATGGCACGTTCTTCCAAAACTGGACGCTTCAGGATAAATTTGCAGCCTTTGGTGCGGTGGCAAAGGGAGAGGCGGATGACGGCGGTGATGCACTTCGTTTGTCCATTTCAAAGGATGACGGACTGAAAAATCCGTTTTATTCACAGGATGTAAAGGTTACCGGCGGCTCTGAATATCAGGTTACATACCGCTATAAAATTACAAAAGGCGCAGCAGCAGTTCCGGTTATAAAACTGGAATACTGGTCGGACAGAAGCCTCCCCGGCGCAGGCTCCACGGGAAGCTTGCATGCCCGTGCCGAGCAGTATATTTATGACGGCGCATGGCATGAAGCCTCCATCAAGTTTTATCCGTCGGCAAATACCGCTGAAATGTCGGTGCTGGCACGGCTTTTGCAAAGTGGTGCCGAGGATGCCGAAGTTTATATAGATGATATCCGCATTAGCATGATTCAGCCGCCCGCGGCAATAAAGCTTGATACAGGACTTATCTTCTTTTATGAGGATTTAAATAGTGCAAGCTTTACTGCAAGCGCAAACCTTGCGTATTTCCCCGCGCTTGTAAATGCGCGCATGGATTTTGAAGTATTTGACGGCAAAAATTTGATTTGGGAAAATCGGGGAATTACGGCTATTGACGGCAAGGGAAAAACAGATTTTGACCTTTCGTTTTTAACGCAGAAGGAGCATCCGTACTGTGTGCGTGTCACGGTATATAATCCGGACGGCAGTATAGCGGATGTACAGACGCAGAACATATTTAAGTATCCGCGCCCCGAATACCTCGGCGCTGACGGCGTGTATATGAAAAACGGAAAAGAGCCGTTTTATCCCGTATATGCGTATCATGTACGTCCCGAACATTATGAAAAGGCGGCAACGGCAGGGATAAATCTGGTGCAGATGGGCTCTTTCAGTAATGCCCAGCAGGCTGTTGAAAGATTAGATGCGGCGGAAAAGGCGGGCATCATGGGCTTTATAGCCCTCTATTACGGCATGAAGCCTGCTGGCGATGAAACGAATATTGACCGCACGATTGAGATTTTGAGTGACCCGCGTGTGCAGAATCATCCCGCGCTCTTTGGATACGGCGTTATGGATGAGGTGTTTCTACAGCTGAGCAATCCTGAAAAGGTAATGGAAAATTCGTATCGTCTTATCCGGAGTCTGGATAGAAAACGCCCGATTATGACGATGGAAGCGATGGAAACTTATTATAGTGAGTCCGCAAAATATGTAGATATTCTCTGCATTGACCCCTATAGTGCCGCGAGTGTACAAAGCGCATCGAAGCGTTCGGATATTGCGCGTGCGGCTGTAAAATATGAGAAGCCCGTGTATGCGCTTTTAGAAGCGTATTATACAACACACGGCAGATGGCCAAGTCCGGAGGATGGACGGAATAACAATTATCAGGCGCTGATTGCGGGGGCTACCGCGGTTGGGTATTACTCCATAAGCGACTCTGATGTTGGTAAGGATGGAGAGGATGTGGCCATTTGGAATGCGCGTGACGGCGGGCTTCTCTGGAACGCTTTGAAAACCTTTGGTGAAAAGGAAAAGGAAATTGCATATAGTCATTTTGTGAAAAACCTTTCGCCTGAATTTTGTGAATCGCGGGAGAAGGACTATTGGTACAGCGCATGGGTTGCAGACGGCGACATTTATATGGTTGTGCTTGGCCTTGTTGAAGGACAGGCAAAACCTGTATCTATACCGCTTACAAGTTTTGCGGGTAATGTGAAAATTGGGGCATATACCGCAGAGGTTGTTGCAGGGAGAGAAACACAAACCTTTACGGGGAGCGGTACGCTGGATTTAACCATTAACGGAATTGAAGCCGTGCTGTATAAAATTACGCCCACAGATGCAGTGGATTTTTCATTGCTTCGTCCCACAGGCTTTGAGGATTTGGAAGGACATAACTGGGCACGGCAGCAAATTGCATATCTTGCTGACCAAGGGATTATTGACGGCAGAAACACTTGGTCGTATGCACCGGCTGAAAATATTACCCGAGCAGAACTGGCAGCATTTTTAGTGCGTGCACTTGGGATTACTGAGGGCACGGCGGAAGCCTTCAGCGATGTCCCTTCTGACCACCCTTACGCAAAAGAAATCACAATCGGTAAAGCAAACGGGATAGTAAACGGTATAGGGGATAATCGGTACAATCCCGAGGCAACTGTCACAAGACAGGATATGATGACGATAATTTCCCGTGGCATGAAGCTTTCGGGCGGCACGGACCTGACCGCGTTTTCAGATAGAGAACAGATAGCGGATTATGCGGCGGAGCATGTAAGTGCCATGGTAGCCGCAGGGCTTATTAAAGGAAACGCTGACGGAACAATCAATCCCCTTGGGAACACCACCCGCGCAGAAGCGGCAGTTCTGATGCATCGAATTATGATACAATAATGATAAGGAGAAACAGGATGAAACGTATACTTAGCCTTTTACTTGCGGTTTTCATGCTTCTCGGCATAGGCTGTATTCCTGCAAGTGCTGAGAAAATAGATTTTGTTCGAAATGGCAGCTTTGAAGAGCTTACGGCAGATGGTCTTCCTGCAAGCTGGAGCCTGCAGGGCGGGGCACAGTTTATTTCCATAGTGGAAAAGGCGCATGAGGGCAAAAATGCTGTAAGACTTTCTTCGGAAACAGAAAATGTAACGATAACGCAGCGCGTTACAGGTCTTACAGGCGAAACAGAATATGTACTTACGGCATATATGCTAATGCAGAAAATTGTCGGCAGCGCTCAGATAAAGCTTGAGTTTTATGCAGGTGATACGGCAATCACAACGGGCGTAAAGCATAGCTATAAAGAAGTCAGCGAAGGCTTTGCCCCCGAGGTTATCACTTTCACAACGCCTGCAGGGACCACGCGCGCAAATCTTTTGCTCCGTGTTCTCGGTGGTGGCGATGTAACCTGGGACAGCGTAACGCTCATGGGTGAGGGAGAAGCACCGGTTTCTGCGGACGGAAAAGCAGAGTTTATACGAAACGGCAGCTTTGAAGAAGTGAATGCCGATGGCTCGCTTGCCAGTTGGTCGCTTCTTTCCGGAACGGCTCTGGGGACAAATCTTGAGCTTACAGATATCGCAAAAGACGGAAAAAAAGGACTTCGCATGTTTGCACCCGAAGGAAATATGACGGTTACGCAAAGTGTTACCGGTCTTGTAGGCGGTAGCGAGTATATTTTTACCGCATATTTGAAAGCAAAGGAATTTGCAGGCAGTGGTGCGCAGATTAAAATGGAATTTTATTCCGGCAATACGGCGCTTTCGGATAAGGGTGTAAAAGTATCTTATGCAGAAACCACCGCGGATTTTGACGCAAAGGTGATTACCTTCCTTGCACCTGAAGGCGCAACCCGCGCAAACATTTTAGTTCGTCTTCTTGGCGGCGGTGATGTAATTTGGGATGCCATTACGCTGGCAGGTCCTAAGGCTGAAAGTACGTCCGTGCCGGAGCCGATAGTTCCGCAGCCTGCTCCGCAAAACCCGACGAATAAAGAAGAAAAAGAAGAGGAGAAGGAGCCGGAGGTTTTCCTTGAAGGGCTTCCGAGTGTGCTTACAAACGGCGATTTTGAAAACGACGAAAACTCTTCAAACGGCGGTCCTTGGGGTTGGAATCCCTATAAGTCGGATACATGGGAAGGAAATATAAAAACAACCTACATTAAAGATTTCGGACACAACAGCAGCCGAAGTGCTCGAATTTCCAATGTAGAACAAGGAGATAATCCGTATACGCTGCAGCAGGCGCCGATTATTCCGGGTGCTACTTATCAGCTCAGCGCATGGATTTATATTGAAGAAGATACAACGGGATATGCTTCCGTAAAAATTGAATTTTACAGCGATAAGCCCAAGGCTGAAGGCGGACACTACAGCGAAGGCAGAATGGGGCAGTATAAGACCACGGGCAAGCAGTGGATACAGATTTTGCACACCTTCACCGCACCGCCCGAAGCAACTTCTATCAAAATTTTACCGCGCGTATACGGACTTGGCACCTTCTGGCTTGACGATGTGATGCTGTGTAATACCGAAAAGCCAAGCGGTGTAAGCGTAACTACCGATGAAGTTTTCTATTACTCCGATCACACAGCCCCCGGTGTAGCAACGGCAGCGCTCAATACGGTGGCTTACCCTGAAATTGCAGGAGCGGCTGTAGATTTCCGCCTTACAAAGGATGGCGTGGTACTTGCAGAAAAACTGGGTGTGCCGACCATTGGCGGCACGGCTTCCTTTACGTATGATGTGGCCCTTCTTACCGAAAAGCAGGCGGAATATAAAATTGAAGTTTCAGCGGCAGGGCATACGAACGAATGGAAAATTTATAAGTATGACAGACCCACATACCTAAGTGCAGACGGTGTATATACGAAAAACGGAAAGACCATAAACCCCATATTTGCATACCGCTACGGTAGCGGTGAATATGAAGTGGGTGCACAAAACGGTATCGTAGTTGCACAGCTTGGAATGCCTACGGACAGAGAGGGAGATGCGCTGATTGCATACTTGCGCGACGCGCTTGATAAGGCGGAAGCGGCAGGCGTTATGTGCATGGTAGCGCTTTACCGGAACATGAAGCCCGCAGGCAACGATGCAAATATCGCAACAACGGAAATTGTTGTGCCCGCCTTAAAAGACCATCCGGCGCTGTTTGCCTGGATGGTAATGGACGAAACCTTCAATCACATTCCAAATCCGTATGAGGATTTGCGAAAATCGTATATAGCCATTCGAAATGCAGACCCGAATCATCCTGTATTCGTTGCAGAAGCGACGGATAAAATGGCGGAAGCGGGGCGGTACGTAGACATTCTCTGCATTGACCCGTACCCGGGCAATCACGATGCACCGGAAACATTCCCGGCTCAGCGCGTGGAAATGGCTGTAAAGGCAGTAAAGGGTAGAAAACCGGTATATTCGCTTCTACAGGCTATTTTGTGGCAGGAGTATTTTCCCACAGGGGATGAAATGCGCAATATGCTGTATCAGTCCCTGATTGCAGGGGCTTCCAGTGTCGGCTATTTCAAATTTCGTGACAGCGTGGATAAAGCAGATTTGAACGAAACCGAGCTTTGGCCGTACATTACGGAGTTTGCGCAAAATGAACAACAGGATGCCTTTGATGCCTTTGTGTATGATAAGTATCCAATATTCAGTAACTACAGAACAAACGATTTCTGGGCGGTGTCCTTTGTAAAAGAAGGCACGCTTCACATGGTGATTTTAAACCGCAAGGATACGGCACAAACAGTTTCTGTTCCGCTTACAAGCGTAAACGGAAAAGCGACTATAGGCGAATTTACGGCAGTGTGTGCACACGGGGGTATGGGCGAAGCAATTAAAGGAAATGGAACGCTTACGGTAAACCTTGTTCCCAGCGGTGTGGCACTTTATAAGATTACGCCGGGGGACGCATCTGCTCTTTCGCTTGTGACAGGCACGCGCTTCCATGACCTTTCGGGCTATGATTGGGCATATGAAGCGATTGTAAATTTAGACGCAAAAGGAATTTCGAATGCCATCGGTGCACATACGTTTGCGCCGGGGCAGAAGATTACCCGCGGTGATTTCGCTATGTTCCTTGTTCGTACTTTAGGACTTACTGCGGAAAGTACAGATAATTTCACCGATGTTATGCCGGGAGCACATTACGCAAAAGAAATTGCAATCGGCAAAGCGCTCGGCATTTTAAAGGGTGTAGGAAACGGCGAATTTATGCCTGAAACGGAAATTTCCAGACAGGATTTGATGGTCATTTGTGCCCGCGGCATGCGTCTAGTAAAAGAACTTACAGCCGGAGATGTATCTGCATTTACAGATGCGGGTAGCATTGCAGATTATGCCGTAGCAGATATCGGCAGCATGGTAAATGTGGGGATTGTTCGCGGATATGCGGATGGCTCGGTTCAGCCACTCGGCAATACAACCCGTGCAGAAGCCGCAGTAATCATGGAACGAATTCTAGGATGGAAATAGAAATGGAATGAAAAGCGCAAAACGGGTGGTGAGGCTGTTTTGCGAAAACAAAGAGGGCGTGTTAAAAAGAGGGATTTTAACACGCCCTTATGTACAGAAAGGAGTGCCTTATGAAAAAAATCGGTATTATAGTATGTTTGGCTTTGTTTCTTGTAGCTTCGCTATGCATGGGGACGCAAGCGGTGTCCTATTCGTCTGCACTTCCTTCTGAAAATCAATCGGTATATGTAGAAAAACATGCAGATGATACCTATAACCTTCTTGTAAACAGCGGCTTTGAAACGGTGGCGGAGGATGGAAAGCCGACAGGATGGACAGTATCGCACGATATTTATGCGGAAGGTGCTTTTTTTCAAACTGCGCGAGGAGATGCACACGAAGGGGATAACTTTGCCATACTATCCGGCAAAGAAGGCGGCAGGATATATCTTAGCCAAATTCTAACGGCGTTTGTTCCAAACGAAACTTATGCATTTTCTTCCTATATGCGGCATATCAAAGGCGAAGGGCAACTTCGTCTTAATATCATTTTTCAAAAAGAAGTAGGCAGTTCGCATCAAACAATAACAACGCTTCGTCATCCCATTGCGGCAAATACAAGCTGGACAAAGGTTTCTTATAGCATTACCGTGCCGTCCGAAACCACACGTATTATTTTCCATATTCGTATGGATGGTGAGGCGGAACTTCATGTGGATAATACTGCACTTTTGGGAAAGGTAAAACCGCATATAGCGCTGGGAACGACGTTTCGCGAGTCGCTTTATAAAGAACATGAAATGCGTAGTAAACTTGAAAAGCCGTATACGGGAGAATGGAATAATAGCGGCATATCGAATAACACACTTGTAAATGGCAATTTTAATGAAAATAACGGCAACACTTTTTCTGGTTGGGGATATAACCGAACTTCGGCACCCTTCCTTAAGGTGGCGGAAAATGCTTCACAGGATGGGAGTGACGCCCTGGAAATTTCTATTCCAAAAGGGAATGGACTCAAAAATCCTTATTGCTATCAAATTATCCCGCTTGTAGGTGGCGCAGAGTATACGGTAAGCTTTTGGTATAAGAATGAAGGCGGGGGAGAAAGCGCGCTTAAGTTCGAGTTTTACACGGACAGAACTTTACCCGGTGCTGAAGGGTACGGTGGAAAACACATTAAAGGAGCAGGCACGGGCGTGTGGAAATACACGGAAGAAAAGATAAAAGTTCCCGAAAATGCCACGGAAGCTACGATATTAGCACGTCTTTTGCAGGGCACAGAAACAGAGGATGCGCGGTGTTATATAGATAATATCACAATTCGGATGTCGCGTCCCCCGGCGCCATTGCAGTTTGAAACAAGTGCTGTGTTTTTTTATAGCGATGAAACAGAAGGCACGTTTTCAACTGCAGTAAATTTGTCTTATTTTCCTGCCTTTGAAACTGCAAAGGTCGACTTTGAAATATTGGATGGCAATAATACCGTATGGCAGAAAACGGATATAAGCAGTGTATCCGGAAAAACCCAAGTCAAGTTCCCGCTTGAGGAGCTGGAGAAAAAAGAATACCCCTATATTGCAAAGGCAACGCTTTATGATTTAAACGGAAATGTGGCGGAATGCAAATCAAAGCAGATATATGTATATGATAGACCTATCTTTTTGGGACAGGACGGCGTGTATATGAAAAATGGTAAAGAGCCGTTTTATCCGCTTTTTGCGTATAAGGTAAATCCCGACCAGTATGAAAAGGTGAAGGAAGCCGGCATAAACCTTGTGCAAATGGGTGCATTTTCTAAGCCGGAGCAAGCTGTGGAGGCGCTGGATGCCGCACAACGGGCAGGGATTATGGGCTTTATTGCATTGTACAATGCAATGTTGCCGGCGGGAAATGAAGCAAATATTGAAACGACAATATCCATTTTGAGTGACCCTCAGGTGCAAAATCATCCGGCACTTTTCGGCTATGGTGTTATGGATGAAGTGTTTTTGAAGCTGCATAATCCGGAACTGGACATGGAAAATTCATACCGGCTTATCCGTAGCCTCGATAAAAACAGACCGATTATGGCAATGGAGGCAGTAGGGAACTATTATAAAGAAACAGGAAAGTATGTGGATATTCTCTGTATTGACCCGTATGCCGCCGCAGGTACGCAGTATGTATATACGCAAACTGCGCGGGCAAGGGAAGGGGTGAATTACAAAAAGCCTGTTTATGCCCTTTTGGAAACCTATTATACGACGCATGGGCGGTGGCCCACCCCGCTGGATGGACGCAATAATAATTGGCAGGCACTCTTGGCGGGCGCAAATGCGATAGGATACTTTAACATTCGCGAGGCGGATGTAGATGCCAGTGGTGAGGTACTTCCTATATGGAATGCACGGGATGACGGTGCGCTTTGGAATGCACTTTGCAGTTTTGAAGCTAAAGAGAAACAATTTGCGTATGACCACCTTGTTTTTGATAAAACGCCGCTGTTTTGCGCGCGGGAAGAGGAAGCATACCGATATAGAGGCTGGGTGGACGGAGAAAATGTGTACATCCTTGTTTTGGGCAAGGAAGAGGGGCGGAGCACGGAAGTAGTTATTCCGCTTCGAAGTTCGGCAGGAGATATTAGAATCAAGGCTTATCGTGCATCCTGTATTGCCGGAAAAGAAACAGGCGTGTTTTATGGAGAGGCACAATTGACCCTTTCGCTTTACGGAACGGAAGCTCTTCTTTATAAAATAACACCGGAAGAAAAAATAGATTTTGGTGCATTGTATACTTCTTCATTTGAGGATATGACAGATGCCGCCTTGTCGTGGCAACAGGCGACAAGAATGCATCGCCTTGGGATTTTTAAAGGGAAAAGCATATGGGAGTTTTGCCCTGAAGAGGCTGTGCACGATGGTGAATTTAAAGATGCCCTTTCCCGTATTACAGGATATAGCTTTTCAGAAAAGAATAATGAAGAAATGACAGCGGAAGACGCCGTGTACATGGCGGAAAAAGCACTTAAAATGCAAAATGCCGCTGTAGATTTAACCGTGTCTTTGCATAGCATTCGGGTTGAAAGCAATGCCACTCATTCTAAAATATTGACCCGCGCCGAAGCGGCAGTGCTTTTGGATAGAGTGTGGTATCTTTCAAAGCATCCGGAAATAGAGCAAGTCTATTGGGGCTTTACGGGAAACGAGGCAAAACAAATTTGCACTGCTCTTTTAGATGGAGAAAACACGGGCACAACTTCAAATCATGTTTGGCAAATGGTAGACGGGGATTTTGTGTATCTTTATAATACCGGAAATAATGCAGAAAGTATAGTCGTACCTGAATCTGGGCAATATGCTAAAATTTTGCTTGGCGCTGAGAATAGCACCGTTTTACTTCGTGAGGATTCTACAGAGATTATGGTTGAGCCGCTTAACCTCTGTGTACTTCGGATAACGGATTTACCGATGGCTGGTCTTTATATAGATAATATTGCAGAGGCAATCCCCCGTGAAAATGTAACCTACACGGTGCGGGGAAAGGTGGCAATCTATGGAAATGAGGATGGAGTGTTCGAGCTTTTGAGACTATATACGGAAGGAGAAACCGTATCGGTAACAAAGGGGGCATGGGTTCGTGCATTTGAGTGGGATACCAACTTGCGTCCGCAAGAATAAATTACATCAAAAGGGAGCGTTGTATCGCTCCCTTTTAAAAATGGTTTATAGAATGATGCAGATAAGTCCACCGCTACCTTCGTTAATGATGCGTTCCAGTGTTTCGCGTAATTTTCCTTGCGCCGCTTCCGGCATACGGTAAAGCTTATTATGGAGTCCTTCATTTACAAGTGCATGCAATGATTTCCCGAACAAATTGGATTCCCAGATTTTCTTGGGATCAACTTCAAATTCGCTGAGAAGATACTGCACAAGTTCTTCCGATTGCTTTTCCGTTCCCACAATGGGGCTGACTTCCGTTTCTACGTCCGCCCGAAGCATGTGGATGGAGGGGGCACTGGCGCGAAGACGGATACCGAATCTGCCCCCGTGGCGAACGATTTCTGGCTCTTCCAAATGTAAATCGTCAATGTCGGGCGTTACGATACCATAGCCTGTTTCCTCAACCTCATGTAGTGCATAGGCAAGCTTATCATATTTTCGTTTTGCATCTGAAAGCTCACGCATAACATGCATGAGGGCTTCTTCACCGTCAATCGTAAGTCCTGTTGCGCGGCTTAGTACATCGTAAAAGAGTCCTGCCGGGGAAGATACCGTAAATCGAACGCGCCCGTTTGCAAGGTTTATGTCCTGTATGCTTGCCGCTTCTGCATACGGGCAGGCTTTAATTCTCTCCAGCATTTTATCCATATGGCGAACGCGTGTAATGCCATCCATACTGCCGGAGATGGCATCGATAAGACCTGTTTTAATTTCATCCGTGTCCTCCAGTCCGTCCACCCAGCCCGGAAGGTCAATGGCAATTTCGGAAAGGGGAAATTCAAACAGTACGCGTTCAATAATACCGTTTATATCTTCACGGTCAAGTAGTGCGCAGTTTAAAGGCAGTACAGGAACGCCGTATTTTTCTTCCATTTCATCCCTTAAGGTCTGGCAGGATGCAGAATGCGGTTCGGTGCTGTTGAGGATAACAATAAATGGCTTTCCAAGCTCCGTAAGCTCAGAAATAACGCGCTCCTCGGCGGGAACATAATTTTCACGCGGTATTTCTGTTATGGAACTGTCCGTGGTAATAACAAGTCCAATAGTAGAATGCTCGCGTATTACCTTTTGCGTACCAATTTCAGCCGCACGGTCAAAGGGAATTTCTTCAGCATACCACGGCGTTTTTACCATGCGAATTTCCCCGTCTTCCGTACTTCCGAGTGCGCCGTCAACCATATACCCCACGCAGTCTATCATACGCACCTTTAAGTTTGCCCCGCCGTCAAGCTGTATTTCTACTGCTTCATTGGGAATGAATTTGGGTTCTGTGGTCATGATGGTGCGGCCCGCTGCACTTTGCGGTAACTCGTCTTGCGCCCGCTCGCGGCGATATTCACCGCTGATGTTTGGCAGAACAAGTAAATCCATAAATTTTTTAATGAATGTCGATTTTCCTGTGCGTACGGGACCGACTACGCCGATGTAAATATCACCGTCCGTTCTCTTAGCAATATCCTCGTATATATGCATTTTTATCCTCCTTTACGGAAATAGTTTGTACAGTATATGGACGAAGTGTACCGATTATGCCGTAAATTTTTATTTTGAAAATGGAATGGATACAGGAACATTTTCTGTTTTTCAACATAAAATATAATGAAAAAAGTGGAAAGGAGGCATAGTATGTCAGAATATGTAACACGAAAAATGGTTTCCAAAATGGAAGCGGAAAGCTTGGATGTTGAAGCTATATACAAAAAGGATGATTGTCTGAAGGTCGGTCAGCAGTATGCGGACGTAAATGTTCCGCTTCAACTAAAACCGAAAGCAATTGTAGGAGACATTGTTATGGAGTGCTGCGGAGACCCCGAAGTAAAATGCTTGCAGGATAAGCAAAAAAATACTTGTGATGTTATCGTAACACAAAAAGTATGTATTAAAATACCGATTTGCTACGGCATTGATGCAAACGTAGGCGAAAGCGGTATCACTTGTGATTGCTGTGACAAATAATCATATAAATTGACCGATGCCCCTGCCAAAATTGGCGGGGGCATCTTAATGAGAATTTGTAAAGAAATTAAAAAGATTTTCTGTACTCCGTCGGTGTCATGCTCGTATGATTTTTGAAGAAACGCGAAAAGTAAGCTTGGTCAACGATACCTATCGCACAGGCAATCATATGAACAGGGGAGTCGGTTTCCCGCAGAAGGTATTCTGCCTTTTCTACGCGTAGTTTATCAAAATAGCGCATTGGCGATAAGCCGAATGCCTGACGGAATTCTCGAACGAGCTGGGAGGAATTCATAAGCTGCATATTGGATAAATCCGTAAGAGTCAACGGTTCTGCCAAATGGTTTTCCATGTACGTAACAATTTCAGCGAATTTTTCACGTAATTTTGGCACAGAAGTGGAAGAGGATGTAAAACAGCGTTCAATATAGAAGGCAATAATTTCCGTAAGCACTGCTTGTTGCTGCACTAATTTTGCTGTGCTGCTGAAATAATCGGTAAAGTAAAAAAGCTTTTGAAACATTTTTTCCACCGGCGCGCGGTCTGCAATTGTCAAAACATAATTATCATTTGAAATTCCAAGCTTTTGAAACAGACTTTCATTTTGGATGGTTGCGGTATAATGAATATAATATTTGTTTAGTTTTTGCTTCCTTGTGAGGCGACAGTTGTAAAGTGTATTGGCGGGGATATAAACCATTTGTCCTGCCTTTACAAGAAAATTTTTACCGCCGATTTCGTAAATAAATTCGCCGTCGAGTACGAAATAGAGCTTTTCGCTGTCCCCTATCATATTGGTACCGCCCCATGTGTTACGACAGGAAACAAGATTGCCTGATTGTACACACACTTGCAGTGTCTTGAGTTCTTCTTCTGAAATCGAAATCATAATGGCCTCCTTTTCTAAAAGTGCAAAGTGAAATCAATAATATCCAAACTTTTTTATAAAACCTTTTGTTTCCGTATTTACATTTGTTTCCATGTGTTTATAATGTCCAAAAAAATACGCAAAAACATTTATTGTTTTCTTCATTTTATCATGGTATCATAATATTGTCAATAAATTTTTTTGGAGGTGGCAGATATGGACAGAAGTAAAATTTGGCTTTGGGGACAAACAGCAGGTGCGCATCACGCAGAGGAAGCGTACGGACTGCCGGGCGTAAATCGCATGTCCCCAAAAGAAGGAGCAGAGCATTTCGGGATTGAAAATCTGTGCCGGGTAAAGATGGGAGTGGATACGGATCTTTCTCTGCAAGAGGAAGTGAAGGCTCTCGCGGAACTTAAACAAATTGTGCTTTCCATTATTGGCTCCGGCGGCTGTAAGTTCCATACAAACGGAAAGGACGATTTGGATGAGATTTTGGAGGTGGCAAAGGAGCATCCGAATGTGATGGCGGGTATTATGGATGATTTCGTAAAGCCGGAACGCCTCGAAACCTACACGCCGGAAGTGCTTGCGCGGATGCGGGAAAAATTACATAATACCCTGGACCGGAAAATCGAATTATGGACTGTTATGTACGAAAGGGACCTTGAAGAAGACCCGGCTGAAATTACGAGTCGGCTTCGGGAATTTGATCTTTTTACCTTTTGGACATGGTTTGGTGAAAATCTGGATAAGCTGGAAGAAAATTATAAGCGCATTCGCGAACTGGCAGGCGATGTGCGCATGATGATGGGCGTGTACATGTGGGACTATGGCAATAGATGCCCGCTTTCCGATGAAAGAATGAAAAGGCAGATTGCATTCGTGGAAGAAAAAACGGCAAAAGGTGAAATTGAAGGAATTATCCTTTGCTCCAACTGTGTCGCGGACATTGGACTTTCAACAGAAAGAATTGCATGGAATTGGATAAAGCAAGGGAATGTAAACTAAAACTTTATTTTAGGAGGTTTATACTATGAAGTCCAGAAAAATTATAGGCATGTTTTTGGTTTTGGTAATGAGCGTATTTTTTGTTCCTTCCGCGCTGGCGGCGGATACGGCAGAGACAACCGCAAATCTCGTGATAAAAGACCCCGGTTTTGACAACGAACTTTTAGATAAGAATGGTTATTTCCAAGGCTGGGAGAACTATGCGGGCTCTCCTTCGCTGGTGAAAAATACAGATGCCGGATACACTGCTTCGCCTGACGGTAGCAACTATCTGGCAACACCGCTTACGGCGGGTGCTGTTTCTACCGTAAGACATTACGTAAATGTAGACAGTAATACGGATAATCGGTATTACATTTTTTCGGCGTGGTACAAAGCCATGCTTCCGGAAACCGAAAACGAAAAGCTGAGTGCCGGGGAAAAAACCGCACAGGTTTTATTGAATGTTAAAGACAAGGATAATGTGAATTACGAGTATGTGTATTTGCCCCTTCATGCAACGGGGGGCGAGTGGACAAAAGCGAGTGCCGTCATTTTTGTGCCGGATGATGCTAAATATGTAATCATCCAACTTATGAGTGTCAAGCCGAGTAAATGCGACGATAACAGCACGATTTTCTGGGATGGTATCAGCTTGGAGCCGATCACGGATTCTGCGGTAAACTTTCTCGGAAATGCCGGAAATATGGAGGAAACAAAGAATGTAACAGTGGATGGCAACAGCGTAGAAGTGCCGGCACACATCAAGGTGTTTACGGGATATGACAGAACAGTAAATGTGTCCAAAACCGGTGCTTTGGGAAAAAACTATAAAACGGTTACGCTCTCAGCGGCGGAGACGTATAACGGGAGACAAGGTAAAGCCTTTAAAATGGAGAAAACAGACGGGGATACCGCAGCAGAGGCAGGGCTTTCCGCTATTCTCAATTTCCAGGCGGCGGCAGGGTATGCCGTTGACAATACGTTTGATGTGCCCAAATATATTCTGTCAGGCTATTTTAAAACAGAGGGCACGGGCTTTGCCAGTGTTCGAGAGCAGACGAATGTGGTTGTGCCGAACACAAGTGGAGGCAATGATGACAAAACGAATTATGAGCGGGATACCGGCAAGCTTTACACCACCGGCGGAAAATGGGAGAAATTTGAAATTCCGGTGCATGCAAACAAGAGTGGACACGCTGTACAGCTGGAATATGTGGGAACGGGCAGTGTAATCTGGGATGACCTGACACTTTCTCCGTATGACTCCATGGAAACGCGTGGCTTTGAAGCTGTATATTCGATTGACAGTGAAGGACATCGTAAGCCGGCAGGCTTTGTAGATTCTGTAATATCCTCCACGGCAGAAGCAGTACTTTCTCCCTATTCCCTTGATACAGCTTCCCATAACGGCGCATATGCGCTGTCGGCAGCGGCGGGAAGTGAATTGGCACTTTCGGATTTGCCGCTCCAGGCGCAAGAGACCTATAAGCTTTCCTTCTGGGCAAAGCTTCCGGAAGAAGGGGCGACGGGCATGAAAGCTTCCATGCAAATCGGTGAAACTGCGTATACGTGCACATTCCCCAAAGCCTCTGCCGCATGGGGACACTACGTTGCATATTTTACAGCACCGGAAGGTGCCGAAACCGGCTCTGTAATACTTTCTGCGGACAGCGCGGATGCCGCGTTTTTCCTGGATGATGTCTCCTTTGCAAAGGCAGAGCTGCAAGCTTTCACCGGAGCATATACGAAAGATGGCAAAGACGCCGCGGCGCTTTCGGGTAACAGCATAACCTTCCACGGGCATTCGATAGAGAGCGGAACTGCCGTTACGGCGGTGTACAAAACAGAAAACAATGTGAAAACACTTTGTACGCTGTCTCTTTCCGATGGCAGCAAAAAAGTAGAAAACGGCTGGACAGTACCGGCGTATATGACCAATACGGTAACGCATCCGTCCGACGGTGATATTTCCGTTAAGAGCTTTTTCATCGATTCTGTTTTGTCGCTTAAACCATTTGGATCCTATTTTAAAATATCCAAAGAGGATTGAATGGAGACAGGGAGGAAAGATTTATGAAGAAAAAAAGAGTATGTGCGTTACTGCTTGCTTTATTACTTCTTCTTGTGGGCATGCCTGTCTTGGGCAGTGAAGCTGAGAAAATGCAGTATGTCACAAACGGAGGATTTGAACAGATTCATTCTGCGGGGCATCCAACAGGTTGGCTTTTATCCGGCACTGCTGAGATGGGAAAAACCGTTATTGTGGAAGAACAAGCACCGCACAGCGAAGCACGGGCAGTCAAACTTGTTTCGGAAGGCGAGTCTGTGTACATTTCCCAAAAGGTAGCCGGCGTTTCGGGCGGAAAGGAATATACGCTGGAGCTTTGGACGATGTTTTTGAAAGAATGCACTGGTCGCGGCGCTGCGATAAAGCTTGAATACAGCGGCACTGCGGATGATAAAAGCCTGGTTGATTTAGGCGGAAAAAACTATGAAATTTCCGGTGAGCTGAATCAGTGGGAAAAGAAGGTCTTTCCCTTTGAAACACCCGAAGGTACTACTATGGTGCGAGTTTATCTCCGTTTGTGGGAAGCGGGAGAAATCCTATGGGATGATGTACAGCTTTGGGGAGAAGCACCGCCGGATTTAGAGCCGCTTCCGTTGGTAACGCTCCAGTCTGCCTACAAAGATGCTTCGGATTTAATTGTAAACGGTGACTTTGAGAAAAAGACGGTGGACGGAGGTGCCGAGGGCTGGATGCCCATGCGCGGCAGCTGGACGGAGGGTATGATTTCTCTGGAAACAGGAGAGAAAAGCTATGGCGGCAGCGGAACATCCGTTAAAATTTCCACGGAAACCGGGGGCAACCCTTGGGTGCGTCAGCGTGTTCCCGTACAGCCGCGTACGAAATACGGCATTACCGTTTGGGTAAGGACAGAGGGCGTTGCAGAAACGACACAAGGCGCAGTCCGTTTCAAATATGAAGGGATTTCCAAAGACGGCGTTTATATGGATCGTGATACGATGTCCGAAACGCTTACCCCTGCAAACGAACGGCAGTGGACGCAGGTGTACCAGGAATATACAGCGCCTGACGAATGCTATTATGTAGATTTTTATTTGCGCCTTTTCACAACGGGGTCTGTTTGGTTTGATAACGTAACTTTCAAACAAATGGGGAAAGCACCTGTTGCCACCGTTTCCACCGATAGTGTTTTTTATTATCCGGGAACGGCACAGGGGATTGCCACTGCAAAGCGCCATAAGGCGGATGCTGTGTATGCAGACTTTGCACTAAAGGACGGGGATACTGTTCTTTACGAGCAGAAAAACAATGAATTTTTCGAAGATAAGGCAACCTTTGCATACAATCTTTCTTATCTTACAGAGAAGAAAAAGGAATACACGGTTGAGGTTACCGTTAAGGATGCAAACCAAACACCATTGGAAACGCAGAAAACAGACATATATAAGTACGACCGCCCGAAGGTGATTGACGAGAATTTAAACTATTTAAATGCCGATGGCAGTGTGTTTATTCCCACCATCGGGTACCATGTCCCAACCGAGTGGTATAAAAACTGCGCCGCAGCCGGCATCAATGTTGTACAGATTCCGTACGGATGGGCGCATATATATCCCGATGATCCTACGAAACTGGATGCAATTTTTGAGGAACTGGAAAAATATAATCTGAAGGGACTCATATGCTTGTATTACGGCATGCTTCCGGCTTCTCATCCGAAAAATATTGAATCCACAAAAGTGGTTGTGGAAGCCTTCAAGGATAATCCCAATGTGTTTGGCTATGCGGTAATGGACGAGCCCTTCGCGGGGATTGCCAACGGGTTTGAGAAAGCGCCGTATTATTTAAAGGAAGCATATAAGACCATCCGCGGCATTGATTCCACGCATCCCGTATATTGTCTTGAAACATTTGAACAAAGTTTTGTTGAAACTGCAAAATACTGTGATGTATTTGTTTACGATCCGTATCCGGGCAATATGTTTGAGCCTTCTGTTCATGTACGTAATTGTACGGAGATTGCGGTTGCCGCAGCCCGTGGGGTAAAACCGACTTATGCGGTGCATCAGATGTTTTATTGGCGCGACTATTTCCCGGATATAACGGAAATTCGTAGCTTTTGGTATCAGGCGCTTTTGTCGGATTCCCATGGAGAAGGGTATTACTGTATTGAAGATTCGTATGGCTCGAAGGACATAGAAGAAACCGAGCTTTGGCCGGGACTTACAGAATTCGCTCGCGAGGAGCAGGCATTCGCATATGATACCTTCAGATATGGTGAGTATCCTCTGTTTAACAAGGGTCTGTACACAGGCTATGAATACAGAGGAGTGCTGAAGAATGGCAAGGTATGTATGGTAGTGCTCAATCGCGAAAATACAGAGACAACTATTCAAGTTCCTCTTTTGAGCATGAATAAAAAGGTTTCTCTTTCCGGAAATTCGTTCCACGTTTTATATGGAGGCAAGGATGCCGATGTGGCACAGAACGGCGATACAATTTCGGTTTTGGTTGAAGAACGGGGAGCTGTTGTAATTGAATTTGACGCACCGGGCGTAACAGCGGAAAAATTGGCAGAAGAACGTTATGCAGACCTTGCAGGATATGATTGGGCAAAGCATTCCATTGAAACCCTTTCCGCCAAAGATTTGGTAGAAGGTGCAGATGCGCATAGCTTTGCACCGTCCGTACCCGTAACACGCGGAGACTTTGCCAAATCTTTAATCCGTACACTTGGAATTTGCGTAGAGGATTATGATATCCAAAATTCTTTCACAGATGTATCGGCAACAGATTCTTATAGTCGCGAAATTGCCATTGGTAAAGAAGTAGGAATCTTCACCGGAATGGGAGACGGCACCTTTGCCCCCGAGGCGAATATTAGCCGACAGGATGCTATCGTGCTTTGTGTTCGCGCACTGCGGTATATAAACCGTCTGGGCGGCGAGGGAAGCGTTGCAAGTCTTGCAGCGTACACTGACGGCGCTTCGGTTTCCGACTATGCTAAATTCCCCATGGCAAACATGATTACGGCATCCATTATCAAAGGGGATGATACAGGCGCATTAAATCCCACCGGAAATCTGACCCGTGCGGAGTCCGCCGTGGTGATGCTTCGCATGCGGGAGATTGGGAACGGGTTATGAATAGAGGAAGAAACCGCTGAAACGCTTTCGGCGGAAACCCTTGCAGCACTAAACGAAGGACTGCGTTTTCCGCATGGTGAGATAACGGCTGACGTGTGGTACAAATGCTGGAAAAGCGGGGACGCATATTATGCGGCGTTTTATAACTTCGGAAGTGAAACGGAAGAGGGCAGTGTGCCGGTGGAGGGCGGTACATTTGCTCGGCAGCTTGTAGGACCTGCGGTGGACTGCGGGATGGAGCGGGGCGTACTTTTCGCCGAAGTGCCGCCCCGGACGCTGCTGATATTCAGCATTATGCAGACGCCTTCTTCCGGGCTTTACAGAAACAATGTAATGCTTACAAATCTTACACCCGGAATTGCGACGATGCATGCGGCGGATGGAGTGAAAGGCGCAATATATATTGTGCAAAACGGTGTAAGAGAGCTTGTTTCTTTTTTGCATAACGGAGATACAATTCACCTGTCGCCACATGCGATTTTTAAACCGTTCCTCTGGGATGCGCAACTTAGACCTATGGTTTCGGTATCAAAATAAGCCAAACAAGGGTGTGAAAACCTAAGTTTCACACCCTTGTTCCATACAAAACATATTTTATATTTTGAACATTGTTTTATATAGAAGAGGAAGTGATATTTTGGGCGGAAAAAAAGAATGGTTTATTGTAGACGGTTACCGTCCGTCACCGGAGCCTAACCCGAAAGCTTCGTATATCGGGCATGAAAGCATCATGATTTTAAACACAAATGCAGAGGATGCACACATTAAAATCAGCG
>JAZROH010000037.1:0-18005 GCA_045648645.1 Clostridia bacterium | reverse complement strand
TACGATCCGACTTGGATGGACGGCAGAGGACAAAGCCGTTGTGTCCGGCTATGTGAAGGCAGCTGTGGGCGAAGCGATAACGGTTTCTGCAGGTGCGGCTTTTGCACCGGATGGCGCAGGCAAAACCTTTACCGGTACGGGCGAATGGATACCCTTTGCATTTTCCGGTATTGCCTATAATGGTAATATTACAGTAACTGCTATGGGTAATGTAGAACTTAAGGGTATTACCATTGAAAAAGACGTAAATCTCCTTTCCAATGGTAGCTTTGAAACCAATGATACTACTGAGTGGAAAGAATTAACCAGTTATAGAGCGGCAGATGCCGGTGCATTCGATGGTACTGCTTATGCAAAAGTAGCTACAAAAGGAAAATCTATATACTATAATGCAGAAGGCGAAACCAGATATCTGTTCTCGGTCTGGTATAAAACCAATATAGCGGAAAGCAACAAAGGCGCGGGCATAAGAGTTCGTGCTGAAAATAAAGTGTCTTCGACAACGAATGCGACCGCTAACATTTTATATGTTCAGCTGCCGGCAACCGATGTGTGGAAGAAAGTAGAAATTGTTTTTGAAATGCCGAATACAATACTCGGAACAGATGGTTCTACATCATACGACGTAAACAGAAGATACATCCAGCTGGGGATTTTTGGCACGAGAACTATTCCTGAAGGAGAATACATTGCCTTTGATTCGGCATCTCTTGTGAAGCTGACAGATGAAAATGAGAAGCTTGGGCTGTACACGCCTATCGGAACCGTTTCTGCTGACAGTGATGCAACATACGGTACACTTTTAGGCGAACCGGTAGCCACGGCAAGCGGTGCAAATACGGTGAATGCGGTGTATGTGAGCGCGTCTTCGGCACCTGCTACCGCGTCCGTAATTATTGCTGCATATCAGACTGTAAATGGAGTAAAGCAGCTTTCACAAGTTGAGATCAGTCCTGCGACGGTGGGTATGTACCCCGTAGCAACGCTGGATACAAGTGCACTTGCCGCCGGAACAGAAATCCGCGCCTTTGTATGGGATGGCATTTCGGGCCTGCGTCCCCTCGAAAAGGCAGTAGCGACAACAAAATAAAATAATACAGCAAAGGAGTATACAGCATGAAAAAGCTTACGAGTATATTTTTAACGCTTTTGATGCTTCTTTCCCTCGGGCTTACCTGCCCGGCGGCGGAAGAAACAATGGAATATATGATTAACGGCGGTTTTGAGGTGTGGGCAAAAGAAACGGCACCGAAAAACTGGAAGGTCACATCCTCCAAAGCCACAAATCCGGTCATTGAAGCCGTAGACGGGGCGGCAGAGGGGGAAAAGGCATTAAAGCTTGCTTCCGATGAAGGGCAGATTCTGGTGAGCCAGGCATTTACCGTAATTCCCGGCAAGGAATACACCCTTTCCTATCAGGTTAAAAAGATAAAAGATGTCAAAGGTATAAACGTAAAGTTTGAATTTTATCATATTGACGAGGATGGCAACAAAAATTATCAAGGCGACCAGGGTGGCGCGGTGACAGACATAAAGGAAGGCGCATGGAACAAGAAAACCGCTACCTTTACACCCGATGCCGGACAGAAGGTAAATCAGGTCAGCGTTATCTTCCGTATTTACGGCGGTGAATATCATTGGGACGGCTTTTCTGTAATCGGTCCCAAAATCGCGGATGAGCCACCTATCGCAAACGACAATATTTTACCCGCCTACGGCGATACCGCAAATTTAATCACAAACCCCGGGCTTGAATCCCAGGGCAACTCCGGCAGTGTGGAAGGCTGGAAGCCCTATAAAAACAAATGGGAAGATAACGCCTTTGTTTCCGTAGATAAAGAAGTGAAATATGAAGGCGAAAACAGCGTAAAGGTTGAAACGGCAACCGGCGGAAACCCGTGGGTAGCCCAAACCATTGCGGTTGAACCGAATACAACCTATCAGCTTTCCGCCTGGGTGCGCCAGCTTGGGCTTGCAACCAATGCGAGAAACACCCGTTTTAAAGTAGAGTATTATACCTCCATGGATACGAGTGACGCTACATATCTGCGGCAGTCGAGAACCTCCTTTGATATTACTCCAAAGAGTGAGAAGCAGTGGCAGCAGGCGGAAATGACCTTCACTACGATTGACAAGGCGGCGGCGGTTGTTATTTATTGCCGCCTGTACGCCACCGTGGGCACGGTATGGTTTGACGGCGTTGAACTTCGCCAGGTAAGTAGCGTAAATCCCATCATGGTAAATACCGACCAGTATTTCTACTATCCCGATATTGAAACGGGCTATGCCGAGGCAAGCCTTGTAACGAAGTTTGCCGAAGAAAATCGGGCAGGAAGCGTTGACTTTGCCCTTCTCGCACCCGATAAGACCACGGTTTTGAAGGAGCAGACGGGAACAAAGTTTACCGACGATGCTGCATATTTTGATTATCCGATTTCCCTGCTCGCGCAGAAGAAAACAGCCTATTATGTAAGAGCAACCTTAAAAGATGCCGCAGGAAGCGTTGTCGATACGGCGGAAATGGATATTTATTGCTACGACCGTCCGGCAAAGCTTAACGAAAAAGGCGAATGGCTTGAAAACGGCAAGCCGTGGCAGGGTACCATCGGGTACCACGTAAAGGAAACGATGCTGGATGAAGTACTGCCCCTCGGTATGAATCTGGTGCAGGTTGGCTACGGCTTTGCCGGAACCTACAAAACGGGCGGCAAAGAAGGATTGAAAAAAACGCTGGATGACCTTGCGGCTCGGAACATGAAGGGCGTAGTTTGTCTTTATGCCTACATGAAGCCGGCGGCACATCCCGATAATATTGAAAACACAAAGGCACTTGTGGCAGACTTTATTGACCATCCGGCAGTTTACGCATATGCAACCATGGATGAGCCTTTTGCGCAGATTCCGAATCCCGAATATTACCTGAAGGAATCCTACAAGGCGATTCGCGAGATTGATGACGTGCATCCTGTCTACATGCTGGATGCAAGCCCCGACGAGTTTGAAGCGGGTGCAAAGCTCTGTGATATTTTTGTAAACGATGCATATCCTGCAAAAACAGGAACAGCGGCACCGAAGCCTGCACAGCAAACAGCGCGTGCCCGCCGCTTTACGGAGCGATATGGTAAGTCCGTCGTTATGGTACAGCAGACATTTACTTATGTTGGGTTTACACCTGACAATGCAGACCTTAAGAGCCAATGGTATCAGACCCTTTTTGAGGGGGCACATGTTACAGGCTGGTATGAATATAATGGTGCAACCGGCATTATAAACAACGAGGGATGGCAGGAATACCTGACCGAATTTGCGAAAGAAGAGCAGCCGCTTTCCTACGAGCTTTTCGGCAAAAGCAGCACCTGCCCGGTCTATAATCGGTTTGAGAATGCACAGTACGGCTATAAGAGCGTGGTAAAAGATGGCGACCTGTATATTATGGTGCTGAATCTGACGCAGGATAAAGACCTGGATATCGCAGTTTCGCTCAAAAGCCGAAACGGCCTGGTGACAGCTTCGGGCGAAGTCGAAGAACTGTATGCCGTAGGCGAAGGCGCAAAGCCGAAGATAGAGAACGATACGCTTTTGGTATCCATTCCCTTCTCCGAGGTGGGACTCTTTAAAATTCGTGGCGCAAACATTGATACGGCAAAGCTTTCGGCCGAAAGCTTTGCCGACCTTGCCGGCTACGAGTGGGCGGCAGAGGCAATTGAAAAAATGTACCGCGCGGACGTAGCCAATGCCAGAGGGGACAGAGCCTACGACCCCGCCTCCCCCATCACCCGCGGTGAATTTGCAAGCTTCCTTGTCCGTGCACTGGACCTCGGTATGGTACAGCACATAGACGTGGTGGATACAATGTTTACGGATGTTTTAGAGGATGCCCCGTATTACACGGAAGTAAAAACCGGAAAATTCTATAACATTCTTCGCGGCATGGGAGATAACAGCTTTAATCCCGAAGCCCCGATTACAAGACAAGACCTTATGGTAATCTGTGCAAGAGGCTTGCACGAAGCCATGAAAATGGGCTCTAAGGGTGCCGACCTTTCTGCTTTCTCCGACAATGCTTTAGTTGCAGACTATGCAAAGAGTGCGGTCTCGGAAATGATTGAAGCCGGCATTATAAAGGGAAATGCCGATGGTACCATTAACCCGCTCGGCAACACCACCCGCGCAGAAGCGGCAGTTATTATGCAGAGAATTGCAGGAAAATAAGAAAATGAAAAAAATTGCTATTTTAATTGCAGCCCTCATGGCGCTCGGAAGTTTTCCGGGCGCCATGGCGGCAGAAACGAATAATTTGATCCAAAATAATAACAGCTTCGACACGTGGGATTGGACTAACAAGTACCCGCTGGTAAGCTGGAACGGCACAAACGGCATGTGGGGCACGGCACTTTCTCAGAACACAGCATATACGAAAACGGGCGGAAGTTCCCTGCAAATGTTGCCCGACGAGGGAAAAAATGTTTACGTATATCAGCCTGCCGATGTCCTTCCCGGCACGGAATATGCTTTTTCCTTTTGGTTTTTGGGCATGGAGGGCAAAACCAACAACGGGAACGTGGAGATTGCGTTTGAATATCGAAAAGCAGACGGAAAAACATCCGCAGGTCCATCTGTAAAGATTAAGCCGGAAATTTCCGCAGGTGACGCATGGCAACAGCTTTCGGCATGTACGGAAGCACCCATGGAATGCAAAATTCTGCGCGCGGTCATTCATGTTTATCATCCCGGCGGCGGATATGTGGATGATGCCGAACTGATTCAGATAAGTGAAACGAAGTACGGAGAGGCTTCTACGGACAAATTATTTTATTACAAGGAAGAAATACAGCCGGATTCTATGGGGGAAGCTGTGGTGACGCTAAACCCCTACTATGCGCCGGAGGATTTTAAGGCGAGTGTTTCTTGGCAGAATGCTGACGGCACATGGCATGAGAGCGAACGGAACCTGTTTTCAGAGGAGGGAAAAGCTGTTCTTTCGTATTCGCTTGCAGGTCTTACCGAGCTGAAAAAGGCGTATACCGTTAAGGCACATATCTACGCGGCGGACGCTTCTGCCGATGCCGACCCGCTTTGGACGGAGGAAAAGACGGTTTATACATATAACAGACCACTTGTTTTCGATGCAAACGGAAATTATAGACGACTTGCCTTTGACGCGGAAGGAAATCCGCTGAGAAACGGCGGAGCGTATGTTTTGGAAAGCGAGATTTTTCAGCCCACATTGGCATATCATGTGGAGCAGCCGAAGGTGAATACGCCTGATGGCGATAATATGTATCTACAGGCACAGCGCGCAGGCGTCAATGTGGTACAGCTTTCCTACTATTATGCAGACCCCGGGAGAATAAAAGCGGCGCTGGATATCTGTCAGGACTATAACCTGATGGCACTTATATGCCTCTATCGAAGCAACGTGCCAGCGGGAAACAAAACGGAGCTTTTGAAAAATTCTCAGGGTGAATATACGACGAATGCGGAAAATACAAAAGCAGTTGTCGAAATTGCAAAGCATCATCCTGCCACCTTTGCCTTTGCGGTAAAGGATGAGCCTTTTTCCCATATGACCCCTACCATGTACGAGGATTTGGAAAATTCCTATATAGTCATACGGAACATAGACGACGTGCATCCCGTGTATATTGTTGATACCGCCGATGTAGTGCGCCTGGCAAAATATGCGGATATTTGCGCGATAGACCCATATCCGGAGTCGCCGGAAGAAAGCGGAACAGATGTGGCATATCACACCACGCGCGCAGTAGAGGCGGCAAACGGAGAAAAGCCGGTATATGTAATTTTGCAGGCGTTTTGCTATGGGGATACAGATAAAGATGGTATACACGATTATTTTCCTACATGGAAAGAAATACGACACATGTGGTATCAAGCGCTTGCAACGGGCGCAAAAGCCGTTGGCTACTATGCTTTCGATGACCCTTTAGGGGAAATCGGAGATAAGAAGACCACAATTAACGAAACGGACGTCTGGAGCGGCATGACGGAATTTGCAAAAGGTGAGATGGAAAAAAGCTATGCCTTTTTTCGGGAAAGCACTTTGATTGCGCAGTATGAGAGCGAGGCGGAAAATGGCGCGGCATGGAGTGTACAGCTCCGAAAAAAGGATGGAGAGACCTTCGCTCTCGTGCTTTCAAAAAGCAGTACCACACAGGAGCCGGTTGCGGCACAGCTTTTCTCCGGGAAAATTGCGGAGGACTATCTGGGAGACGGGGAAAGCGTTATGGATATACAGGGCAGCACATGGACGCTGTCGCTTCCCGGCAGCTGTGCAGATGTTTTTCGCTTGCACACAGGTGCCGTTTCCATCAGCCAAAACGGACATAATATATCGGCTGCGGGGCGCGGCGAAAGTGTCAGGATGGAAGCGGTGCTGAAAGGAGAGCCGGACGAAAAAATCTCTCTGGTGCGGACTGTGTACGGCGGGAAAGCCGGAGGGAAAGAGCTCTTGGAGTTCGCCGTTCTGGCGGAAGGAGAAGGTACACTTGCGTTTTCGGAGATAATGCGACTGCCGGAAATCGCAGGCGCTTCGGAAATAAAGCTTCTGATATTCACAGATGGTTTTCCGGACGCGGATTTCTATGCAGCCGGGGCAAAAATAGAGTGAACAACGGAAAGGGACGGAAAATGAAAATAATTGACTTTCACACCCACCCATTTGTTTTGGGGGATGACAACATAAAACTATACAAGGATCCGGCAGACAACACGGACGCGGTTATATGGGAGGACAAACGCCGGGCAGGCATTGATATTATCTGCGGTGCCGTCATTCACGTGACAGGTCAAACGAGTCTTGAAAACATGCAGGTTTCCAACGCACATGCTCTGCAGCTTGCCAAAGCGCATCCGAATGAATATGTACCGGGCATACTTGTAAACCCGAACTTCGTAGCGGAATCCTGTGCCGAGATTGACAAGGCGCGGGCGGCAGGAACGTATTTAATCGGCGAAAGCAATCCAAGGCGGATGGCCTTTAAGGCATACAGTGAGCCGGCGTGTATAGAAATTCTGGCATACGGCGCGGAACAGGGCATGGTGGCGTCCTGTCATTCCACCACGGAAGAAGCACGGGACGCGCTCTGTGAAGCCCTCCCCCACATGCCTATTGTCTACGCGCATCCGGGAGAGCAGGAGCGAGTGGAAATGCATATTGAAAGAATGAGAAAACACGAAAATGTGTATCTGGATTTATCCGGTACCGGGCTTTTTCGATACGGAATGCTCAGGCACCTGATAGACAAGGTAGGAAAGGACAGAATATTGTTCGGTACAGATTATCCCATCTGCAATCCGGCGATGTATGTCCACGGCGTTTTGTATGAAAAATTGACAGATGATGAATATGAGGCAATCTTTTATAAGAACGCCGCGCGACTCTTGAAAATGTAAAAAGTTGCCCCCGATTGTTAGACTGAAAATCTAACGTTCGGGGGCAACTTTTGTTTCCTATATTTAATTATAATCCAAATAGAATCCCTGCCGCCGCGCCGATTACAATGAGCACAATCGGGTGCATTTTTTTGAAAACGTGCTGTGCGGCAAAGAGGATTGCCAAGAGAATTAAGGCGGGGAAATCGAATAGCAACAGGAGTGCCTTCGAATGAAGAAAAGCATCCACATGCAAAACAGAGGATTTCACAACCGAAAGAAGTGCCACCGTAATGAGCGCCACCACCGCCGGGCGAAGCCCTAAAAAGGCGGCATCTACAAACCTATTGTTTCTGTACTTTTCCATTGCTTTTGCGATGAAAAGCGTGATGAGAAATGCCGGAAGTATGAGTGCAAACGTTGCCGTAAGCGAGCCTAAAACCCCTGCCGTGGTAAAGCCGGCGTAGGTTGCCATATTCACGCCGATAGGTCCGGGGGTGGATTCTGAAATGGCAAGCATATCTGCCACCGATTCCGGCGTAAACCAAGGGTACTTTTCCGCAATTTCATAGAGAAAAGGAAGGGTGGCAAGTCCGCCGCCGATGGCAAAAAGTCCCGTTTTAAAAAAGGCGAAAAAAAGCTGTAAATATATCATTTTCTATCCTCCTTCTTTAAAACCGTACCATAAAGAATACCAACCACAATAGCACCGACCACAATATAGACGGAGGAAACGTTGAAAACAAGCGAAAGACAAAGTGCCACAAGGCAGATAATGGAGGAAAATGCGCTGCGAATGCTCTTTTTAATAAGCTGCAACACGGTTTTAAACACGAGTACCGTTACCGCCACGCGTATGCCGGCAAGGGCATGCTGCACGGCAGCATATTCCGCAAACGACTGTATGCATGCGGCAATAATCATAATAATAAAAAGGGACGGGAGCACCACGGCACAGGTTGCCACCATAGAGCCGAAGATGCCTTTTATCTTATAGCCCACGAAGGAAGCACAGTTTACCGCAATAACGCCGGGCGTGCATTGCCCGATGGCATAATAGTCCAGTATTTCCTCTTCCGTGCACCATCCGTTTTTATCCTTTATCTCCCGCTGAATCATCGGCAGCATTGCATAGCCGCCGCCAAAGGTAAATAGACCGATTTTAAAAAATGCAACAAATAATTTCCACATAATTTTATAAGCGCAACAGCTTGTGCGCATTCTCCCAAAAAATTTTTTGATTGTCCGCTTCGGATAGCCCGAGTGCCAATACGTTTTCAATACAAGCCGTGGGGCTATGCATGGGAAAATCCGTTCCGAACAGGCACTTATCTACCCCGTGATTTTGAATAATTCGAAGCGCCTGTTCCTTTTCCATCCACTCAAGACAGCTGGAGGTATCAAAAAACACATCCTGCCCCACCAGAAATTCTTCCGCTTCGTCCCAAACGCCATAGCCGCCAAGATGCGCCGCTATAATGGTAAGGCGGGGAAAGCTGTCATGAATATTTCGAATTCTGCGGGGTGCAGATAGGTCGCTTTTCGGGTCACCCACATGAAAAAGAATGGGAAGCTTCCCTTCTGCATATGCATAAATGCGAAAGGCTTTCTCCGAATCGGCAGCAAAGCCCTGAAAATCCGGATGCAGCTTTATACCGCGAAGCCCTATCGAGAGCATTCTGTCGATTTCTTTTTCTATATCCGGATAATCTGCATGCATAGAGCCGAAGCCGAAGCGCGTATCGCTTATAAGGCTTGCCACAAAGTCATTTACATGCTCGACCTGTGCGGCTTTCGTAGCCGTGGAATGAATGAGTGATTTCTGTATGCGAGGCTCTTTGCTAAGCCCCGCCTGAAAGGCAGCCCATGTGCCGTCCGCATACATGGGCACACCATAATATTCCCCGGTGCTGGACGCCGCTTTCTTTGCGATGGCATCGGGGAAGACATGCACATGCATGTCAAAGACCCGGTAATTCATAAATAATTCTTCTTTCTACTTAAAAGTTTGTGTGCTGTAAGAAAAAATCTGCCAACCGGCAGATTCTTTCGTATATAAAGTTATTATTGGCTGGTGGAATAGTTCGGCGCTTCTTTCGTAATAAATACATCATGGGGATGGCTTTCGTGAAGTGCCGCACCCGTAATGCGAACAAACTCACTTTTTTCACGAAGTGCTTTTATCGTGGGTGCACCGCAGTAGCCCATGCCGGCGCGAAGTCCACCCAGAAGCTGATAAATGGTATCAGAAAGAGCACCCTTATAGGGAACGCGCCCTTCAACGCCTTCCGGAACGAGTTTCTTGTTATTCGTCTGGAAGTAACGGTCACGGCTACCTTCATTCATAGCACCGATGGAGCCCATGCCGCGGTAAACCTTAAAGCGGCGACCCTGATAGATTTCTTCCTCACCGGGGCTTTCTTCACAGCCTGCAAACAGACTGCCAATCATAATGGAGTTTGCACCTGCGGCAATCGCCTTGGGAAGGTCACCGGAATATTTGATGCCGCCGTCAGCAATGACGGGGATATTGTATTTGGAAGCTACCTCGAAAACATCACAAATGGCAGTTACCTGCGGAACACCGATACCGGCAACTACGCGGGTTGTACAGATAGAACCGGGACCGATACCCACCTTAACAGCATCCGCACCTGCGTCAATGAGGGCGCGGGCGGCTTCGCCTGTGGCAATATTGCCTGCGATAAGCTGCAAATCCGGGAACGCCTTCTTAACTTTTGCAATAGCTTCAATAATATTTTTGGAATGTCCGTGTGCAGAGTCGAGCGTAACCACGTCAACCTTTGCCGAAACAAGCGCGGCACAGCGGTCCAAAACGTCAGCCGTAGCACCAATGGCAGCACCCACAAGCAGTCTTCCGCTTTCATCACGGGCAGAATTCGGATACTGTACAGCCTTTTCGATATCCTTAATGGTGATAAGACCCTTAAGGTTAAAGTCCTTATCTACAATCGGAAGCTTTTCGATTTTGTGACGGCGGAGAATTTCCTGCGCTTCATCAAGGGTTGTACCCTCGGGTGCAGTAATCAGATTTTCCTTCGTCATAGCCTGCGAAATTTTCTTGTTAAAGTCTTCTTCAAAACGAAGGTCACGGTTTGTGAGAATACCCACAAGGCGCGTACCCTCCGTAATCGGGACACCGGAAATTTTGTATTTGCCCATTAAGGCGTCCGCATCGGCTAAGGTGTGGTCGGGAGAAAGGAAGAACGGGTCAACAATAACGCCATGCTCGGAACGTTTTACCCGGTCTACTTCTGCCGCCTGTGCCTCTATGCTCATATTTTTATGAATAATACCGACGCCGCCCTCTCTTGCCATGGCAATGGCGAGGCGGGACTCCGTTACCGTATCCATAGCGGCACTGATTAGGGGAATATTTAAACGGATTTTATTTGTAAGTCTTGTACTGATATCAACCTCTGCAGGCAAAACGTCCGAAGCCTGCGGGACGAGAAGAACGTCATCAAACGTGATCCCTTCGCGAATCGAAACGGTGCTTTTCATGGCGACACTCCTTTTATGTATTATTTATTCCGTTTAGTATACCACAGCAAAACAGGAAAGTCAATAGGCAAAATGCCGAAAATTACCTTTTATCTCTTGGATAAAGTTGACTTTTTCGCTTTGGTTTGCTATACTAAGTAGCGAGGTGAAGCAATATGCAGAAAAATGAAATGCGCGAAAAATATATGCTGCGTGGAAGCATAGCGGGGCTGGGGACAAACCTCTTCCTTTTTTTATTTAAATTTTTCATCGGCAGTATCGCCGGAAGCGTAGCCGTGGTTGCGGATGCATTTAACAATCTTTCCGATATGGGCGCAGGGCTTGTAACCCTGATCGGCTTTAAAATGGCAGGAAAGCCCTCGGACGAAAAACATCCCTTCGGGCATGGCAGGATAGAGTATATCTCCGGTCTTATCGTTTCCTTTATTGTTTTGCTCCTTGGTCTGGAGCTTGTCGGGAGTGCCGTCGGTAAAATTATGCACCCCGCTTCTGTGCACTTTTCGACCCTTACGCTCTCCCTTTTGTGCCTTTCCGTGCCGGCAAAGCTTATGCTGGGACTATATAATCGAAGCCTCGGGCGTAAAATCAATTCCCCCGCCCTCTCTGCCGCCGGGCGCGACAGCTTAAACGATGTTCTCGTAACCTCCGCCACCCTTTTCTCAGGTTTTTTATCTTTATATACGGATTTGCCGGTGGACGGATATATTGGTCTTGGCGTATCGGCCCTTGTTATTTTCTCCGGTATAGGCATATTGCGGGACACAATGGGTCCCCTTTTAGGGCAGGCACCGCCCGCCTCTTTAGTTTCTGCCATAGAAGCACGCATTTTGGAGTGCCCCGGTGTTACCGGCATTCATGATATGATTGTGCACAACTACGGGCCTGAACAGTTTATTGCATCTGCACATGCCGAGGTGCGGGCAGATTGTGATATATTAAAAATCCATGATGCCATTGACCTTGCAGAGCGGCGTGTAACAGAGGAGCTGGGCGTTTTAATCACACTGCATCTTGACCCGATTGACACGAACGATGCCCTTACCAATAAGCTTCGGGAAATGGTGGAGGGCATTATTCGGGAAATTGCTTCCGGACTTTCCATGCATGATTTCCGTATTGTCAGCGGCGATACCCATACGAATTTGATTTTTGACTTAGTTGTCCCCGTTTCTCTCAAAATGCATGACAGTGCCATTAAGGAAGAAGTGGACAAACGACTCCGGGCACAAAATCCTTCGTATTTCACCGTTATCACCTTTGACAGGGCATTTATCTAAAAAATACAGAGGCGCATACGAAAAACCTCTTGCATTTTAGGTTGCAAGCGCGTATAATGAAAGAAAAGAAAAAAAGCAGGAGAGAAAAACATGTTTATTGATTTGCATACACATTCTGTAAAAAGCGACGGGGCGCTTTTGCCCCGAGAAGTTGTGGATACAGCAAAAAGCGCGGGACTTGCCGCCATTTCCCTTACCGACCACGACGTAATTGACGGCGTAAAGGAAGCGATGACGCGGGGCGAAGAAGTGGGCGTGGAGGTTATTCCCGGCATTGAGCTTTCTGCAAAATTCAAAACCGAAACCCACGTGCTCGGTTATTTTGTAGACCTTGAAAATCCTGATTTTCTGGAAAAACTGGAGGAAATCAAAAGAGTCCGCATGCAGCGAAACTATGAAACAGCGGAAAACCTGCAGAAAATCGGTTTTCCGGTCACCGTAGAGGACGCAATGGCACTTGCACCCAACGGCATTATCGGTCGTGCCCATTTTGCACGGGTTATGGCGGAGCGGGGCTATGTTGCCTCCGTCAAGGAAGCTTTTGACCTGTATCTTGCCAACGGCAAACCCGGTTATTCTACCTTGCAGCTTCTTTCCCCGCGGGATGCGGTGGAGCTTATTAAATCCGCAGGCGGGCTTGCATTTTTAGCCCATTTGCATTTAACACGCCTTGAAGGACAAGAGCTGTATGATTTTGTGGCAGATTTAAAGGATGCGGGCATGGACGGCATTGAAGGGTATTATACGGAATACACACCCGAAATGCAGGCGGAATATCAAGGTCTTGCGAGGAAACTGGATTTAGCCATTTCGGGCGGCACGGATTTCCACGGCGCCATGAAGCCCCATATCTCCATTGGTAAGGGACTTGGAAACATGGAAATCCCCTACAGCGTTTTAGAAAATATGAAAAAGCTTCGGGCATAAGGTGTCAAAATGAAAATACTTTTTTTTGGCGATATTGTCGGCCGTCCCGGTCGGGAAGCCGTACTTGAAAATATAAATATGCTTCGAAAGGCATACAGTGCAGATGTTTGCATTGCCAACTGCGAAAATGCCGCAGGCGGCTTCGGAATTACCCGTGAGCATGCCGAAACGTTACTGCGGGCAGGGGTGGATGTATTTACAACCGGAAACCATGTCTGGTCCAAAAAGGAGATTATCGGTCTTTTCGATTCTATTCCTATTCTAAGACCCCATAACCTTCCGAAAAGCGACCCCGGCACCGGTGTTCTCACATTCACGGCTGATAGTGGCGAAAAGCTTGCTGTTATTAATCTCATTGGCAGAGTATACATGGATTTGCCTGCCGACAGTCCGTTTGATACGCTGGATGCCGTTTTGAAGACGGTAGATACCCCCCACATCTTCGTGGACTTTCATGCGGAAGCCACCAGCGAGAAAAAAGCCCTCGGCTATTATGCAGATGGACGGGTCAGTGCCGTTATCGGCACGCACACCCATGTGCAGACTGCCGACGAATGCATTCTGCCGGGCGGCACGGCATACCTATCGGACGTGGGGATGTGCGGCGCAATCGACTCCATTCTCGGTGCCGATGTTCCCCGCGCAATCGAACGGTTCACCTCATCCGTGCGAAGGGGCTATGAGGGTGCCAAGGGGCGGCATATGGCAGCGGTGGTCTTTATTGAAACCAATGAAAAAGGGCATGCCGTGCGTATAGAACGCATCCAAGAGTAAAGTTTGGAATGTAAAAAAAATTAACCCGCAAAAGAGAAAGGGTCTGTAAAAAGTCAAACTTTTTACAGACCCATAATTTTTCTTTTTAGCCTGCAACCTGCCCGAAGGCAATATCACTTGCATGGCAAAATAGACGAATATAACTACTGCGCGTTAGAGCACGCGATATATCCCTTATAAACCTTCTATCGTCCCTGCAGGAACATATGCCCGATAAAAGCCGGGGCTTTGCATCCATTCAGTGTTCTGCCCAAGACGCAGGAACGTAAGCACCGCTTGTTCTCGCGTATAGGAGACAAGCGGCGAAAACGTTGTTTCGCTTGTGCCCTGCATAATCTTTTCTTTTGTAGCAAATCGCACCCCGAGTGATGCCCACGGCGCAATTTCTTCGGCGTCGGCAAACATAAGCTGCGCATCAAAGGAAAGCGAGTATGAATAGGCAGCGTAGGTACGAAGGAGCATCAGCGCCGCTTCCTGACGGGTAATTCCCGTATGCGGGTCGAAAATGCCGTCCCCGCGCCCCGTTACAATCCCGATATTTGCAGCAATCTGCACATAGGGGCTGTCGGTATCGGTAAAGCCCGCGTTTTCATTGCGGGGTACCATAAAAATAGCGCCGTCATTTGTATAGGTATTTACCTTATACGGTTGGCTTTCTACATACGCGGCAAAATCCGCTTCATCATAGGAAAGCTTGGCAGCGAGGAAGTGGACGGCAATTTCTGCAAACTCTATCCGCGTAATATTCGCCTGCCAGTTTTCGTTAAAGTATGCGGGGACAAAGCCTTGTGAGACGGCTTCCTCTACCTCTGCCACTGCCCAATCGGAGGGAGCAGCGAACGCGGTCATCCCCAAAAGGAGAACGGAAATTAAAATGCAAAGTAATTTTTTCATAGCTATATCACTTCTTTCGTATAAAGAGAATTTCCAAAAAAGACTATTGGGCGCTATGCATGAATGGCATCGGCTTTGGGGAGAGCAGTCATAAAGTCCATTTCTGCCTCCGGTGCAGCCTCTGCCGGAAGAAGGGCATGGGCAAAAACCTCGTCCATATTCGAAACGGGAATAATCGTAAGCGCTTCCCGCACAGGCGTCGGTAATTCCTCCGTATCCCGAACGTTTTCCTTTGGTATCAGGACCGTTTTTTTGCCAAGGCGGTGTGCCGCCAGAAGCTTTTCCTTAATGCCGCCCACCGGAAGCACACGCCCGCGAAGCGTTACCTCACCCGTCATGGCGATATCCCCGCGCACAGGACGAAGCGAGAGGGCAGAAGCAATTGCCGTGGCAATCGTAATTCCTGCAGAAGGTCCATCCTTCGGCACAGCCCCTTCGGGAACATGCACATGTATATCTTGCGTTTTATAAAAGTCAGGCGCAATACCAAGCTTTCGGGCACGGGTGCGAATAAAGCTGATTGCCGCACCTGCCGATTCCTTCATCACATCTCCAAGGCTGCCCGTAAGCTGAATTTTACCGTTGCCTTCCATCACGGCAACCTCAATACAAAGCGTTTCACCGCCCACAGCCGTCCAGGCAAGTCCCGAGGCAGTGCCCACTTCATTCCTGCCTGTTTCCGTGTCACGAATGAACTTATATTTCCCAAGTATTTCTTCCAGATTTTTAGCGGTAACCGTAATTTTTTCCGTACCCGCCTCCACTTTCCCCGCGATACGGCGGCAAAGGCGCGCGATTTCCCGTTCCAGCTGTCTTACGCCCGCTTCCCTTGTATAATGCTCAATAATCCCGCGCACCGCATCGCGGCGAATGCGTACGTCTTTCTCAAAAAGCCCGTGGGACAAAAGTGTTTTCGGAAGCAGATGCCGCATGGAAATTTCCAGCTTTTCCTCTTCCGTGTAGCCTGCAATGTCAATGACCTCCATACGGTCATAGAGCGGGCGTGGAATTTGGTCTGCCGCATTTGCGGTGGTGATAAACATTACATTTTCAAGCGAGAAGGGTACCTCCAGATAATGGTCACGGAAGGTATGATTTTGGGCAGGGTCCAAAACCTCCAAAAGCGCCGCGGAAGGGTCGCCTTTAAAATCTGCACCCATTTTATCAATTTCGTCTAACAGCACAAGCGGATTTTCCGTTCCGGCACGGCGAATGGCATCGGCAATTCTACCGGGCATAGAGCCGATGTAGGTTTTGCGGTGTCCGCGGATATCTGCTTCGTCATGCACGCCTCCAAGGGAAATACGCACATATTTCCGTCCCAGTGCCTCCGCTACGGATTTTACGATGGAGGTCTTTCCAACGCCGGGCGGTCCTACCAGACATAAAATCTGCCCCTTCATATCCCCTGCCAGTTTACGCACGGCAAGATATTCAAGCAGCCTTTCCTTTACCTTTTGCAGTCCATAGTGATCCCGTTCCAAAATTTTGGATGCACGGCGAAGATTATCATTTTCCATGGTGCGTATGCCATAGGGCATATCCAGAAGCGTTTCCAGATACGAATAAATTACTGCCGCCTCCGGCGAGGACGGATTCTGCCGGCGAAGCTTTAAAAGCTCCTTTTCCGCCTTTTCCCGCACTTCGTCCGGAAGCGCGCGTGTGTAAATTTTCTTTTCAAATGCGGCAATATCCTCTTCAAAATCGTCCCCCAGTTCGCGGGAGATAACCTGCATTTGTTCTCTTAAATAGGCTTCCTTCCTGTGTCGGGCAAGATTTTCCTGCACCTGTGCCGTAATATCATTTTCTGTGCGGAGAACTTCCACTTCCCCTTCCATAATCACAATAAATTTGCGCGCCCGCTCCGCCACATTCTTTTCTTCCAGAATGGTTTGCTTATCGGCCGTGCGTACAAAGAAATTGGAAGCCAGAAAGTCCAGATACTTTCCTAAATCCTTTTCTTCGGATACTGTGCGGTAAACATCCCCGTTTGCTCTGGGGTTAAGCTGCAGATATTCTGCAAAAAGACGGTCGATTACCCGACGGGTCGCCTCTGTATCAATTGCAGTAAGCCCCCGCCGAAGCGAACGAACCTGCCGCACCTGACACTTATAGTATTCTCCTTCTGTATCGAGGGTGGCAAGCTCTGCACGGCCTATACCTTCTACCAATACCCGCACATAGTTTTGCGGCAGGCGAAGCATTTGGCGGATTTTTGCCACCGTACCGATTTTATAAAGTCCCTCTCTACCCGGTTCATTCTCTCCGGCATCCATCTGCGTGGTCAAAAAAGCCGTCTGTCCGTTTTGCATGGCGGCTTCAAGTGCTTTTATAGATTTATCCCGTGCTACATCAAAATGGAGAACCATATATGGAAAAATGACAATGCCCCGTACGGGAATCAGCGGCATTGCCAGAAGCTGTCTTGGCATGAAAATGCGCTCCTTTCTTAGGTGTTCCCATACAGTATAGCGCATTTTCATTGTTTTTTCAAGTGTTTATTCCAAACTCTCTGTTTTTTCGACGGTGTAATTTCAGGAAAGCGCGGAAAAATTGCACGCAACTCCCTTTATCACGGAAACCTCCGCTTTATTAAAGAGAAGCGAAAGAAGCGCTTCTGCATTTTCTACACCTATCACCCGTGTCTTATCTCCTTTCAGTACGGCGGCATTTTCCGAAGGCATATACACCCTTTCAATACCTGCCTCCTCTGCCGCCGCCACCTTTTGCAGAACACCGCCGACGGGGAGCACTGCCCCGCGGGGGGTAACCTCGCCGGTAAAAGCCACAGTATCGGGAATGGGATACTTATAAATTGCAGAGTAGAGCGCAGCAACAACCGCAAGCCCCGCAGAAGGGCCGTCTGCAACAATTGCTGTGGGGAAATTTACATGAATGCGGTAATCATCCGCATCAAAACCGCAAACGGTTTCCAAAAACAGAAGCGCATTTTCCACAGCGGAAACAGCCGTACTGCGACGGGAAAGCTGGCGCGTACCAAACGAGATGGTTTCCGATTCCGCCGCCCCCGTCACGCAAAGTGCGCCCGCTCCTTTTTTGGGAACGACCACCGCTTCGATATCCATAGCAAGCCCGCCCGCACCCGCCACCGCGAGGCCGCGTACCGTTCCAATCCGTTCTTTTCCAAAAGAAAATGTTCGAAGATGCGGCGTAAAGCGTCCTGCCTCCGCCACCCATAAAACATCTGCCTTTGTT
>JAZROH010000036.1:0-3067 GCA_045648645.1 Clostridia bacterium | reverse complement strand
AACGCAAAAATAGTGCAGGAGATTTATGAAGCGTATGTAAAGCCGGAGGGGTCGCTGCGCGGGATTGCACTGTCTCTTACAGAACGGGGGATACACGGCCCAAGACGGGAAATGTGGGATAACGTTACGATTTCCCGGATTTTGCATAATCCCTCCTACGTGAAGGCAAACGAAGAAATCTATTGGTACTATCTTTCGCTGGGGCTGAAGATACAGCAGAACATAGACGCCTTCGATGGTGTACATGCCTGCAATGTAATCGGGAGGCGCGACAGAACAAAAAGCAAGTACAATTCTTTGGAGGGACAGCAGCTTGCGGTCAGTAATCATGAGGGGTTTATTGCACCGGAGCTATGGCTTGCGGTTCAGGAGAAGCTTTCAAAAAACAAACAGCTTCCCAGAAAAAATGCGGGGAAGTATTCCTGGCTTACGGGGCTTTTGAAGTGCGGAAGATGCGGGTATGCCATGAAGGTGGCATATTCGGGAAGGGAAGATAAAATCCAGCTGCAATGCTCGGGACGAACCAACATGGCAATTTGTGATGCCAAACATGCGGTGGATTTACGGGAGCTTGAAGCCTATGTTGCGGAGAAGATTGCAGAAATTTTGCAGGTATCTCCGCCGAAAGAGATGATTCCGGCCGAAAGAGAATTGTCCTCTGAAATGCTTGCGATAGAACGAAAAATAGAACGGCTTGTAAATGCACTTTCTGAAAGCAGCGAGGTTTCCGCAGGGTACATCTCCAAACAAATTGAAGTTTTGCACAAAGAACGGGAGGAACTGATGCATCGCTGCCAAAAAGAAGCGCGTTCTATAAAGCAGCTGGATTTTAACGCGTGCAGTTTTGAAGAGAAAAAAGTGATAGCGCAGGAGTTTATTTCGCGGATATTGCTGGACGGAAAAGATGTAAATATTATATGGAAAATCTGACCCGGTGTAAATTGTTTTGCTCGGGTTCTTTTTATGTGATTTTTCAATGTAATACTTTACAAATGAATAAACAGTTCAGTAAAGTACCAAGAGGGCCCCTGGGGAAGAAACGATAAAAAGTTTCTTCCCCTCGCTACAAGTAACGGTACTTTATAGTTTAATTTATTTTTCATTATAGTTATATTATTACAATAACAAAGAAATAAATAATTATATTATAAAGGAGTATATCGTTATGGCAATGTTTAAGGTTATGAACGGAAAGGATAAATACCGTAATGCAGACACCAAGGAAAAACTTATTGAATATGCATTTCGACAGGATAAAGCAATACATGGGTATATTGGAGGAATCGGGGTTTCGGTGGAAACTGCGGCAGAAGATATGCATCGGATTTCGGAAGAATTTGAAAAACCGGACGGGGTACAGGCCCGTCATTATGTGATTTCATTTACAAAGCAGGAATTACAAGATGTTGCTCTTGCAGATTTAATTGGACAGAGCGTGATAAACTATATCGGAAGGGAATATCAGGCAGTGTATTCCGTGCATGAAGATAAAGCCTACCTGCACATTCATATCATTGCAAATTCCGTAAGCTTTATGGACGGACATCGTTGCCGTGGCAAACGGCGGGAATTTCGTGAGCTTATGCACGAAATAGAGGCAATCATAAAAATGTTCGGAATAAATCGGCTGATGTATATCAGCAGAAAAGTATAACCACCTAGGATGGAGGAAGGGGAAGAACGTAAGAAAGAGCATCGCAGCCATGATGAATTGTATGTAGGGCTAAAAATATAAACTATCATTTAATGATGAAGAATCCTGACAAGCGCAAGAGTGTGACTGTCCGACTATACGAATTCAGCGAATATTTTACAAGACTTCCCAAATGGCAGTAGTCTATTCTTTTATCGATTTTCGGTATTCGGAGGGGGTTTTGCCTACATATTGCTTGAAAATTCGATTAAAATACGTTACGGTATTGAAACCTGTTTTTTGTGAGATGCTTATAATGGAGACTTCCGTTTTCAAAAGCGTCTTTGCAAGCTTAATTCTTTCCGTGCGAAGATACTCTGAAAAACTGGTGCCAAACTCTTTTTTGAAAAGACGACCGAAATATACAACATTATAGTGGAAAAAATCTGCTACGTCACGCATGGAAATATCATATTCAATATTATCTGCAATATAGCTTACAATATTACTGCAAAGCGGATTTGTGGCTTGCTTTTCCGGCGGATATTTTTCCAGCAGAAAGAGAATATAGCTTTCAATAAGCCGTCCCAGTTCTTCGCATTTTTCATAGGAAATATTTCGTTCCATTGTTTCTTTCGGGATGTTTATTTCTTTGGTGCGTTGTTTTATTTTTTTAAGCCCGGAATCAGTTAATATGTTTCCAATAAAGATAATACATACCACATCCTGTCCCACGCAGACGGGATAGGTATACTCATAAACCCCGTTTGTGCAAAGCGCGCCGAAAGGCGTTTTCTTTTGCGTTGCTTTTTTAATCGCATAATTTCGGCAGCGGTGGCAACGCTTCATCCCTTCGGCAGTTGACTTGAACTTGTCGCATATGGGATTTTTGTGAATTTGATGGATATGGGGGAGAATACATTTTTCGTTTCCGTAGTTTCCCAAAAAAACAACGCCGATATGAAGCTTTGTGCCGTATTGTAAATGCTTTATCAGGTCATAAAGATTGCTGTGCTCCATATTTCCTCCACAAAAAATATATATTCAATATAATTTTAGCATAAAAGTTTAATTTGTTCAAGTAAATGTTGAAAAAATATAAGACTTATGGTTTTGGGAATGCTATAATGGATTTTGAAAGGAGTGGTAGAATTGAAAAAATATAATGTAATTGTTGTTGGTGGCGGCATTTCCGGCGTTGCGGCAGCTGTAAGCGCGGCAAGAGAGGGCGCGTCTGTACTTTTGCTCGAGCAGTCCGGCTGTCTTGGGGGCGCCATGTCGAACAGTCTTGTCTATCCGTTTATGAAATATAAAATGAAAGATGGCAGACTTTTATCAGATGGGATCTTTACCGAAATGCGAAAGCGCCATGAAGAATAAGTCGGAAGGCCAAGCGGTCTTAGGAAGACAACTGTGGTACCCAACTCCTTGGCT
>JAZROH010000035.1:0-30201 GCA_045648645.1 Clostridia bacterium | reverse complement strand
TTACAAGCTATCTAACAGAATTAATACTCAACTTGCCATAGATACCCTAAACGTCGCTTTAACCACGAGAGGAGATGTTTCCTGACTCATGTTTCACACTGACAGAGGCTCGCAGTTCACCTCTAAAAAATTCAGGCAATATCTTGATTCTCTTAATATTGTGCAATCCTTTTCTGCTAAGGGCCATCCGTATGACAATGCTGTCAGACCTCACTCGCACAACAATGCTCTTACTCCTAACCCAAAGGAGGCGATGCTTATGTCTGTATAATTTTTTCTCTTTTTGCTGTCTACTTTATTGACGTTGATCCAACCGATATGTTAGACAGAACCATGCCCGGTATTAAATCGTTACTTAAAAGTTCTATCAGAACAACCGGTAAAAACAAGCTATGCGATTTTGTAGAAAAGTTTTGGCATTGTGATGTTATTAGAAGTATAAGTGAAAACAAATTTGTTTCTGAATACATAAAACGGGCAAAGAAAAAGGGATATCATCCCAACGAAACAAAAACAAAAAGCTTATGCGCGAATGCATTGGAATATATCCCTACGCTGCCTTCTAACTTACCATCAACCAAAATGTTAGTTCAGGAGGCTGCAAAGGCTGTCAGTAATATTGAAACAACCCTTGTTGCTATTTTATCACAAATGACAGAGCTTGCCAAGTCTTAACCCGAATTTTCTACAGTTAGATCAATGTCTGGTGTTGGAGATGTGCTTGCGCCTCGCATAATCGTCGAAATTGGAGATGTCAGAAGATTTTATAGCGCATCTGCATTAATTGCATATGCAGGGATTGATACACCACCGTACGAATCAGGGCAATTTCGAGCAAACAACCGTAAAATTACCAAACGTGGTTCTGCAGCACTCAGGAAAACAGAATATGTGATTATACAAGCACTGAAGGTAGTACAACCTCAAAACGATAATGCAGCTTATCAATATTTAATTAAAAAAGAAAGCGAAGGAAAGCCGTTAAAGATAGCTAAAATTGCAGCGTTAAACAAATTTTTAAGAATATATTATGCACGAGTCAATGAAATTCACTTGAACGCATAAGCAATTTTACAAAAACTTAGACCGACACTTTTCAATGCCGGTCTGTTTGCTGTGCTGTTGTTTAATCAATAAAATTTTTGAGAAATATCTAATTTTTTTTCTTGACTTTATTTAGCAGGTCTTTATCTTTTTTATTCACAGCCGCAGGATGACTCATTCCCGTTTTTTGTTGGCGGGAAAAATTCATCCACAGGGAAATTGAGTTTTTCAAACAGTTCACACGGGTTACTTTCGGTCGACGTTTGACATTCCTTATCCGGAACGCAAAAATCATATGCGGGAATCAAAAGCTGGACATCTCTCTGTAATTTAACAATCGAAAACAGTCCCAAAGATACATATACCCGTTTTTGTTCACCGGAAAGAACAAGTGCATCATCAAATATATGTTGAACGCTTCCCGGAACGTTCTCCATATCAACTTCACAACCATCTGCACATCCGCATCTGCAAGCACAAGGGTCACAGGCTTCTACAAGCTTTGCGGACAAAACAATCGGGTCAATGGCTGACACAACCGCTTTTGGCATATTTGTTCTTTGCCATTCTGACAGGTCAAACTCACATTCTCCAGCTGTCTGCGATGTAAATACCTTTGAATTTCCTTCAGAACCAAAAAGTACCACCTTTTTATTGTATGTTGCAAGACCGCATACTCGGGTGGGTGTACATACATTGGTATAAACATCCAAAGTTACCTTAAAGAAAAACTTCATGTCTACCGTATAAAACCCTTTATTAAACGGTACGGCCTCCACAGTCGGGAACACCCAGATGAGTTCAGCATTTCTCGACTTAACGTTTACAGCACGATCCACAAGGCTCTGACCGGGACCGCAGAGATACACCCGCAGATTTTCTATACATTCTTTATCTCTGCAGGAGTCATAAATTTGTCCGGTTTGAATACAAACCGCTTCTTTGCAATTTTCCACGCTTTTATACCTCCTATTTGCAATATGGGTTTTCACTACATCATATGACCATCATCCATGTTATGTGCTTATTTTTACATAAAATAAACGAACGACTCCATTATGAACCGTTCGTTTATCCTTGGTTTAATTATTTTACAACTTCCTTTGCAAACGCTACCGCCGCAAGTGCGTCCCGTGCATAACAATCTGCACCAATAGAATCGGCATACTCCTTTGTAAGCACAGCACCACCCACCATGATTTTTCCTTTATATCCGGTTTTTTTAAGGGCTTTGATTGTTTCATCCATGCTTACGACCGTTGTGGTCATAAGTGCGCTTAAACCAACAATTTCAGCGTCGGATTCCATTGCAGCCTTTACAATTTCGTCAGGGGGCACATCACGCCCTAAATCATATACATCAAAACCGTAATTTTCCAGTAGAAGTTTCACAATATTCTTTCCTATATCATGAATATCGCCGTAAACGGTTGCAATAACAATCTTTCCTTTTTTAACACTTTCACTTCCATTTGTCCTCTCTTTCACCGCCTCAAACGCCTCTTTAACCGTTTCGGCGCTGGAAAGAAGCTGTGGCAAAAATACAGTTCCTTTTTCAAAGCCTTGTCCTACAATGTCCAAAGCAGGAATCATGACACTTTCTACAAGTTTCATTGGTTCCATAGTTTTTAGCATATCACATGCCGCATTATAGGCACTGCCACGCACACCGCTTACAATCATATCAAAGAGAGAGGCATTTGTTTCTTCCTTTTTAATTACGACGTTTGATGCAGCGTTATATTTCTCAATATACTTGCAACACCCAGCGTCAAATCCATGCAACACGCAAAACGCGTCATAAACGCGCATCATTTCCTCACTCTTGGGATTAACAATCCCCGCTGAAAGCCCATTTTCAAGCGCGAGTGCAAAGAACGCAGCATTGATATTTTCCCGACATGGCAATCCAAAAGAAATATTGGAAACGCCAAGCACTGTATTAACTCCAAGTTGTGTACGGACGGTATGAAGCGCTTTTAAAGTTTCCGCCGCTCCGCCTTCACCCGCGCTTACCGCTAGCGTCAAAGCATCAATAATAATGTTTTTCCTGGGAATTCCGTACATTGCAGCTGTTGCTATAATTTTTTCCGCAATAGTAATTCTACCTTCCGCAGATTCTGGAATCCCGTTTTCATCCAGTGTCAGCGCCACAACAACGCCACCGTATTTTTTAACAATCGGGAAAATTGCATGCATGCTTTCCTCTTTTCCGTTCACGGAATTCAAAAGCGGTTTTCCATTATATAGCCTTGCAGCGCGTTCCATAACAGCAGCATCTCCCGTGTCAATCTGCAGCGGCAGGCTTAAAACACTCTGCAGTTCTTCTATGGCACGCGTCATCATTTCTTTTTCATTAATTTCCGGAAGCCCTACATTAACATCCAAAATATGTGCCCCGGCTTTTTCCTGTGAGATGCCTTCCGTTAGAATATATTGCATATCCATAGAACGAAGTGCTTCTTTAAATCGTTTTTTCCCTGTGGGGTTTATTCTCTCCCCTATAATCACAGGTGTTTTTCCGATTTCTACCGCGCTTCCGTATGCTGAAACCATTGTAATATTTTTATCAACTAAAGGAAGGGGAATGATGTCTTTACAGCTTTCTGTCATAAGACGAATATGCTCCGGTGTTGTTCCACAGCATCCGCCCAGAATGTGTGCTCCATTTTTTGCAAAATAACGCATATGCGCAGCAAACTCTGCAGGTGTCAGGTCATATCGTGTTTCGCCGTTTTCCATTAATGGAAGCCCGGCGTTTGGGAGAAGCGCAATCGGGATGGAGGTTACTGTGCGTAATCTCTCAAAGAAAGTTTTAAACTGCGCAGGGCCGAGTCCGCAGTTTAGTCCAAGTGCATCAACTCCAAGACCTTCCAAAAGTGCTACAACAGATTCTATATTTGCCCCTGTTAAAAGTCTGCCGCGTTCATCGATGCTTACTGTTGCCAAAATAGGTAAATCTGCATTTTCTTTTGCCGCTAGGACTGCGGCTTTCAGCTCATACGTATCCGTCATGGTTTCGATAGAAATCATGTCAGCACGAGAGCCTGCACGTACCACTTCCGCAAATATTTCATATGCCTCTTCAAAAGGAAGGGTACCCATTGGGCGAAGAAGCGCTCCCGTAGGACCTATATCAAGGGAAACGTATCCATTTTCCCCTGCAGCTTCTTTTGCAAGAGAAACTGCAGCGGAAACAACTTCTTTTACACTATAACCACTCTCCGCAAGCTTTAAGCGGTTGGCTCCAAAAGTATTGGTTGTAATAACATTTGCACCGCTTTTTCTATAACTTTCATGGATTTTACGGATTCTATCCGGCTCAGTAAGTGACAGAATTTCACCCTGTCCACTTACGTCCCCTAGCATCGTGCCCATGGCACCGTCTATAAAAATTAAGTTCTCTCCAAATACAGGACGCATTTTATCCTTCCTTCCTAAAAGCGCAATCTGTTTTATCACATTTTACGCATATATCATTTAGTGCATTGTTTTTAGTCCCAATCCCCACAATTGCTGTAACAGATTTTGAGGGGACAAGCATATAACTATCTAATACAGATATGCCGATTTTAAAGGCTTTCGCAGCTTTTAAAAGCTGTGGCTGTACCGATAAAGGGTAATCACCATATCCGGGGCTATACCGCATATTTGAAGGCAACCCTTCCGGCATCATTTTATCCATATACTGTTCAATAAAAGCAGCAGCACATGCATCCAGCACAGCAGCACGTGCCATATCAACAGCCTGCGCTTTTTTTATTTCAATATCGACACCAATACCCAAAGTGCCAACCAGTAAGAGAATTTCATCTGCACCCGCTACATGCTTTTTTATATCTTCCCCTTGCATATAAGGGGAAAATTCTTCCAATGAAAATGCGCGGCTGACAAACTTTGGCGTTGCAACCTTTTCTATTGTTTCCATACATTCCAAAACAAGGCGAAGCGTTTCTTCGTTCGCCTCGCCTTGTATGCCTAAATACCTAAGTGCTTCCTTAATCATTTACGACAACCTCAGCTTATAATACTACTGATGTTTTCCAAGATTTTACTTGCAATTTCACGCTTATTCATAGTATAGATGTGAATACGCCGAACACCGTTAGAAATAAGGTCAATAATTTGTTCGGTAGCATATGCAATACCCGCCTGCTTTAGTGCCTGGGGCTTATCACTGAATTTATCCACCATTGCCTTAAATTTGGGTGTGAGTGTTGCACCGGACATCGCACACATACGCTTTATGGAATTCCCTGTTGTGACCGGCATAATACCCGCCGTTACGGGCACATTAATATTTTTTGCCGCAAGGCGATACAGGAAACTATAAAGCATATTATTATCAAAGAAAAGCTGTGTTACCAGAAAATCAACGCCGGCTTCAATTTTATATAAAAGATTGTCAATATCCTTTTCCTTGTTTGGATTTTCCACATGTCCCTCAGGATAGCATGCACCGCCTACACAAAAACCACCGTATGCTTTAATTTCGCGGATAAGTTCATAGGCATATTTATATTCCATAGCATCCTTATCAAAGGGTTTATCCTTCGGAAAATCTCCGCGAAGTGCTAAAATATTTTGAATATGGTTTTCCTTGAATCGGTCTAAAATCCCCAAAATTTGTGCTTTCTCGGCACCGATACAGGTAAGATGCGCAAGCACAGTAACATCCATCTCATTTTGAATGGTGGATGCCACTTCAAGGGCATTTGCCGTATTACCGCCGCCCGCACCATACGTTACACTCATATAAGACGGTTTTGTTTTTGCCAAAGCATGTACCGCAGGCATAACGTCCGCAAGCGGTACATCGGGCTTTGGGGGGAACACCTCAAGAGAAATTACAGTTTCATTTTTTTTAAAAATATCTTTAATAAACATTATACATTAAACCGGAATACAACTACATCCCCATCCTGCATAACGTATTCCTTCCCTTCGCTTCGAATTAATCCCTTTTCTTTTGCAGCCACTGTGCTGCCAAGTGCAACCAGTTCATCATATGAAATAACCTCAGCCCTGATAAAACCGCGTTCAAAATCCGAATGAATCTTGCCTGCAGCGCCCGGCGCTTTTGTACCGCGCGTAATTGTCCATGCACGCACTTCTTTGGGTCCTGCCGTTAAAAAGCTTATAAGACCGAGAAGCGAGTAGCTTTTTTCCACCAAACGATCAAGTCCAGAAGCGGAAAGCCCCATTTCCTCAAGGAACATCTGTTTCTCCTCACCGGACAAATCCGCAATTTCTTCCTCGATTTTTGCAGAAATCGCCAGAACTTCTGCATGTTCAGCCGCAGCGATTTCTGTAAGCTCATCCATATAAGGATTATTGGTCAGACCATCTTCCGAAACATTTGCAGCATATATAACGGGCTTTATGGTAAGAAGGGCAATTTCGCGAAGAATTTCTTCTTCCTCCTCCGTAAATTCCATGCTTCTTGCCGGCAGTCCTTTTTCCAGTGTTTCAATAATACGGGCAAGAAGCGCCGCTTCTACCGCATATTTCTTCTCTCCTGTTTTTACAAGCTTCGACACGCGCTCGTGGCGCTTTGTCACCATTTCAAGGTCTGCAAAAATAAGTTCCAAATTAATTGTTTCCGTATCGCGCTTCGGGCTTACAGAGCCGTCAACATGCACGATATTACTATCATCAAAACAACGAACCACGTGAACAATTGCATCAACCTCGCGGATATGCGCAAGGAACTTATTCCCAAGCCCCTCCCCACGGGACGCGCCCTTAACAAGACCTGCAATATCCACAAATTCAATATATGCCGGTGTTAATTTTTCCGGTGCATACATTTCTGCCAAAACATCCAGACGCTTATCCGGCACTGCCACTACGCCCACATTCGGCTCAATTGTGCAAAAAGGGTAATTTGCCGCACCTGCACCTGCATGCGTAATTGCATTAAAAAGTGTACTTTTTCCAACGTTCGGGAGACCCACAATTCCGAGTTTCATAGTATTTATCCTTCCTGTTTTTCGGGTTTTTCAAAAGAGATGCGACCAAGCTTTGCACCTCTGCATTCATCTACAACAATACGGGCGGCACGTTCTGTATCCGGTTCTCCGCCGCTAATACGGAATTTACGCCTATCTGCCACAGCACACAAAAGACCGTATCCATCTAATTCTGCAGTATTTTCAATACCATAGCGTTCCATAAGTGCCGCGGGGTAATTTTGCCTTAAAAACAGCAAAAGTTCTGCGGCAAGTTCTTCGGTATCTACCACTTCATCTTTAATTGCACCTGTAAACGCAAGATGCAATCCCTCATTTTCACCTTCAAATTTCTGCCAAAGCATACCAGGAGTATCCAAAAGCTCGTAGCCATTTCGAAGCGTTACCCACTGTTTTCCTGTAGTAACACCGGGACGATCTCCCGTTTTCGCACTCGCTCTGCCGGACAGATTGTTTATAAAGGTAGATTTCCCAACATTCGGGATTCCTGTTACCATCATGCGTATTGGACGACCCTGCATATTTTTTTCAGCACGACGCTTTAGAAGTTCCTGCAAGGTTTCTTCTACGCCGGTAATAACAGTTTTCCATATTTTTTCATCACGACTGTTGACAAAAACAACGCTTTGCTTTTTTGCTTCGTAATACTTTTTCCAAAGTGCATTCACTGCAGGATCTGCAAGGTCTGCTTTATTTAGAACCAATACACGCGGCTTGTTACCGAGAAGTTTTGCAAGATACGGATTTCGACTGGAACTCGGAATGCGTGCATCTGCAATTTCCACTACAACATCCGTAAGTTTTAAATTCTCGGTTATAAGGCGTGCAGTTTTCGCCATATGTCCCGGAAACCACTGTATCTGCATTATGGTGTTCCTATTCTATTAAGCGGCCACAAACGAAAAACCGCTTCACCCATTATATTTTCAAACGGAATAAATCCTACACTCATATCACGGCTATCCTTGCTGTTGGGGCGGTTGTCACCCATTACAAAAACATGATTTTCCGGTACAGTATATGTCCCTCTGCCAATATTTCCCGGGTAAAAATCGGAACTGATATAGGTTTCTTCCTGCACCTTGCCGTTAATAAATAGCGTAACTTCACCGGTGGGTGCCGTTTCAAACTGCAAAACATCACCGGGCATACCGATAATACGCTTAATATAGGGGGCTTCGCTTCCATTATCGGGGTCGACCACTACGATGTCACCTTTTGTTGGCGTATAGCCCAGACGAATCATCACAAGGCGTTCACCGCTTGCAAGCGTAGGATCCATAGAGGAGCCGTCAACCCGCACAAGTGTGAATACAAAATTACGCAAAATCAAAGTGATAACAACTGCCGCTACAATACAGGCAATCCATTCTAAAATTTCTCTGCCCATACTCTTTTTTACCGTGTTTTGCTCTTCCATTTCAGATTCCTCCTGATATTGAAAAAGGGACACAACGGTCCCTTTTTGCATTTCCTATAAACGTTCTTTAACCTTAGCTGCCTTACCAACTCTGCCACGCAGGTAGTAAAGCTTTGCACGACGAACCTTACCGTGACGGATAACGTCAATCTTGTCAATGTTCGGCGAATGGAGCGGGAAGATCTTTTCTACGCCAACACCGGAAGCAATACGTCTTACCGTGATGGTTTCGCTGATGCCGCCGTTTTTGCGAGCAATCAAAGTTCCCTCGAACATCTGAATTCTTTCTTTGTTACCTTCTTTGACCTTCAGGTGAAGACGAATCGTATCACCGATTTCCAGCTTCGGCAGGTCGGTCCGCAGCTGTTCATTCGTAATTGCGCGAATGGTATCCATTATATTTCCTCACTTTCTTTAGGCATTCATGGACACAATCTTTTGTTCTCAGAGGAATACCCATAATCACAATTTGGTATTATAGCATAAAATATATTGAAATGCAAGTGTTTTTAAGAAAAAAATCTAAAATTTTTGAATTCTTCCTTTTTTCGATAAATCCTCGGTAAAACATCTATTCCTATTTTTTATATCCTAAAGCAAAAAGCAGCACACTCTGGGTTTTGTCATGCGTGGTGTTAACCACCTTAATGCGTATGATTTTCTTTTCCGGATACGGGTTTCTCCATTCATATACATACGCCGTAACATCATTCGAAACGATGGTATCGGTAAAATAAAGAACGGAAGACTGCCACGGATCGGAGAGTTTAAAATGCGGTGCTGCCTCTCGCTTCCCTACCGCTTTATGGGTTACATCAATTTCATCTGTCCCTTCGTCTAAAAAGAGACGTTCTCGTGCATAAGACATATTAACATCTGCTGCTGTAATGCCATATGTGGCTTTGGCAATTTCAACCGTGCCGTCTTCATACTGGATTTCGTGTACAGCCGCAGTCCATCTTGGCATATTGGCGCAAATGTAGCTGGAGTCAGACATAGGTGAGCAATCCCAATGGGCGGCATTGATGAAGCTGTAACTCATCAGTTTTTCTTCCGGCTTTTTAAAGCTTTCGCAAAAAAGCAGACTTTTTGCATAAATAGAGGTTTCGAGCAAAACGTGGGCGGTATCTACAGAAACAGCAGAAAGGCCCTCCCGTTTTTTAAGAAACTGCTTTGCATTTTCTCCCGTGCATACCGAAGATGCGGCACGAATGGTATTCATACCGTCTTCCGTATAATATAAAGGCTTAAATTCACCCGGAATTTTTTTGCCGCCGCATGCTACGCGACGAACTTTTTCAGCTATCCCCATAGCATTTTGCAGGTATTTCGCATACTTTTCATCTGAATATGCGTTGCCCCAAAGAAGCTCCGCGGTAAAAATCAGGTCAAACATTACACCGTTTCTGCCAAGCGTAAAGCAATCGGGCGTACACCATGTGGAAATCTCCGCGCCGATTACATTGGCACCGCGCTTATCCCAATCCCCAAACACAATGCCGCTGTAATTGCCGAACATAACTTCAAAGCCGCCATCTATAAAGTTCATTTCGGTATCCTTGCCGCGGCTGTGATACCAATCCAGCATAATGATATCTTTCGGCAGACCTTCGAGTGCCTTGTAGGTTGCAGGCAGTTTCCAATGGCGACCGTAGTCATCCACCGTTTCGTCCGCACCGCCGCCCCACGTAAGTCCATTCTTTTGAATGGGCGGCATCAGCTTTTCAGCCCACATCATAATACGAATATTCTTTTCTTTATAAAAAGCATGCAACCGGTTTATTTCATATGCCAATAATTCGTGCCCGCTTTTTTCCCGGCATACGGGACATTCTCCAAGAATACGAATTTCATCATGTCCTATCGATACAATTTCAGGCTTTACTACTTCTATAATTTCTTCTGCTACATCAAAATACAGTTTGTAGCTTTCCTCATTCATCGGGCAGTACGTGTCCGGGAAAAGGTCGTTTTTATCTTCCGCAATTTCCGGATGCGCAATCGTCAGATAATATGCATGACTCAGCGCCTGAATTTCAGGAATTACGGTAAAGCCCAAATCTTTTGCGTAGCCGACGATATCACGCACCTGCTCCTGCGAAAGGATTTCTCCGCGGGCATTTTCATAGTGTGTACTATCCTTCCAGTAGCGGTCTGCCCATTGAAAATTCTGCGGACCGCCGGGAAAATCTTTGGTGATTGTCTTGCAAAACTTTACCCATGCGGCATTGACCTCCGGATGACGCCTCAGTTCCATCGTCCCGCCGATTTCCAGTATAACTGTATTATACTTTAAAAAGCTTAAAACGTCAAAAAGGCGTTTGCATTCTTCAATGTGCGAGGGGGACGGCATATATAAATGGAGACCGCGATATTCCTTTGCGGGTGCATCCGAAAGTTCTGCACACGGGACGGACAAGTCCTCCCCTACCATCTGCAAAAAAGTTTGCGTCGCATGTAAAAAGCCTTTTTCATCTCCGGCAAAAATTTCAACTTGCTTTTCACTTACCGATATGCGGTAGCTCTCAAAGGCACAGGCTTCTTCTACCAAAAGAATATCCGGCTCATTCTCTTCCGCGGGTTGTATGGAAATATGAAAATCAGCATTGAAACGCTTTTCTAAAAGGTGGGCTGCCTTTTCAGCTGCTTTGCAAGCCGAAAGCTTGGTATTTACAGAAAGATGAAAAACGCCGGGCAGGGGCGCCAAGGCTGCGGGCATCGGATAAATGTTCATAGCCAAATTCTCCTTATAACGTCTTATTGCATTTTCTGAATACGATCATAGAAGCGATGGCCTTTTTTCGGCTCCACGAAAATGGGAGCATCCGTAAACGAAACCATATCTTTTGCTTCAAACATTTCGAAAATTACAATTTCATTTTCCTCTTTTAAAAGTTCTCCGGGAACATATAATGTGCCCCCTGGCCCAAGATCCCAATATCTGCCAATATTAAAGCCGTTAATCCAAACAACACCTTTTGTAAGTCCTTCCGTATCAAGGAAGGTATCTACACCCGCTTCCGCGCGAAAAGAGCCACGATAGAAGACAGGTCCTTCTGCTTTTTTAACTTCACCCATTTTAAGCGAAGATATATCTTTCATAGGCAATGTTCTGGTTTCCCAATGGAAGGGATGCACACCATGGATACTGACACCGCCCACGATGCCTTTCCGTTCATTTATATATCTGCCTGCATCGGGACGCCCCATGTTTTCAACAAGAATATCCAGACGGAAGCCTTCCTTCGGCACTTTAACCGTAAGTGTTCCAACTTCGCTTGCACCTTCATCTCTTAAATAGCTTCCAATATATTTACCATCTGCAAAAATTAAGGCAAGGTCATGAAGTCCGTCAATATTTAAGATAAATTCCGGCTCCGCTACACAGCCCGCAACATGGGTTGAGTACAAAATATAGCCAAAGCCCTGCTCTAAGTTTTCCATTGTGGGAAGCGTTACGGTTTCCACCTTTTTCTCCGTTACATCGTCAAGGGTATCAAAAAGGCGTACCATAGAGGTTAGCCTAACTTTTTCAATTTTCTGCTTTGGCACATCGGGGATTTTATCCTCACGAACTTCTTTCCCCAAATATGCATCTAAAATTCTGCGGCAATCGTAATAGAGGGGCGTGGTATCACCACACTCGTTTACAGGCGACTGCAGATCATAGCTTGTGGGATATGCAAACAGACGAAGCCCGTCTTCTTTTGTATTTCCAAAGGGCAATCCATAATGCATGCCATTTGAAAAACCAAAATTTGTACCGCCACTGAACATATAGAAGTTTACATACGCACCCATATCGAGTGCCTTTTTATACCCTTCTGCCAATAGGGACATATCTCGCGGAATATGCGGGCTTCCCCATGCATCCAGACCGCCCGCCCAGAATTCACCGATAGCAAGGGGCTTATCAGGCTGAAACTCGCGCAAGGTCGTAAGAGCTTTTTCTGTGTTTTCGCCACAGTTTACCATAGACCATGCGCCTTCGGTTTTTCCGCTTTCAAAGGAACGGATGTTCGCGCCGTCCGTTGTGTAAAAAGGCACATCCACGCCGTTTTCCGTAAGAGTATCTCTTAGGAAATTCAAGTATTCCTTATCACAGGAATATGAGCCGTATTCATTTTCAATTGCAACCGCAATAACGGGACCGCCGTTTGTGGAAAGATACGGTACAAACTCCTTGCAAAGCCGCTTATAGTAGCTTGCAATTTCCGCTAAATAAACAGGATCGGAACAGCGAACGCGGGTATCGGCGTCCTTTACTACCCATGCCGGAATACCTCCCATATCCATTTCACTTGTTATGTAGGGTGTGGGACGAAGCATAACCTTCAAATCCATTTCGGCACAAAGGGATAAAAATGCCCCCAAATTCAAATGCCCTTCAAAATTGAATTCACCCTTTTTCGGTTCGTGCAAATTCCACGGCACATAGGTTTGCACCGCCGTAAGGCCGAAATCCTTTGCAAGAAAAAGTCTTCTTTTCCATGCACCTGGTAACATTCTATAATAATGTATATCGCCACCGGCAAGATAAAAATCTTTGCCGCCAAGCTCGAGTTTATCCTTTTTTATTTCGAGTTTCATTTTAATCCTCCTAAATTATGTCCGCTCATTTTGTCAGTGAAATTGCCTTCTCACCATGCAGAATTTCACTAAAATCATTTTCCCAGAATACTGTTTTCACCTGTGTGACGGAAGCGGGAATATTGAACTGCAATTCATACACCGCTCCGTTTGAAAAAATAATATCCTGCAGCATTTTGGGGCTAGCTTCTCCACCCGTATACAGCAATACAGCTGTTTTTTTCGAAACTATATTTTGTACTGCCGCCTCGCCTTCCGAAAGCGTTTTCAGCAAAAAACCATTACGTGTAAAGCCGGCTTCCGTAAAACAAAACAGATATACGCCACAGTATTCCATATTAACCGAAAGCTTACCGTTTGAAATGCTACACCGTGTTTCATCCCCCAAAAGCCGCGCGGGCAACGTGTTTTCAAGGGGAATATCCACAGTTCTCGTCATGGCAGCAAGCGCCGCCGATAAGCTTTCGTTTGTTTCGTTATTTTTCATCCCCCTGCCGTTTGTGTTGAGAAGCATAACATAACGCTTATTACCGCTTTCCCAAACTATTTTTCGAACGCCGGCAGAATCCGTTTCATCCGAAAGAACACGCCGAAGAGGATCAAACAGAAATGTGCGCGCCGTTTGCATTTCCGAAGAAAAATCGCAAAGCGGGTTAAACATTTCGGGAACTTTTACAAGGGATATTCTTTTACTGCCTTCCCACTTATAATCATATATAGCAAAATAGCCTGTTCCCTTTGCCCCTGCAAGCATTGCTTGATACCACATGCTTCGCACCTCAGAAAAGGATGGAACTTTTGCATCAAACACCGATACCTGTAAAACAGAATATACAGGTTTCCCGCATGCTACTGCGTCGGCTGTCTTTTCTGCTACAAAAGACGCCGCATTTTCTTTTTTCCAGATATACGGGTCTATCATCAGGACATCGCAATACTGGGTGCATTCCATATTTCGCGGGGGCTTATCATTCATAAAGGTAATGATATGCTCGGTATCAAGTTCGCGAATTATCGTATAGCCTTTTTCAAGATATGTACCGGGGCGATGCGCCTGCCCGAACGGCTCATCCATGAGAATATAACCGAAAAGTGCCGCATGGTCACGAACGGCTAGCACAATATCTCTTGTGTTTTCCTCATTGAGCGGATGCCCCGCCGGAAGCATTTGTTCATACAGCGGCACTAAAACCTTCAGCCCGTATTTTGCCGCCTCATCCAGATACGATTTTGCACCGGAAGGCGTTGTGTACATACATTGCACCACGTTTACACCAAGGGCGGGCATATCATCGATATCCGGTTCGCTTCCATACTGAGAACGCGAGGCTATATCCACATGATAAGCAATTTGCGGTGTTATAGGCGTGCGGCTTATCTCGCTACCATTTTTATCTTTCCCTAAAATATACGCGTTTCCGTCCTTATCGAGCATTGAAGGACGGGGGTATTTATAAATAGTCCTCTTTGCGGAATAGGTTTGTCCGTTATCATACAGGGTTGCTGTAAGTGTATACGGCTTTGTTTCGCCCGAAACAAAATGCATGTGCTCTGTCGAGAACGTATGCGTCAGCGTTTCGCCGTTACAGACTAAAGACGGGCTTTCATACACAGTGCCTTCCGTGCCTGTAATTTTCACCGTCATATATGCCGAAGCGGATGGCGCATACCCTGCTGTTTGATTTAAACGAAGCTGCACTTTTCCGTTTGTTTCATCCGTATAGTTTATTACATCGATATAGTCTATTGTCAGTCTATTCGGCTCTGTCTTTTGCTTGAGCGTTACATCATCAAAATACACCGAGCCGCCTTTTTTATACAGACGAAGTAGCACGCTCACCTTTGCGCATCCTTTCGGTGTTATAAATGACGTTTCATAAAGGCTCCACTTCTGCATATTTTCATCAGGAACTACAAATTTCCCAAAATCATCGAGAGAAATATGCGTGCCTGATGCGTCATAATATTCAAATTTAAATCCCATGCAGGTATTCTCATAGCCGGCAGGAAGCGTTTCGGGATATGCCCAATAGGAAAAAGTATATTCGGTATCGGACAAAACCGACACTTCCTGATAAATATACGTTTCGCCCTCCATTTTGAAGGAAGGTGCGGCTTTATGATACTTTTCCGTATTCTGCGTACCTGCAGACTTATTTTTCCAGTTTGTCAGCGCGTCAAATCCGTCATTAAAAATCAAATTTGTATCATTTACGGTACCGAGTGCCGGCATCGCTTTCATACAAACTGACAGAGAAAAAACAATGAGCACGACTACCAAAAGGGAATATATTCGTTTCATTCTCCATCCTCCCGAAAACAGGCGGCAAAGCCCGTTTGCCTTACCGCCCGTTATTCGATTTGGTTTTTTATCTATCCAAAATGCGCTTCATAATTACAGCTGCTTCTGCGCGGGTTGTGTTTCCTTTCGGATTTAAGGTGCCATCGGCATTCCCTTTTACAAGACCGCTTGCAACCATAGCGCGAACGCCCTCCAGCGCATAGTCGGCAATCTCTGCGGAGTCTGAGAAAGCCGACAGGTCCGTTCCTGCGCTGTTTATCTCCATCCCACGTGCAATAATCGTCATTAAATCCTGTCTTGAAATCTCCGCTTCAGGATTATACTTATTATCTCCAACGCCCTGCAAAATGCCAAGTGCACGACCTATGGCAAGTTCTTTTGCGTAGTAGGCATTGGGGTTTACATCTGCAAAGTTTTCTGCTGTGTCCGCAGTAAGACCGAGTGTGCGTACATAGAAGTACGCAAAGTCTGCGCGTGTAATCTTTCTCTGGGGAGCGAAGCTTGTTGCCGTTATATCATTTACGATGTCGCGGCTATCGAGTTCGCGGATAGCTTCTGCTGCCCAAGGCGTAAGATGCGTATCTCTGTATGCAGATGTTTTCAAGGCAGAAAAGTCTACTGCTTCCGAAGGTGTAATTTTCCAAAGATAAGCGCTGTCCCCATCTAAAGTAAACTGCAGGGAGCCGTTTCCAACGCGTTCAGAGTTTACGTTGGTATCACCGAACACAATGTTTGCGGTGTATGCCCCGATGGAAACTGCGCCGCCGTCACTTGTAAGCGGAATATCTACTGCAACATTTTCTGCACCACGATTTGCAACATACATATATACTGCACCGTTTTTCACATAGGCGCTTACCCAGTATTTATCAAAGGTCTGTTCCTTGAAAATCGGATTTACGCGGTCTACGAAATGGGCGTAAGCTGTTTTGGTATCGCCCTTTGTGTAAAGATTTGTCATCATGTCAAGGCGGTCGGTATCCTTGTACATTTTGTTATCCATCCATTCAGTAGCATCGTACCAGGAGAAGTGACCGACTGCGGTAGCTCCGCCGTAAAGCGAGCTATAGAACATATTGCGAATCTGTGCTTCATTCGGGAACATATATTCATAACCGGTTGCCTGATTTATTGCCCAGACCGGCTTTTCAAAGCCTGTGGTTTCTACTGCCTGCTCAGCATAACGGAGAACGTGATCAATTGTGGTACCACCCTTCACAATGCCCGGATACGGGTCAATGGATAAGATATCCACATATTTTTGGAAGATATCATAGTAACCCGGCTTCGCTTCTACGATATAGACAGGATGTGCAGGGTCGAGGGAGCGAATCAGCTTATAAGAATCATAGAAGAGATTCAGCTGCGAGCCGAAATAACTGCTCGGCTCATCCATAACCATATAACCTAAAAGAGCGGGATGGTCTTTTACCTTGTTTATAACTTCCTTTGTATTGTCCACGTTATCGGGATGTCCCGCAGGCATCATGTTCTTATAGAGCGCTGCCATAACCTTGATACCGGCTTTTTCCGCCGCATCGAGACAAGTTAAAATGCCGGATGCATTTTCATAGCGGGACTGCACAACCGTACCGCCCGCTGCGGCGAGTGCTGCATAATCTGCAGGGTCTACGTGATACCAAAGCGCGGGATTCATAACCTCGCCGTCCGGAAGAACTACTTTTCCGTTTTCATTCAAATACGTCGGGCGTGGATATTTGTTTATAAAGTGGTCCTTTTTGCCAAGCTCGCTGCCGTCTGCACCGATGATAATTGCCTCTGCGGTATATTCCGTCCATTCCTCTTTCAAAACGGAAATCGGAAAATCGACAGAAACGGTGTTATTTAAGGGTACAAGACCGGGGGCTTCAAACACAACCTCGGCATCCTTTCTGATGCGGAAAGTGAGGGTAGAGCCTGCGATTTCGGGGTAGGATACAGTGTTTAGCGTCATATCCGCTGTTCCCCATCCGCCCTTTTCGGCTTCCTCAGTATAATAAAAATATTCGTCGGTATCGAGATATACTCTCGGTGCTTCTGCAATACGATAGAAGCTGAGGTTATCTACAATAAGGTTTCCGTCTTTTGCGAAGTTGCGCGCCAGGAACATTACGGAGGAGCAGTCTGCACCGATTGTCATATGATATACAATCTGTACCCAGCCTTCACCGGTTACCTTAGAATATTTGCTTGTGTTAAAGCCTTCGATATAGACTTCGTTTTCATCGTACCATTCGAGCTTATAGCCAAATGCACCATCAGCGGGAATGCGTACCCATGCGCTCATTTGGTAGACTTCATCTTTTTTAAAGTTATTGTATACGCGTTGGCTGACCCACGGGTTATTTGCGCCTTTAAGGCGAATGGCAACATCGCCATCGAGGGTGGATTCCTTTTCCACGAAAACATGTTCGCTTTCGGTGCTCCAGCCCTTATAGGCGTTCCAGTTTACGGGATAGCCGTTTTCGTCGAGCTCTTCAAAGCTTAAATTCGTAAGAAGCTCTTTTTCGCCTGCAGGAAGCGGAATATAATCTTCCGATGCTTTCGGTGCGGGCGCGGGGGCTTTTTGTCCAATAAGAGAAAGGTCATCAAAATAGAGTTCCTTGCCCATGTTCATGCGGAAGAGAATAGAAATGCGATATGCATCCTGCGGGGCTTCAAATTCAAAACCGATTTCGTTCCACTTATTTACAGAAAGGGTTTTAAAGTTCTTTTCCGTTTTATCGAGGTACTTATCATCACCGTTTTCGTCCACGCCATAATATTCTATCTTGATGGCAGTGCCGCCCTCGGCAAGGTCTATTGGATAGACCCATGCACTCGTGGTATACTTTGTGCCGCCTACAATTAAAATATTTTGGGAAGCATACATGTTCTTTTCGGCATTATCCATAAGCTTTAAGGAAAGGCTGCCGCCGTGTACTGTTTTAGAATCGGAGGTGTAATTCGTGCCTGCGGCTACACCACCGCCAATTGTCCAGAGATAGGGCTTATCGCCACTGAATTCTTCAAGACCTCCGTTTTGCAGCAGTTCTTCCACGGGAGCTTCTGCGGGCTTTTCGCCGGCGATGGAAAGGTCATCAAAATAAAGCTCCTTGCCCATATTCATGCGGAAGAGAACACTCATGCTCGTGCAATCTGCAGGGGCAGTTACATCGAGAGAAAGCTGTGTCCACTTCTTTGTGGGAATATCCTTAAAGTTCTTTTCTACCTTGTCCAGAAAAGCATCCTTTCCGGCTTCGTCCTTAGTGTAAAACTCCACCTTTACCGCGATGCCGCCGCCACCCAGATTTACGGGGTAAACCCAGCCGCTTACCTTATACTTTGCGCCTGCAACAACGTTCACTTGCTGTGCGGCATAGAGATACTTCTCTTCCTTATCCATAAGCTTTAAGGACGTTTCGCCGCCATGCTTTACGGCGGTGTCCAGCGTATAGTTTACGCCTTTTTCCGCTTTACCGCCGATGGACCAGTTTGCGGGGGCATTATCAATGATACGCTCAAAGCCACCGTTTTTGAGGAGTTCTCCCTCTTCTGCTACGGCAGTAAGTCCCATGCCAAGGAGCATGAATGCGGAGAGAAAAAGAGCTAAAATCTTTTTTGTCATGTGGTTTCTCCTATACAATTCTTTTTAAAATGAGAATTTATTCTGCGGTGAATGTAGCCGTGTGAACAAAGGGTCTGCAATTCGGACTCATTCCGGGGAAATCTTCCCAAGCCATAACTTTGATTTCATAATTGCCGGATTCAAGTTCGGGAACAGCTAAATTCAAATCAATATCCTGCGGACGAGTCAGCTTCAAGAAAGCCGTTGCGCCGTTCTTGGTAAACGTGTTTTCTATGTATGTTTTATCTGAAACCACATCTACACTGCAAAGCTTTTTTTCGCTTCCGTTCACTTTATAAACAGCTGCAATAAAGCTTACCTCAGGGTTTTCTCCCAATGCAAGAATTTCAGAGGGAACATAGTGATATTTCGCATTGATTTCACCGCCGGAAATTATCTGATTTTCTTCTAATTCATTTCCGTTTGCAAAAAGCTTTACTCCACTTGTATCTTCGGTAATCACAACATTTTTAATCGTTACCGTACCTTCTAATGCTTCTGTTGTGGGTCGAATAAACTGTACCTGCGCCGTTTCGTATGCAACATTAGGCGCGATAAAGTAAATGGTAGTTGTTACCCACGGATTTGATGCAGTCGGATATTTTAACGTTTCATAATCATAGTTGTTAAATTTAAGCCAAGCGTTAGTACTATAGTTCTCGGAATAATCTATTCCGTAGTTAACCTTATAATCGGTCTGTAAAGAAATAGTATAATCTGCAGTGGAAAACAGTGTACGAACCATGGGATAAAGATATCTTACTGTATAAAAGCCCTCGGAATTATCAGACGTATAGTCAAACGTAAGCTTATACATTTTTCCGGGCACAAAGTTGATTTTTTGATTTGCAATAACCTCATTCTTAGAAGTGGTATTATTATAGTTACAAGTAATTGTTCCTTCTTCCACATCCTTGCTGGTATTCGCACTTAATGTCCAAGTAGTGATTTCATCCACTATTCTTTGTTCTACCATTATATCAGAAATTCGACATGTAGCGGTTTCGAATCTATTTCTTACACCCAAGTGGACTGACGTTACTTCACCCTGCGGTTTTTTTGCCAGGAAATCATTGTCAGCAATAAAATTGAAAGAATAATTTGTCCATCCATCCGAATTTCCAGGTACAACCTTTGCTTCCCCTATATACTGACCATCTACACCATCAACGATTCCATAAAAAGCATATACAAATTCAGGATTCCCTTTATACCAAAACTTACAAAAATATGTTGCATCTGTTTCTACAGAAAATCTTGGTGCGTACGAGAACGTTAATTTTACAGTTTCAGCTTTTTCGATTACATTTCCCGTATATCCTTCATAGGGAACATCATCTTCAACCTTTGTCGGATTTCCTCCTGTCCATTCTGAGAGAACAACATTTTCCGCTGCCATTACATTGGGGAAGATTCCAAACAGCAGCAGTGCTGCGAGAAGCAGCGTTACCATTTTTCTTACTTGTTTCATAATTTTTTACCTCCAAAAATAAATTTTTGTTTGATTTTATAATATCATACAGAATATCCAAGATACAATATCAAAAACTGCTGACTTTTAGTGAAAAAGTGCTATATCACTAAAAGTCAGCAGTTTGCTTTAAATAAAATCTTCGGCTTCGTCTTTATTTTTTCTGTATTCAAGGGGCGAGGTGCCCATCACCTTTTTAAATTGTTTACCGAAGCATGCGACATCGGCATAGCCGAGCTTACATGCAATGGCGCTTACGGAAAGGTCCGTTCGTTTTAAAAGCTCCCGTGCACGGCGAATGCGGACTTTGATTTTATAGGCGTGTGGAGATACGCCCACATACTCTTTGAAAATACGCATAAAATGATATTTACTCATATTGCACATTTCCGCATAGCTTTCATTATCCAAATCATCCCAATAATGATTATTGATATGCTCGATAACGCTTTTGATATCTCCATACCGTCTATCGGGAATTTCACTTTGGACATCGGAGGAGCGCAACGAAAAGCCGGTCAAAAGATGAAGCATGTTCCGGTTTACATGCTGCTCGTAGTTTTCCCGTTTAATTTGCAGCTCACCAATCATATTGCGAAAAAGCTCACAAAACTCGTCCGATTTCCCCACATGAAACACATTGCCCGTGCCGAAGCCTAAGTTTTCCAAAAGTGCCGCGATACCGTTTCCCGAAAAATGCACCCAATAGATTTCCGGTCTATCGTCGGCATAGTAAAAATAAGCTTGCGGCTCGTAGGGACGATACAGTACAAATTCCCCTTCCCGCACCCATCGTTTTTCGCCGTTTAAAATAATTTGAATGCGATTTTTGGTTACATATAAAATGTGATAATCCACTCTACCGTCCGGACGAATGCTCTTATTCGTATAATCTGCCACCTGATAATAACCGCAGACGCTTACGGAAACATACGCATCCTCTACTTGTCCGCGGTCATCATCCGTATACAAAGCATGCTTTCCAACATTTCCTACACGCATTTTTCTCCCCCGTTTTCCTCTGTGCAACTATTGCGCATTCGTGCACTTTGTTATTGCATTTTATCTACTTTTTTCCATATTCCTCTTTTCTATACATTTTATAGTATATCACGTTGCATCTTCTATTTACTATATCAAAAAATGCGTTTTTTTAGTCAAATGGTGCTATTATGCACGTATTTGTAAAGAGCCTCAAACGGAAGCTGCATTTTTCCATCTCTCTCATTATATATATAATACGGAAAGGAAGTGTTTTTATGGAAGAGCAGATACTATCGGCAAATCGTGCACTTTTAAATTTTCTTTGGGGTCCTTACATGCTCGTGCTGTTTTTATTTGTGGGACTATATTTCACCATCGGTACGGGTTTTTTTCAGTTTCGGCATATCAGGCTTTGGCTTCGGTGCACTTTTTTTTCTTTATTTAAAAAAGAAAAGAAAGCAAAGGGCAGCATAACGCAGATACAGGCTTTCTCCACTGCCCTTGCCGCCACCGTAGGCACGGGCAACATCACGGGAGTAGCCGCGGCACTCGTTACAGGCGGACCGGGCGCAATCTTCTGGATGTGGGTTTCGGCGCTCTTTGGCATGATGACGGCATACGCCGAGGGTGTTCTCAGTATATTATACCGCTACAGAGATCGTGACGGCACGTTTCGGGGTGGTGCGATGCTGTATATGGAACGGGGGCTTGGCTCAAAGCTTTTAGCTATTTTATTTTCTGTTTTTTGTATTTTAGCGTCCTTCGGCATGGGAAATATGGCACAAATGCATTCTGTTTCGGCTGCACTTTCTGACACCTTTCATATTCCACCTTTTATCACGGGTCTTGTAGGCGCCGCTTTGGTTTTTCTTATTATTTCAGGAGGCATACAAAGAATTGCCCGTGTTACGGAAAAGCTTGTCCCCTTTATGGTGCTTTTATTTTTTGCAGGCAGCTTCTTTTGCTTATATAAGAACGCAGATGAAATTCTGCCCGCGATTGGACTGATTATAAAATCTGCCTTTGGCTTTCGGGCGGCGGCAGGCGGTGCAGTAGGTTACGGCATACTCGCGGCAATGCGCACAGGCATATCAAGAGGTGTTTTCTCAAACGAAGCGGGACTTGGCAGCAGCGCGGCGGTACATGCTTCCTCTTCTGCGAGTGTACCGGCAGTACAAGGAATGTGGGCTGTTTTTGAGGTGTTTGTAGATACAATTGTTGTTTGCACAATGACAGCACTTGTCATTTTAACTTCGGGCGTATACTCGCCCGGTGCAGAGGGAATTACAGGCACAATTCTTACGGCGCGGGCATACGGCGCGAGCCTTGGAAGCGCAGGCGCAATTTTCATTTCTCTATCTACGGTCTTTTTTGCTTTTGCTACGGTACTCGGTTGGAGTTACTTCGGCGAGCGGAGCGTTTCCTATCTTTTGGGAAAGCGAAGTGTTTTTATATATAAAATTCTTTTCGTTCTTTGTGCCGCGGCAGGTGCATGGAGCAGCATGGAGCTTGTTTGGGGGATTTCTGACACATTCAATGCCCTGATGGCTATTCCCAACCTTTTCGCCCTTCTTTTATTATCCGGCGTGGTGTTTCGAGAAACGAAACGGTTTATGCAAGGTCCCTATCGCTTCCTTCAAAAAAAGTTTTAGAAAGAGTAAACTATATGTTTTAAAGCATTTTAAACCGTTTTTTATAAAAAAATCAGGAAATTTTTCATTTTTTTTGAAAATTATGATTGACAATCCGGTTTTTATATAGGATAATGTAATAAGAGGTGATTAGGTAAATGAACTCCAAACTGGAAACATTTAAACAAAATATGAAAGGAAAAAAGGTCGTCGTACTCGGAATCGGCATCAGCAACAAACCTTTAATCCAGATGCTCCTGTCTTACGGTGCAATTGTTACTGCCTGTGATAAAAACGATGAACTAACCCCCGAGCTTGTATCCCTTATGCGCATGGGTGCAAAATTCAGTCTCGGTGAAAAATATCTCGACAATTTAGATTGCGACATGCTTATCCGTACGCCGGGTATGCGCCCTGACCTGCCGCAAATTCAGGCAGCGAAAAAGCGCGGTGCAAAAATTACAAGCGAAATGGAGCTTTTCTTTGAGCTTTGCCCCTGCAAAATTATCGGTGTTACGGGAAGTGACGGCAAAACCACAACTTCTACACTGATTTATAATCTCTTAAAACGAGAAGGCTATACGGTACATCTCGGCGGCAACATCGGCACACCCCTTCTTCCAAAAATTGAAACCATTGAAAAGGGACAGTATGCCGTTGTGGAGCTTTCCAGCTTCCAGCTTCAAACGATGAAGAAGAGCCCGCATATTTCTGTTGTTACCAATATTTCCCCGAACCATCTGGATATTCATAAATCCATGGAGGAATATATTGAAGCCAAGAAAAATATTTTTGCGCATCAAACCAAAACAGGAAAGCTTATCTTAAATGCCGACAATGAAATCACAGCCGGATTTGCAGAAGAGGCGCGCGGCAACGTTCTGACATTTGGCAGAGAAACCGAAACGGCAAATGTTTCGCTTCGTGACGGCAAGATTTACATGGATGATACCTTTATTGTAGATAAAGATGAAATCATTCTCCCCGGCATGCATAATGTTGAAAATTATATGGCAGCGATTGCGGCGGTGCACAAGCTTGTAAAGCCTGCTACCGTTCGTAAGGTTGCCAAAAGCTTTGCGGGGGTTGAACACCGCATCGAATATGTTCGCGAGGTGGACGGCGTTAAGTTTTATAACGACTCTATTGCATCCAGCCCCACACGTGCGCGTGCCGGTCTATATTCCTTTGAGCAAAAAGTTATTCTGATTGCCGGCGGGTATGACAAGCGTATACCCTTCGACCAATTCGGGCATGATGTTAAAGCAAGAGTAAAACGGCTTTATCTTGTGGGTGCAACGGCTTCGAAAATTAAAGACGCAGTTGTACGCGCTTATGCAGGCAAGAAAACGATGCCTATATTTATTTATTCCACGCTGGAGCAAGCCGTAAAAGAAGCATACATGGGTGCGGAAGCGGGCGATATTGTTATGCTCTCCCCTGCCTGTGCTAGCTTTGATATGTTTAAAAACTTTGAAGAACGCGGAAAGCGTTATAAGGAGCTTGTAAAAAGCTTATGAGAACAATACTTGAAACACTTACATGCGCGCCCGGAATTTCCGGGCGCGAAAACGGTGCGGCAGATACTTTCTCCGCACTTTTACTGCCTTATGCCGACAAATGCCAAAGAGATGCCCTCGGGAATGTGACCATATGGCGCAAAGGGTTTGATGAAAGCAGAAAAACCCTGATGCTTGAAGCCCATCTTGACAAAATCGGGCTTATGGTGCGCCATATCACAAAAGAAGGTTTTTTGCTCGTTTCGCCTGTGGGCGGGTTTGATACCAAAATTTTGCCTGCAACAGGTGTTCGTATTTTCGGCAAAAAGGTACTCCATGGGGTAATTTGCGCTATTCCGCCCCACATTGCCAAGAATGAAAAGGCGCCGGATATGCAAATGCTATGTGTGGATACGGGACTTTCGGCGGAAAATGCACATGCTCTTATTGAGGTCGGGGATGTAATGGAATTCGAAACCGATTTTACTCCTTTAGGGAAACACATGGCAGCGGCTTCTGCAATGGATGACAGGGCAGGGCTTGCCGTCATTATTCGCACGTTGCAGCTTCTTGAAAAAGAAGAATTACCGTTTAATATTGCGGCAGTTGGCGCGGTACAGGAAGAGGTCGGCATGCGGGGCGCGGGCGCCTCTGCATACCGCATAAATCCTGCGGCGGCAATTTGCATTGACGTTTGCCACGGCAACACACCTGACGGCGCACACAGCACTTTCCCCCTGGGAAAGGGGCCTGTTATCACAGTGGGTCCGAACGTGCAACGCAATGTTTCTGACCGCTTCATTTTTGCCGCAAAAGCATTTGATATCCCCTATCAAATTGACGTTGACAGCGGATGCACGGGGACGGATGCGTGGGTCGTGCAGGTGGCGCGGCGCGGCGTTTATACAGGGCTTTTATCTCTCCCGCTCCGGTATATGCACACGGGGTACGAGGTGCTGGACATACGCGACGCGGAAAACACTGCCGTGCTTCTCTCGGCAGTGATAAAAGACTTAGGAAAGCAGGGTGAATTATGCTTTTAAAGGATTTATGTGCAGCCGCCGGTGTTTCCGGCGATGAAACAGAAATTCGAAATCTTATCGCTTCCCATCTTACAGAGTGCGACATGCATGTGGATGCCATGGGAAATCTCCTGGCAAGCCGACCCGGAAAAGGCAAAAAAATACTGTTTGCCGCCCATATGGATGAGGTGGGGCTTATTATCTCCGGCATTGAAGAAAACGGGTTTTTACGTTTTAAAACGGTGGGTGGCATTAACACGGATGTGCTGCTTGGGAAAAAGGTTTACATCGGACGCGGCAAGATCCCGGGGATTGTAGGCGTTTGTGCGGTGCATCTGCAAAGCCGTGCGCAGCGCGAGGGCGTTGTGCGCGAAGAAGATATGTACATTGACATTGGTGCAGCGGACCGTGCAGAGGCAGAATCGGCTGTTTCCCTTGGTGATACGGCAGTATTTCCACCGTATTTTGAGGAATTTGGTGATAACCTTATTGAAGCACGCGCAATTGATGACAGAGCCGGCTGTGCCGTTTTAATTAAACTTTTGCAAAACCGATATCCTGATGTGCAGGTCTGTTGTGCTTTCACGGCTCAAGAAGAGGTCGGCACGCGTGGCGCACAGGCGGCGGCAGAATATTTTCGTCCCGATTTTGCAGTGGTTGTGGAATCGACGTTCTGTGCCGATATTTTCCCAACGGACATACCGGGGCATATCACAACGCTGGGGGCAGGTCCTGCCGTGACATTTATGGACAGAACCTCCACACCGGACAAATCGTTGGTATCTTCCATTACTCTCGCGGCAAAAACGCACAATATACCTTGGCAACACAAGCGTACCGCCGGTGGTGGCACGGATGCGGGCGTAATTTCACGGGCAGTTGAAGGGATTCCCACGGCAATCCTTGCGCTTCCCTGCCGCAATCTGCATTCCCCGTCCTGTGTTATTGCAAAGGAAGATTATGAAAATATGTGGAAGCTACTCGATACGTGGCTCAAAACAGCCGCGGCTTCGCTTTAAGATAAAGGAGAAACAATATGGAATCCATTTTAAAAAAGCTTGCGCTGACACCCGCCCCTTCAGGAAGTGAACTGCGTATTTGTGAAATTATTCAGACCTTTTTGCCGGATGCGGAAATGCAGGTGGATGCACACGGGTCGCTTCTGGTGCACAAAAAAGGGACCGGCGGCGGCATTATAATTTTGACGGCAATGGATACGCCGTGCCTCTATGTAACATACCCCGAAGGCGGTTTTGCCCGTTTTTCGGCGGTAGGCGGTTTGAAGCCTGTGGACGGCATGGCAGTCCTTTGTGAAAACGATATTTTGGGCGTTATCGGCACAGATGAAAAAGGACAGTTTATTGATACCGGAAGCCACACCCTCTCCATTGGTCAATGGGCAGTCCCCCATCCCTCTTTCGCAAAGATTGACAAAGATATTTGTATAGGTGCTTCCATCGGGCAATATGCTGCAATTTGTGCAGTTCTTTCAGCAGCACTACAGGAAACTTCCAGAGATGCCTGGTTTGTATTTGCAACTAAAAGCCAAATCCGTCAACTTTCTCCTACGTTTATGCAAAAGATTTCGGCCAATCAGCTTATCTCAGTTGAAGTCAGTGCAGCAAACGATATGCCGGCAGAAAAAACTGTTTTTGCCGCTTTGGGACGCGGTACGACCCTTAGGGTCAAAGATGCTTCCATGCTCTCTTCTCCCTCGCTTCTTTATGAACTTGCAGATTTACCTTTTGAAACGTATAAAGAGGTCAGCACACTACAAGGCGTGGGCGGCACGGTACAAAAGGCGTACGGCGGCATAAAGAGCGCAGGAATCGGCATTCCCGTTCGATATAAAGGCTGTGCAAATGAAGCTGTTTCCTTATGCGATATAAAGAATACAGCGGATATACTTTCCTATATACTGCAATAATAGAACAACACCCTGAAACCTAATCGTTCCAGGGTGCTTTTATTATGCAACTTTTTTCTAACGGCGAAAGCATATTCCAGTGGTACAGTTTTAGAATATATCCCGGGCAAACAGCATCAATAACAATCTCTTCTCCCTTCCAAAACGCAATCATTTCCGCGGCTGTGCCGCTTGTCATATTGTACAGCGCTGCCCCGTCTGTCCCTCGAAGCGAAAATGTTCCCGGGTAAAGAGCGCTAACGGAAACATTTCCGTCATACAGTCCCATCTCTTCTGTTGCCTGCATTTTGAAAAAGCAAATTTCTCCGGAGGAAGCGGCGAACGTTAAAACACCATCGCGCAAAACAGCACCTTCCCCAAGGATTTGCCGGACGGTCGTTTTCTCCGTAAAAAGCTGTATGTTTTTTGTTTCCGCTGATACATTTTGCACAAGCGTATATTCTTCACCTTCAAATATCCAGCTTTTGCGAAATACAAGGTCTGTATATTCCTCTTCCCCGCCGTTTCCGCAAAGACCGTAAAACAAAGCCCGTCTCGCTTGCTCGCTTACATGCTGTACTTCTCGCGTAAAAGAAAAATTTTCTACCTTTCAGTAAGCATTCTTCCATGCCAGAATTCTCTGCATAATGACAGCCGTTTCGGCTCTGGTAGCATTGCCCATAGGGTTTATGGTCCCGTCAGCATTTCCCAAAATAATGGAAGACCGAATCATTGCTGCTACATCCAGTACAGCATAATCGGCAATCAGGCTCTCGTCCGAGAAGGACGAAAGAACAGCCGTATCTTCTCCCGCTTCAAATGCGCGTACCAGACGCATGCCGCGTGCACAGATTACCATCATGTCCTGTCGGGATATTTCCGCAAAAGGATTGAAGGCGTTATCGCCCACACCTTTTAATATACCCAGTGCTTTACCCGTACGAATCTCTTTCGCAAAAGAATAGGAATCCTTCACATCCGCAAAAGTATCATTCGTTTCCGCTGTAAGACCAAGCGTATTTACGAGAAACGCTGCAAAATCGCCTCTTGTTATCTTTTGTGCCGGGGCGTAGGAAACGGGCGTTGTTCCGTAAACTTTCCCCTCTGATTCCAAATTTCGGATCGCATTTGCAGCCCATGGATATAAAAGCAAATCGCGAAAACGTGTAGCAGAAAGCGTGGAATAATCCGCCGGACTTTCCGGTATGACTTCATATACATAAACTGCGCTTGGTGCAAGGGTTAAGGAGAGTGTTCTCTCTCCCACTATTGCGTCTCCGTCACCATATATACAGTTTGCCCTAAAAGCAGAAAGCTTCACTTCGCCATCATCCGAGGTAAGCGGAACAGAAACATCGGTGCTTATTTCATTTCTGTTCAAAACAATCACGCGCAGTTTTCCGTCCTTAATGTAAGCGCTGTACCAAACTGCATCATCCCGGCCGTTTGCAAAAACAGGGTATTCACCGCGAATGAAATACCGATAACTTTCTTCCATTTCTGCCTTTGAAAATTCGCAAAGCCCATCCCAGAGCGTTGTATCATACAGCGGGGTTTCCGGGTCCTGTATGCTATCACTGAAGGCAAAAAAACCAACAGCCTGTGCGCCGGCAAGCAGCGACTGATACCATAGATTCCTTTCCTCCGTAATAGTCGGAAGCGGACGTTCTTTCTCATTCGGCGCCGCTGTTAGGGTATATGCTTTATTTAGGCACCAGACTGGCTTTTGAAACGCCGTTGCCTCTACTGCAACCTGCGTATCCTCCGCAACTGTCTGCGCCAAATTTTCTTTGACAGACGGGTACGGGTCAAACGCCAGAATATCTGTATATTTTGCAATTGTTTCAAATTGACTTGTAGAGTTTTGCAGCATATACACCGGGTGCTTCATATCTAGCTTTCGGATTAAGGTATAGGAATCATACAAAAGGTCCGTTCTATCCGGGAAATAGGAGAACACTTCATCCATCACCATCCAAGCAAGTAGTGCCGGATGGTCTTTTAATTTCGTGATAACCTCTTTCGTATTCTCAATATTATCCGGATGCCCCGCGGGCTTCATGCCGGGATACAAACTTACTAAAACTTTTATATTAAACTTGTCTGCTTCATCCAGATATTCTTTTAATGCTGATGCATTTGCGCCATAGCTCTTTACCGTGTTAATTCCCACTTCTCCCGCACGGCTTAAATCCTTGCTTTTAACGTGATATGCAAAAACAGGGTAAAAAGGCTCTCCGTTTTCCAAAACAATATTGCCGTCTTTTTGTATAAGTGCGGGTCTTGGATACCGTAAAACAGACTGTTCCACACGCCCGAGGCTCTCACCTTCTGCATTTAAAGATGTCGCTGAGACTATATGCGCCTTTGGCTCTTCCCCTTCTTTCGATTCCGTAAGGAGCGACACGTCAAAGGAGAAAGAAGCGCAACCAGCATCATCTATCGGTACAACTTCTTCCGCCAAAATGCCGGATGCATCGGAAAGCGCAAACGAAATTGCGGTTGTAGACGGGAAATCCTTAAGATTTGCACGGGCAACGGCTTCACCCCGCTCCATATCACTGTAATAAAATACTTGGTCTGTGGAAAGCTCGGATGCATAAACCGGTGCTTTCTCTATCATATATAGGGATGCATCATCAAAATAGCAAACACCTTCTGTGTACAGGCGAATGTAATAAACTAAAAATTCACAATCCTTTGGAACGGTGAAGTGCATCGTATATCGGAAGTCGGATCGTAGCCATGTCGTT
>JAZROH010000034.1:0-5166 GCA_045648645.1 Clostridia bacterium | reverse complement strand
CCTGCAGGTACCGCTTCCACTACTTGCCGCATTTGAAGAACAAAGAAAATGGCAAAAGAAAAACGGCGTGTATTCCAAGCACGCAAAAATTTGCGGCGGTCTGCACGCTCTTCGCGATACGAGTATTGAAAAGAAGAATAAGCAATACGCCGAGAAAGCCGGACTTCCGAAAATTCGGATCCACGATTTCCGCCATTCCCATGCATCCCTTCTTGCAAACGAGGGAATTAACATTCAGGAAATCGCACGTCGCCTCGGCCACTCTAAAATCGAAATGACATGGAACACATATTCACATTTGTACCCAAGAGAAGAGGAAAGAGCCGTAAAGCTCTTAAACCAAATTCCTCTTCCTAAAAAAGGAGAATAGATATGGAAAACAATATGTTTTCGGGGATTTTTCGGGGATTAAAAATAAAAAACCGCGAAAAATCGCAGTTTTTTACCTGTTTGGTGGAAGCGGCGGGAGTTGAACCCGCGTCCGAAAACATATTCACAAGAGCCTCTCCGAGCGCAGTTTATGGTCAGAATTCCCGCCTTTGCAAGTCCACAAACAACCTTACAAATTTGGTAGCTTCATTATGCATGCTTGCGGCAAAGCTTACGCAAGTCACGTTCACTGCTAGGTCACGCCCTGTCCCGTGCCGCAGTCCTCACGGGCAAGACGGCAGCTTTAATTAAGCTGCAAAAGCTAACTTATTATTGTCGCTTAATATTTAAGTTTGGGCTTTTAAAGAGGCGCCCGCCTCTGCTCGCTGCTCCGGCTTCAACATCCCCGTCGAAACCGTTACGCCCCCATATAAGGCTGCGATATTGTCGCAGTCTATAGTATATGCTGTTTTTCTTTCTTTTATGCCTGTTTTGTATCTGGTGATACCATTTCCTTAAGGCTTGCCGCAAGACCCGCCACCCCTTGAATTTCAGAAGGGATAATAAGCTTTGTAGCTTTGCCGTCTGCCACCTTTTCCAAGGCTTCCAGACTCTTAATCGTCAAAAATGCCTGGCCGGGATTCGCTTCATTTATCATGCGGATACCTTCTGCCATAGCTTTCTGTACCTTGATAATTGCTTCCGCTTCACCCTCTGCCTGTCGAATAGCAGCTTCCCGTTCTGCCTCGGCACGGAGAATTGCTGATTCCTTTTCACCCTCTGCCACCAAAACGGCAGACTTTTTCTCGCCTTCCGCTCGTAAAATTGCTTCGCGGCGTTCGCGTTCGGCTTTCATTTGTTTTTCCATGGCATCCTGAATTTCGCGCGGCGGAATAATGTTCTTTAACTCAACACGATTGATTTTAATGCCCCATGGGTCCGTAGCTTCGTCCAAAATAGCACGCATCTTGGTGTTTACCGTGTCGCGGGAAGTTAAAGTTTCATCCAGTTCCAAATCACCGATGATATTACGAAGCGTCGTTGCCGTCAGATTCTCAATTGCCATCATCGGGCGCTCAACACCATAGGTGTAAAGCTTTGGGTCGGTAATCTGGAAATAGACAACGGTATCAATGTGCATGGTTACGTTGTCTTTGGTAATTACTGCTTGCGGCTCAAAATCCACAACCTGTTCCTTAAGATTTACCTTGCGTGAAATTTTATCAATGAAAGGAACTTTAAAATGGAAGCCTACACTCCACGTCCCTTTATATGCACCTAATCTTTCAATTACAAATGCGTATGCCTGCGGTACAATTTTAATGTTTCCAATAACGATTAAGAACGCAACAAGTAAAAGAATTGCAATAATCATGCTAAAATCTCCTTTCGACTTACCACAGCTTTCACACCGGCAATGGCTTCTACAACAACCTTTTCCCCTACGGCGATTTTCACACCGTGTGCTGCCTTAGCGGACCATACAGCCCCCATAACGCGAATTTGCCCCGTGCCGCAAACTTCGTCAATCGCCTCAATTACAATGCCCGCAGCACCAATAATACGGTCAGCATTGGTGGCGGTTTTCCCTGCCTCCACTTTCCTACGGGCAAGTGGAAGTAAAAATGCAAGAAGTAAGCCGGAAACAAAAAAGAAAACTGCAAGCTGCAGAGGAAAAATCACATCACACGCTGCACAAACCAGCGCCGCCAGTGCCCCCGCTGCAAACCAGATGCTCACAAGCCCCATTGTCATCGCTTCCAAGACAAGCATAACAATCATCAGTACCGCCCAGACAGCAATCATCGCTTCCTGCATATATATCACCTCACAGCGTTAGTATAACACATTCTATTTCGCTTGTCAAGAGTAAGCCCCTTGGCTCTGTTTCTTTTTCGTTCTTCTCCGCAATGCTTATCTGCAGAGATCGGTCGTCTAATCTCACAAAGCAAAACACATATATACCCGGCTGAAAGATTTTTTATTAAAACCCTTGACATCATGAAAAAAATAGTGTATACTCTATTTGTTGCTAAAAAGCAACAAGAAAGGAGGTCATATGCCAGATACAAAAAAATGTATATTTTGCAACGGGGAGAACTGTCTTACCACTCTCGGACAATACTGCCTCTGCGCAATCTGTCGGTTAGAAATCCTACAGGATGCGATGGAATTTGCCAAACGGAATACCGTAAGGGGAACTGTATATCATGCAGCGTTTGCCGATATACTGGCTCAGCTTACGAAAAAAGCAGAAAATGAAATTTAAGGAGGCACGAGATGCGTCACAGTGATGTAAATGAAAAGAAATTAACATTTAAGAACGAATTACAGGAAATGATAAACAGGGGCATCTCGCATGCCATGCAGGCCGGCGCGGAACGGGTATACCAAGCAGGGACACGTGCCTGCCGCGAAAGAGTGGAACGCCTCTTGTACGCAAGAAGTGGTCTGGAACTTTTAATATCTTCCCTGGAAGAGGAACTTGCCGTCCTTTGTGACGACGCACCGCCCTCTTCTATGGCATATGAAAAAACTGAAAATAAGGTGGTACATCTTCTGCCTTCGGGCGATGCACTGGGAATGCCGTCTGCTCGGAAAGACATTGAAGCTCTCCTTGCCAGAAATCGTCTGGCAGTAAAGCGCATAGATCGTGCCGTAGAATCTCTTGCAAGCGACCCGTACTATGAACTTTTGCACCTCAAATACACAGAAGGACTTCCGGAGGAAGAAATAGCCGAGCAGCTTTGCTGTGATCCATCTACCGTACGCAGAAATAAAAATCGTCTTTTGGAGCGGCTTGCCATCGTATTTTTCGGCGTTGATGCACTGAAAGAGTATGCAATGTAATACGGATGGGTAGAAAGTATATGCCCCCACAAATAGTGAAAAATCCAAGAGAAGCCTTGTTTTTCCCTTGGATTTTTCTTTTATTTTGTTGCCAGATAATCGTCCAATACCTCGAAGAAGGTTGTGGGCGTAACTTGCATACGGCAAAGAAGCGACGCCACACGGACTGCTTCCGCTTTTTCGATACAAAAATCGTGAATCTTATATGTATTTTCTCCATCAGAGATTCCAATTCCGTAACAAGGTACCCCATTGGTCGAGGAGGGCTTCAGAACGAAATATCGAATGTGCAGTATCTGTTTTTCGGCGGAAATTGTTGCAGCAGATTCCCATATCATAGCCATTTCTCCTTTCCATGGACACCATTATACCTGCTTTCAAGTATAAATGCAAGAAGGAAAAATCATCTGTTGTTTTGTTCTGGTTTTTCCATTTTCTGGAAGATTTTTGTGCGAAAATTACTGTCGTATTTTGCCATAAAAAATCGAAAGTCATTATTTTTTGTAATATATTTTCTATATTTTCACTCTATTTTAGAAACAGAATTTAAAAAGTTAATAAACTTTTCAGTAATATTCTTTTAATTTATTGTAAATATTGACTAGTAATTTTTATTAAAAACTGTATTCTTTCCTTATTAAATAAAATTAAAATAATTATTTGTTTTCCTTTTAAAAATAAGTTCTAGTTTTATTTATAAGTACAGAAAAACATGTAATTTCTTTACCAAAAAGCCTCTGCAGCGTAATTAATTTGGTGTTTTTTCAAAAAACTGTTGACGAATTTAATGAAATATGGTATTATTTATAAATGTTAGCGTAAAGGAGCGAATCGCGCAATGAATGCGTTTATGCAAGCTGCATTGGCAGTTGCTGAAAAGGCTTCCACCGATGGTTTAGAGATTCCCGTCGGGGCAGTTATTGTCCATAAGGGTGAAATTATTGCACAAGCGCATAATCAAAAAGAAGTGCTACACGACCCTACGGCACATGCAGAAATTCTGGCACTTCGTGCAGCATCTGCTACTATAGGGGATTGGCGTCTTTCGGGCTGTGACTTGTATGTCACGTTGGAACCATGTCCGATGTGCATGGCGGCGATTCGCGAGGCGCGTATTCGGCGGCTTTATTGCGGTGCTTATAGGCTAGCGGATATGGCAAGCCCAAAATGTCCTGAAATTTACTACGGAATTGAAGAAGAGGCTTGCACAAACCTTTTAAAATCGTTTTTCCAAAAGCGAAGAAGACAGTAAACCGCTTCATTTCTGTATTGTGAAAATGTAGAAATATAAGTTTTCCTCCCTCCCGGAGCAACCTAACATGCGCGAGGCGATATCGAAGCGGTCATAACGGGGCGCACTCGAAATGAAGTAAGATTATAAGAAATTTATTGATAAAAAAGTGCTTGAAATCCGCATCACTGCTGGATTTTATAAAAAACTGAATAATTGTGATTTTAGCAGTTCCCAAAGAAAGTTCCCAAAAAAAATTCAAACTATCTTTGGCTGTTAAATATAAATTTGGAGATGTACCCAAGTGGTTGAAGGGTCCGGATTCGAAATCCGGTAGGTCGGTTTTGCCGGCGCTAGGGTTCAAATCCCTACATCTCCGCCATAATAACGAGATGATTTTACTGTAAGTAAGGTCATCTCGCTTTTTTATGCGGTTTTCAGCGGTTTGAAAAGCAAGGATTTTTAACGGCAAATCGTTTACTGTCAAATATCTTTTTTCTGAACTTGAACCGTAGTCCTAAATTCAATATCAATTCCAAAACACAGAGTAAAAATTTCTACTCTGTGTTTTTTTATTGTATAACGAAAACCACGCGATAGTCGCGTGGTTCAATCAAGGTTAACCGGTGAACAAAAATCCTCCAATGTGTTATAATAAAAATGACCTGCCAGTCAAAATAAAAACACATTGGAGGATTTATCTATGAAGAAAATAA
>JAZROH010000033.1:0-15816 GCA_045648645.1 Clostridia bacterium | reverse complement strand
TGCAGTTATGATATATTTTCCCTCTATAAAACAAACATTGACAAAGTCAATTCATAACTTGCAAAGCAATCATAACTCATAACTTGCCGCAAGGCAAATATAACTGAAAAACGACAAGTCGAAACTTGTCGTTTTTTCTGGTGGGCCCTCAGGGACTCGAACCCGGGACCGTTCGGTTATGAGCCGAATGCTCTAACCAACTGAGCTAAGGGCCCGTATTGGTGACCCCTACGAGAATCGAACTCGTGTTACCGCCGTGAAAGGGCGATGTCTTAACCGCTTGACCAAGGGGCCACGTGCGCACTCTCTGCGCGCGTATGGTTTAGTATACCACGTTTTTTGAAAAATTGCAATACTTTTTTATAAAAAATTTAATTTATACCGATTTTATAGGCTTCCATCCGCTTTTGAATCCGCTCTGCCTCTTCGCCTTCCGCGGGTGTGGGCTTATAATCATTGCAGCTATCCTGCGAAGAAATCCGGCAGGGAATCACGCGGCTTTCCCACTCTCCCGTAAGCTTTCCGTCCAGCGTTTCAAACTTCATCTGATAAATAATACAGTCCTTATCCTGCGGATTATGATTGCCGCCGAAGCAGAAGTTTCCCATGCTGTACACAATTTCTTTTCCTTTATAGGTTTCAATGCCCTGCAATACGTGCGGATGATGCCCCCAAACGCCGTCCGCGCCGGCATCAATGGCGTATCTGCCCACCGCCGTTTGCACCTCGTAAGGGTAATTTTTCCCTTCCAGACCCCAATGACAGCTGATAAACACCAAATCCGCACCCTGCGCCCGCAGGTCGGAAATCGCCTTTTGTATGCTCTCGCGCACGTCCGCGCCGTCATACCACACACCAAATGCGGCAATTCCTATGTAAACTTCCGTTTCTGCTTTTTCCGTACCCTTTTCCACTTTTACGGCTTCCTCCCCCGGTTTTACCGAGAAAAGCATGGTTTGTTCCCCGTACGCCCAGGCAATATTTTCTGCTTCCAGTGCCTTTTTCGTATCGGCAAAGCCCTGTTCCAGAAAATCATAGGTATGGTTATTGGCAAGAGAAACTGCCTCTACATCCCCCGCCGTTAAAATTTTCGCATAATGTGCGGGGCCTTTAAACGTATACGTTTTTTCTGCCCGCACCTCCGCGTCCGTAAGCGTTCCTTCAAAATTTACAAAGGTTAACGAATCCTCGCGAAAAATGGGGGCTACATTTTCGAGAAAATAGGCATGGTTTTCCCCTTCCGCGGCAAAACGCGCATGAAAGCTGCCCCCGTAGGAAAAGCGGGGGTCGCTGCCGAGGGTGCAGTCCCCTGCGGCAGTCAGCGTAATTTCATTTCGAACAGGCGTGGGAACAGGCTCTGAAATCGCAACGGCGGGAGCTACCTTCTCCCGCCGTGCCCAGTTTGCTGCCGCTATTCCAAGACCTGCGCACAAAACGCCCAGTATTACAATAAACGCAATCTGTTTTTTTCTCATTTTTCGATTTTTTCAACACCCATGTAAGGACGAAGCACCTCAGGAATAACCACACTGCCGTCACCCTGCTGGAAGTTTTCAAGTACTGCCGCCACCGTTCTGCCAACGGCTACACCCGAGCCGTTTAAGGTGTGGACAAGCTGTGCTTTTCCGCCCGCGTCACGATAACGGATAGAGGCGCGGCGTGCCTGAAAGTCCTCAAAATTACTGCAGGAGGAGATTTCCACATATCTGCCGTAGCTGGGCATCCAGACTTCAATATCATACTTCATTGCGGCGGTAAAACCAAGGTCACCCACGCAAATTTTAACAACTCTGTACGGAAGTCCCAGACCCTTCAAAACGCTTTCCGCGTCCGCTGTCAGCTTTTCAAGCTCTGCATAGGAATCCTCGGGACGGGTAAATTTTACAAGCTCTACCTTATTAAACTGATGCTGACGGATAAGACCGCGGGTATCGCGCCCCGCACTGCCCGCTTCGGCTCTGAAGCATGCAGAATATGCCGCGTGCTTAATAGGAAGCGCTGCGCCGTCCAAAATCTGGTCGCGGTACAAGTTTGTTACCGGTACTTCTGCCGTAGGAATGAGGAAGTATTCCGTATCGGTTACCTTAAAGGCATCCTCTTCGAATTTCGGCAGCTGTCCCGTACCGACCATGCTGTTTCTGTGCACCATGTACGGCGGCAGAATTTCGGTATAGCCGTTTTCTACCGTATGTTTATCGAGGAAATAGCTGATAATAGCACGTTCCAGTCTTGCGCCGAGACCGCGGTACACCGTAAACCGTGCACCGGTGATTTTTGCCGCGGAGGAAAAATCTAAAACTCCTAAGCTTTCGCCTAAATCCCAGTGTGCTTTCGGCTCGAAGGGGAATTCTGTGGGCTTGCCAAAGCGGCGGATTTCCACATTATCCTCGTCTGTATCGCCGTCCGGCACGGTGGGATTGGGAATGTTCGGGATACGAAGAAGCATTTTTTCAAGGGCTTCTTCTGTTTCGCGGGTTTCTGTATCGAGTGCCTTTACCTTATCGGAAAGCGTACGCATTTCTGCCAGAATTTCCGTTGTATCCTCGCCCGCCTTTTTCATTTTCGGGATTTCCTTGGAAACCTCGTTTTGTCTTGCCTTCATCTGCTCTGCTTCATAAAGAAGGGCGCGGCGCTTTTCGTCAAGGGCCAAAACTGCGTCAATATCCACGTCTTCTTTTCTTCTGGCAAGCGCTGCCTTCACTTCTTCTGTTTCTGTGCGTAAGCGTTTAATATCTAACATCTTGCTTCTCTCCTTAGTCTATATTCCTGTCAATTTTCGATTTTACCCAGTTGTATCTGCCACGGATTTTTTCCTTTAATATTGTGGGGTCTACCGTATCGAGCGTTTCCTTTGCTTCTTCGAAATCACCGTCATCACAATATCCGTCGGCAATGTAAATTGCTTCTACCGCATTCGCATATACTTCCGCGGCATTTCGATTTGTGTCCAGTTCTGTTGTAAGCTGCCGATTTTTTTCTTCCAGACCTGCAATCGTCATTTCATTTTTGGTTTTCGCCTCTGCAAGACTTGCATTTTCATTTTGCAGACTTTGTACTCTGCTCTCATAATTTTTGTTTGCTTCTTTGTAATCTGTCATGGCAAGGCTTAAAAGCACAAGCACCAATGCCACCGTGAAGAGAATGATGGTGTACATCCAAAAGGACTTTGATTTTTTGTTCATTTTTACTTACCCTTTCTGTAAGGCTTAAAATTCGTCTGTACGAAAAGATAGCCTTTTTTAATGTAACTTTATTTCTTTTTCATTTTTCCTATCTTAAAACGAATTTTTGAAAGCCACTTAAATTCCAAAAATTTCCAAAATTCGTTCAAATTCGGCAGCATCGCTGTATGCAATCTCAATTTTTCCTTTTTTTGCATTTCCACTTACCCGCACCCGCGCACCGACCTTTTTTGAAAATCGTTCTTCAATATCCCGAATTTCCGCCGTGTATTTTACAGGTGCCTTCTTTGCCGGTCGCTTTAAACTTACAAGCCGTTCAAGCTCCCGAACGGAAAGACCTTCCGCAATTACCTTTTCTGCAAGTGCAAGCTGGTCGGCATCCGCCGCGGCGAGAAGCGTACGGGCATGTCCCGCTGAAAGCTTTCCGTCCCGCACAAGCGCACGCACCGGTTCTTTCAATGCCAGAAGACGGAGTGCATTGGCAACGGCACTGCGGCTTTTCCCGATTTTCTCGCTGATTTCTTCCTGCGTCATCCCATACATATCCATGAGATTTCGAAATCCGTCCGCTTCTTCCATAGGATTTAAGTTTTCCCGCTGCAGGTTTTCAATGAGCGCAACCTCACTGGCGGTTTTTTCATCGTATTCCCTGATAATCGCGGGGATTTCTTTTAAATTTGCCATTCTCGCGGCGCGCCACCGTCTTTCGCCTGCAATAATGGTATAAAATCCTTTTTCATTTTTCGAAACCACAATCGGCTGAATAATGCCATGCTCCCGCACGGAAGCCGCAAGCTCCTCGAGCTGCTCCGGCGCAAAGGTTTTTCGCGGCTGGGCTTGATTTGGCTCTACTTCTGTAATCCGCAGAGAAACAATTTTATCGCTTTCCTCGATATCCGGCGATAAAGTATCGGAGATAAAAAGTGCATCGAGTCCTTTTCCCAGTCCTCTTTTCGCCATATATCCACTTCCTTCCTTATTATATATATGTTACACGCTTTCCTTACCGTTTAAAACCTCTTCCGCTAAATTCATGTAACTTTCCGCACCACGGCTGGACGGGTCATATACAATAACCGGTTGTCCAAAGCCCGGTGCTTCCGAAAGACGTACATTTCGCGGAATAATGGTTTTATAGACCTTTTGCGGAAAAAACTTTTTCACTTCATCCACAACCTGAATAGCGAGATTGGTGCGGGCAGAAAACATGGTCATGAGAACCCCTTCAATCTCAATATTGGGATTTAAAAGCTTTTTCACTCTTTTTATGGTGGCTGTCAATTGGCTGAGTCCTTCCAGTGCGTAATATTCGCATTGAATCGGCATAAGTACAGAACCGCAAGCCGTAAGGGCATTTAAGGTTACAAGACCGAGCGACGGCGGACAATCGAGAAAAATAAAATCATATTTATCTTCTATATCCGCAATTGCCTCTTTCAACCGATATTCCCGTGCCATAAGATTGACAAGCTCAATTTCTGCACCCGATAGTGCAATACTGGAAGGACATACCTCCAAATTGCGGAAATCTGTCTTTACAATTACTTCTTCAATTTTTTTTGCACTAATCAGAACATCATATATGGAGTTTTCTACCTTACGGTTATCAATGCCAAGACCGCTGGTTGCATTTCCCTGCGGGTCCATATCCACAAGAAGAACTTTTTTTCCTTTTTTTGCAAGACAAGCCGCCAAATTTACAGACGTAGTTGTTTTTCCCACGCCGCCTTTTTGGTTTGCAATTGCTATAATTCTTGCCATGGCAATCTCCCTTTTTTATAGTTTCTCCTATTATAACATAAAAATGTTTCACGTGAAACAAAAAACAGAAAAAAAGTTAAAATGTTTCACGTGAAACATTTTTACCTGTTTACCATGCCTCTTTTTTGCCCTTCCATTTTTTTAAATTTTAATTTATTCTATAATAAAAATTTTTCAAATTTTTTTAATAATTCTTGTTGCAAAAGCGTGATTTTTTTGGTATAATATAGAAGACTGGACAAAAAGCGAAAAATATTGTTTTCCACATAGTTTACAGGCAGTTTTTCACTTTTCCACAGAGTTATCCACATAAAACAAGCTGTTTTTACCTGTTTTTTAAAGTTTTCCACATATACCGAAATGCAGTTATCCGCATTTTCCACGGGTCAAAAACGCTTTTAACTTTTTATAAATTTTGAAAGGAAAATTTTACAAATGGATGGTGAACTTTTAAATATTTGGGACCATGCACTGCCTCTTATTGAGGAAGAAGTTACACCTGTAGGATACAGAACCTGGATTTTATCCATCACCCCTGTCAATATCGAAAACGGGTATTTAAATGTAACGGTTCCCGATGATATCAATAAAAATATGGTAGACCACCGCTATAAAGAACTGATTCAAAACGCGGTATATGAGGTTTCCGGAAAACGCTGCAGCCTTGTAGTACATATCGGAGAACCTCCCAAAGAAAAAAAAGAAGAAAAGACGGCACGAAACTTAGGCATGCCCCTAAATCCAAAATATACATTTGACAGCTTTGTTGTAGGCGGCTCCAACCGCTTTGCCCATGCCGCATCCCTTGCGGTTGCGGAAACACCCGCAAGAACCTATAATCCCCTCTTTTTATACGGCGGTGTAGGGCTTGGCAAAACGCATCTTCTTCATGCTATCGGTAATTTCATTATTGAAAATAACAGCGATATGCAGGTTATGTATATATCCGCAGAAACCTTCACAAATGAACTGATTAACTCCATTAAGGACTCCCGAAATGATGAATTTCGTGAAAAATACCGCAGTGTAGACGTTTTAATGGTAGATGATATTCAGTTTATCGCAGGGAAAAAAGTTACGGAAGAGGAATTTTTCCATACCTTTAATACCTTATACGATGCAAATAAACAAATCATTATTACGAGCGACCGCCCGCCGAAGGAAATGAAAACGCTTGAGGACAGGCTTCGTTCCCGCTTTGAATGGGGTATTATAGGAGATTTATATGCGCCGGACTATGAAACCCGCGTTGCTATTCTGCGTAAAAAGGCACAGCTTGAAAATATTGAAATCCAAGACGAAATTCTGGAGTTGATTGCAGAAAAAATCACCTCTAATATTCGCGAGCTGGAAGGTGTTTTTAATCGTGTGCTTGCCTATCGCGGTCTTATCAACAGCGAAATCACCATGGATGTGGCGCTTGACGCGATGAAAAGCTACCATGCTACAGGCGGTCCTTCCGTAAGCCCCGAAGAAATCGTTACGGCTTGTGCAAAATTCTATCATATAAAAGAAGAAGACATTATGGGCATTAAAAGAACAAAAAATATTGCCCTTGCAAGGCAGGTTGCCATGTATATGATGCGTGAAATTTTAGGCTATTCGCACCCTAAAATTGCAAAGTATTTTGATAAAGACCATACAACGGTTATGCACGGCATTCAGAAGGTGGAAACCAACATGAAAACAGATAACGCTTTTCATCTCGATATATCCACACTCAAAAAGGATATATCGGAATAATCTTCCACATATCGAAATGGCGTTTTAAAGCTAAAAAACTGACTTTTCCACTTCGTCCACATACTCTACTATAAATACTATATTTATTTTATATTTATATGCGCCCTTCCCCCTTTTACATAGGCGCAACACTTTAGAAAAACGGAGGAACAAACCCATGATTTTTTCCTGTGAAAAGCAAACCCTTTCAGAAGCCGTTTCCATTGTAATGAAGGCAGCTTCAAATAAAGGGTCCATGCCGGTTTTAGAAGGTATCCTTATCAATACGGATGCGGACAGCATCATTTTAACAGCAAACAACTTAGAGCTTGGTATTGAATGCAGAATTCCCGCGGATATTCGGGAAGACGGTGCGATTGTTACGGGCGATGTACGTATTTTTTCAGAAGTTATACGAAAGCTTCCTTCCGGTACGGCGGATATAACCGTCCATGAAAACTTTTCCACCACCGTACAAAACGGAAAATCCGTATATAACATTCTCGGTATGAATCCCGAAGAATTTCCGGAGCTTCCCGAGGTTTTGGAGGATTCCGGTATTACCGTTTCTGCGGAAACCTTAAAAAAGATGATTCGGCAGACGGTGTATGCAGCGGCACAGAAAAACGAACGTCCTGCTCTTACCGGCGTATTTTTCGAAATTGAGCCTACTGTTTTCCACATGGTTGCGCTTGACGGCTTCCGTATGGCAATTCATAATGAAGCCCTTTCGGAAAATCCGGATGAAGAGCCTTACAGCTTCATCGTCCCTGCAAGAACGCTTTTGGAGCTTTCCCGTATTCTGCCCGATGATGAAACACCGGTTTTAATTACGGCAAGCACAAAACACGTTCTCTTTACCTTTGGTAATATAAAGGTGGTTTCCCGCCTTTTGTCCGGCGAATACTTCCAGTATCGCCAGATTATACCGACAGATTTTAAAATTCAGACAAAGCTCGCCGTGCGGGATGTATTAACATGTGTAGAACGTGCAGACCCGATTGTTTCCACGGATGTTTATAAAAATCCTGTAATTATGACGCTTTCGGGCGATACCTTGTCGGTAGATTGCGTAACAGCGGTGGGAAAAGCGCATGATGTAATTGAAATTCCGGATTGCGGCAGCGAAATCCGTATTGGTTTTAACCAGCGGTATCTGCATGATGCACTTTCTGTTTGCGACTGCGAAGAAATTATCATGGAATTTAACGGCAGCCGTAACCCTTGTATTATTAAGCCGGCAGAGGGAGAGGAATTCCTCTTTATGGTACTGCCCGTTCGCATCAGCGAATAGAAAGGATAGAAAAATGGAAGAAACCATCACCCTTCGGGGCGAATATATAAAACTGGATCAGGCAATAAAGCATGTTTTAGGCGTTTCGGGCGGAGAAGCAAAGGATATGATACTTGCAGGGCTTGTCACCGTAAACGGAGAAACAGCCTTTCAGCGTGGAAAGAAGCTTCGGGGCGGGGATACCGTGGATGCCGAAGGCGTAAAAATTATCATTCAGAGTCAGGTATAAAGAATGCTTGTAAAAAGGCTTACCCTTTCGAATTTTAGAAATTATAAGGAAGCAGATATGGAATTTTGCCCGGGGGTAAATGTAATCTATGGGAAAAATGCGCAGGGCAAAACCAATCTTTTGGAAGCACTTTGGCTTTTCACTGCCGCAAAAAGCTTCCGCACGGCACAGGATAGCGAAATGATTCGCTTTTCCGAGGAAAGTGCCTCTGTAAAAACAGAATATAGCGCGTTTGGAAGAAATATGACGGCGGAAATTACACTCAGTGCCGGAAAAAGAAAGCTTTTAAAGCTTGGCGGCGCACCCCTTGAAAAAACAAGTGAGATACTGGGGCAGTTTCCCGCAGTTATCTTTAGTCCTGACGAATTGCATATCATAACCGGTGCACCCGAGGTACGAAGAAGATTTATGGATAGTGCCATAAGCGCCGCAAGACCGCTTTATTACGGTGCACTTCGGACGTATATCCGCGTATGGAAGCAAAAAAATGTGCTTCTTAAGAATGCGCCCGAAAAAGAAGCCCTTTCTGTATGGAATGAACAAATGGCAGATGCCGGTGCCCGCGTGATGCAGTACCGGAAAGAATTTTTTGAAGCCCTTGCCCCCTTATGCGGCGAAATGCACCGCCGGATAGCGGGAAAGGATGAGAAAATGGAGGTTCTCTATACGCCTTCTGTCCCGATTAAAAATACGGCAGAGGAACAAAGGGAAGCCCTCTTTTCCGCCCTTGAAAAAAAACGAGAGGCAGAAATCTACCAGGGTCTTTCTTTAATCGGTCCGCATCGCGATGAAATGCGTTTTATCATAGGCGGCAAGGACGCCCGCGCCTTTGCTTCACAGGGGCAGATGCGAACGGCGGCGGTTGCGCTGAAGGTTTCCCAAGGGGAACTTCTTTTCAGAGAAATAGGCGAAGAACCTGCCGTTTTTCTGGACGATATATTAGGAGAACTTGACGGAGAAAGAAGAGAATTTCTTCTCTCTCATATGGAACAAAGACAGATAATTTTAACCTGTACCGAACGGGATGCCGTGAAAATAAAGGGCGAAAAGCGGTATTTTGAAGTGAAGGAGGGCGAAGTATGTACGTCCATATAGGCGGAGAATATGCCCTTCGCACAGATGAAATTATCGGGATTATGGATATAGAAAATACCAGCACGTCCCGCGTCACACGGGATTTTCTGCGAAAAAAAGAAGAGGAAGGTAAGGTTATTACCACAACCTTTGATTTGCCGAAATCCTTCGTAGTGACGAAAACGTGCGTGTATATAACGCCCGTTACGAGCAGTACGCTTGCGCGCAGATGTGCAATGTGGACAAAGAAAACGGGAAGAAAGGAATAAAAGCGTATGGAAAATCAGCAGACAAATTATGACGGCAGTCAAATACAGGTTTTGGAGGGACTGGAGGCAGTACGAAAACGCCCCGGTATGTATATCGGCTCTACTTCCTCTATGGGTCTTCACCATCTTGTATATGAAATTGTCGATAACTCCATTGACGAAGCCCTCGCAGGCTATTGTACCCATATTGAAATTACAATAGAAGCGGATAATTCCATTACCGTAACGGATAACGGACGCGGCATTCCCGTAAGCATTCAGCCGCAGACGGGGCTTCCCGCCGTTGAGGTTGTATTTACGGTGCTTCACGCGGGCGGTAAATTCGGCGGCGGCGGATACAAGGTATCGGGCGGTTTGCACGGCGTTGGTGCTTCCGTTGTAAATGCCCTGTCGGAAAGTCTGGAGGTAAATGTATACCGCGAAGGGGAAGAATATCATCAGGCATATAAGCGCGGCGCCGTTGTTTCTCCTCTTACAAAGCGCGGCGCAACCGATAAGCAGGGCACAAGAGTACATTTTAAGCCCGACCCGGAAATTTTCGATGAGCTTATTTATGATTATGACATTCTCTTAAAGCGTATGCGCGAGCAGGCGTTCTTAAACGGCGGTATCACAATTACACTGGAAGATAAGCGGGAAGAAGCAAGACGCGAGGTTCTTTTCTATGAAGGCGGCATTCGTTCCTTCGTGGACCATTTGAATAAAAACAAAACACCTTTGCATACAGAGGTTATTTATCTGGAGGTGGATGAAGACGTTCGTTCCGCGCAGATAGCACTCCAGTATACCGATGCCTATAATGAAACGGTGGTAAGCTTTGCAAACGATATTAAAACCACCGAAGGCGGTATGCATGAAACAGGCTTCCGCGCCGGTCTTACAAAGGTTTTAAATGATTATGCCCGTAAAAACAAGCTTTTAAAGGATAATGATGCAAACTTCTCAGGGGAGGATGCCCGTGAAGGTATCACGGCGATTATCAGCGTAAAGCTGCAGGAAGCCCAGTTTGAAGGACAAACGAAAACAAAACTCGGCAACAGCGAAATGCGAACCCTTGTGGAAGGACTTATCAATAATAAGCTGGCAACCTATTTTGAAGAAAATCCCACCGTTGCAAGAACGATTGTAGAAAAAGCACTTCTTTCCTCAAGAGCGAGAGAAGCCGCGAGAAAGGCAAGAGATAATGCCAGAAGAAAGACGGGGCTTGACAGTCTTTCTCTCCCCGGCAAGCTTGCCGACTGTTCCTCTAAAGATACAACCTTTACAGAAATGTATATCGTTGAGGGTGACAGCGCGGGCGGTTCCGCAAAACAGGGGCGGGACCGTAATTTCCAGGCAATTTTAGCCCTTTGGGGTAAAATGCTCAACGTTGAAAAGAGCCGTGTGGACAAGGTTATCGGCAACGATAAATTAACACCCGTTATTGCGGCAATCGGCGCAGGCATCGGGGACGATTTTGATATTGAGAAGGTACGCTACGGTAAAATCATTATTATGGCGGATGCTGATGTTGACGGCTCCCATATCCGTACGCTTCTTCTGACCTTCTTCTTCCGCTTTATGCGTCCGCTTATTGATAACGGCAGAGTGTATCTTGCCCAGCCGCCGCTTTATAAAGTATTTAAAGGCAAAAAAGAAAAATATGCCTATACGGATAACGAACTTGCGCTGGCACTGCAGGAAATCGGCGAGGATGCAAAGGTACAGCGGTATAAGGGTCTTGGTGAAATGAATGCAGAGCAATTATGGGAAACGACGATGAATCCCGAAACACGTACGCTTTTGCAGGTGACCCTCGAGGATGCAATTGCCGCGGACGAAATTTTCACTATCCTGATGGGTGATAAGGTAGAGCCGCGCCGTGACTATATTATTGAACACGCCACAAGCGTTAAGAATCTGGATATCTAAGGAGGGAATAAAAAATGTTTAATATTGAAAATGAAAAAATTATTCCCGTTGAGATAAGCCGGGAAATGAAAACGGCGTATATTGACTACGCCATGAGCGTAATTATAGGACGTGCGCTGCCGGATGTACGTGACGGCTTAAAGCCCGTACACCGCCGTATTCTCTATACCATGAATGAAGACGGCATTACCGCGGATAAAGCCTACCGCAAGTGCGCCACCACTGTTGGTGACGTGCTCGGTCGCTACCATCCCCATGGTGACGCCTCTGTATACGATGCCCTTGTACGTTTGGCGCAGGACTTTTCTCTGCGTTATCCCCTGATTGACGGACAGGGTAACTTCGGCTCCGTTGACGGTGACCCCCCTGCGGCATACCGTTATACGGAAGCCAGAATGGCAAGACTTGCTCATGAAATGGTGGCAGATATTGAGAAGGAAACCGTAGACTTTATGCCGAACTTTGATGAACGGCTGAAGGAACCCACCGTTCTCCCCTCCCGTTTCCCGAATCTTTTGGTAAACGGTTCTTCGGGTATCGCGGTTGGTATGGCAACCAACATTCCGCCCCATAACCTTTCCGAAATTATTGAAGCCATTAACGCCATGCTGGATGACCCCGATATTTCCATCGAAGAGCTGATGGAAATTATTAAGGGGCCTGACTTCCCCACCGCAGGGCTTATTCTCGGCAGAAGCGGCATCCGCAGTATGTACACAAAAGGACGCGGCCATATTATCATGCGCGCCCGTGCCGAGGTGGAGGAGCATAACGGCAAGGAACGGATTATTGTTACGGAAATTCCGTATCAGGTCAATAAGGCCCGCCTTATCCAGAAAATTGCGGACCTTGTTAAAGAAAAAAGAATTGAAGGCATTTCCGACCTCCGTGACGAAAGTGACAGAGAGGGTATGCGCATCGTAATTGAACTTAAACGCGAAGCAAACGGAAATATTGTCTTAAATCAACTGTATAAAAACACCCAGATGCAGGAAACCTTCGGTGCCATTATGCTTGCCATTGTAAACGGCCAGCCGAAAATTCTGAACATAAAAGAGATGCTTTGGCACTATATTGTATTTCAGGAGGAGGTTATCCGCCGCCGTACGGCATTTGAAAAGAAAAAGGCGGAAGCCCGTGCACATATTCTGGAAGGCCTGCGTATCGCGCTTGACCATATTGACGAAATTATCCGCATTATCAGACAAAGCTACGATGATGCAAAGCCGCGTCTTATGGAAGCCTTCGGACTTACCGAGGTGCAGGCACAGGCAATCCTCGATATGCGTCTTGCCCGCCTGCAGGGTCTGGAACGAGAAAAAATTGACGCAGAATATAAGGAACTCATGGAAAAAATCGCGTATTATACGGAAGTTTTGGCAAACGAAAGTATGGTACGGGATATCATCAAGGAAGAGCTTGGCGTTATCGGCAATAAGTACGGCGACGAACGCCGCACGGAAATTACCGCAATGGTCGGCGATATTGATGATGAGGATATGATTGACGAGGAAGAATGCGTCTTCACCCTCACCCACTTCGGCTACATCAAGCGTCTTCCCACCAGCACATACAGAAGCCAGCGGCGCGGCGGCAGAGGTATTTCGGGACTGAGCACAAGAGAAGAAGACTTTGTGGAAACCCTCTTTACCGCTTCCACCCATGCCCACATCCTGTTCTTTACCAATAAAGGAAGAATGTACCATTTGAAGGGCTACCAGATTCCCGAAGCCGGCAGACAGGCAAAGGGAACTGCCATTGTAAACCTTCTGCCCCTCGGTCAGGATGAAAAGATTATGACAATGCTCGGCGTTCGCCATTTTGAAGAGGATAGTGCCTTGATTATGGCAACGCGCATGGGTACAATTAAGAAAACCATGCTTGCCGACTTTAATATGGCACGGCGCGGTGGACTTAATGCAATTGGACTCAACGAAGGTGACGAGCTTATCTGTGTACGCCTTGTAAAGGGCGGCGATAACGTAATTATCGGTACGCATGAAGGCATGGCAATCCGCTTTATGGAAGACGATGTCCGTCCCATGGGCAGAACGGCGCACGGCGTAAGATCCATTAAGCTGCGCGCGGGTGACCATGTAATCGGCATGACAACTGCGCGTGACGATGCAGAACTTCTGGTTGTTACCGAAGGCGGCTACGGCAAGCGTACAACGCTCGATGCCTATAAAATCCAGTCCCGCGGCGGTATTGGTATCCGCACCTATAAAATTACGGAAAACACAGGCAATATTGTGGGTATCAGCACCGTTACCGATACGGAAGATATCATGATGATTACAAGCGAAGGTATCATCATTCGTCTGCCTGCCTCGGGCGTCAGCAGCATCGGCAGAAACACGCAGGGCGTACGTCTTATCCGCATGGAGGAAGGCACACGCGTCGTTTCCATCGCCCTTGCAGAGCATGAGGAAGAGGAAGACGAAAAAGAAGAAGAAACAACAGAGGAAACTGCATATTCTGCAGAAGAATAAAGAAAATATAATAAGGCGGGGAAACTCGCCTTATTATAGTAGCGGAGGCGATTATAATGAACGATAAAGCGTTGCATGCCATTTCTTACGGTCTTTTTGTACTCACAGCAAACGAGGGCGGCTTTGATAACGGCTGTATTATCAATACGGCGATACAGGCGGCAAGCACACCCCTTCTTTTGACCGTTTGCGTAAACAAAACAAATTATACCGCCGAAATGATAAAAAAGACAGGAAAATTCAATATCTCTGTTTTAAGCGAGGATGCAGATTTTTCCGTTTTTGAACGGTTCGGCTTCCAAAGCGGAAGAGATGCCGATAAATTCAGCGGTTTTTCCGCTGCACGGCGTGCAGAAAACGGCATTTTGTACCTGACAGACGTTTCTAATGCCTATTTTTGCTGTCGGGTTGTGGAAACGGTGGACCTCGGGTCCCACTATATGTTTGTGTCCGAGGTGCAGGACTGTGATACCTTGTCCGTCGCACCGTCCCAGACGTATGCATATTATTTTAAAAACGTAAAACCGAAGCCGGAAAAGGTACAGTCCGCGGGCAGAGTATGGGTATGCAAAATTTGCGGCTATACCTATGACGAAGCGGCTACCGGCAAAAAATTTGAGGACCTGCCCGAAGACTGGGTTTGTCCCTTATGTAACCACCCGAAATCGGACTTTGAATTGCAGGCGTAGCGGGAAAATCATCCCGGGGGTGCATCTATGAAAAACTGTAAAATTGTTACGATTGGCGGCGGCACGGGCATGTCCACGATGCTGCGCGGTCTTAAAAAGCATACCCAGAATTTAACAGCCATTGTCACAATGGCGGATGACGGCGGCGGTAGCGGCAAACTGCGCGAGGATTTGGGCGTTCTGCCCCCCGGCGATGTGCGAAACTGCCTTGTGGCGCTGGCGGATGCCGAGCCGATGATGGAAGCGCTTTTTCATTATCGCTTTCCTTGCGGAACCCTTCGCGGGCAGAGCCTCGGCAATTTGATTATTGCCGCAATGGACGGCATGTGCGGAAGCTTTGAGGAAGCCATCCGGCGCATTGGCGATGTTCTTGCTATTTCCGGAAGGGTTTTACCGGTCACCACGGAAAACATTCACCTTTGCGCCCGCTTTTCCGACGGCGCACGGGTGCACGGCGAATCCCGCATCGGGAATGCCAAGCTTGCCCACGGATGCCGGATTGAAAATGTGTATCTTGTGCCCGAGGTGGTGTCCCCTGCAAGTGACGTTATCGAAAGCATACAAAGTGCAGACGCCATTTTACTCGGCCCCGGAAGCCTCTATACAAGCATAATTCCGAATTTGCTTGTGCAGGGCGTGGCGGATGCACTCAGAAACACACAGGCACCGAAAATCTATGTCTGCAATGTGATGGGTCAACCGGGGGAAACAGAAGGCTATTCCGCCTTTGACCATGTGCAGGCAATTCTGCAGCACGGCGGCGAGGGCATTATAGATTACTGCCTTGTCAATACCGAGGAAATGAACGAGGTGGTGCTTGGGCTGTATGCCGAGGATGGCGTAAGCCCCGTCCCCATAGACGATGCCCGCTTTTCGGAAAAAGGCATCGGGCTTATCCGTGCCCCGCTTTTGGGGCATGACGGCAGACTTGCCCGTCATAATCCCGAACGGCTGGCGGAATGTATTATGGCGTTTTTGAAAGATACCCTTAAAACCCGAACGTACATAAAAGGAAATGTGTAAAAAGGATTGATTTCCCTTTTGGGGTGTGGTATAATTGACACATACGGAATTTTATTGCATAAAATTCCTAAAGCCTTTCGGCTTTTTGCGGTCTTTTGACCGCTGTGTCAATTGACGGCGTCGCAAAAATGCCCTTGCAAGCAAGCATTTTTACTCCTGGTAAAATGATT
>JAZROH010000032.1:0-31960 GCA_045648645.1 Clostridia bacterium | reverse complement strand
TCTGCCAACACGCAGGATGCCGAAAGCATCATGCAAACTACCATTGCCAAGCTTAAAATTTTTTTCAACATAAAACATCTCTCCTTCTTTTACTTTCTTCTTTATTTACCCGATACGTTTGCAAACGCAGAGACAGGCTGAATTTTGCCCATTTTCCACGCGAATGCCCGAAGGCTGAAGGTGCCGCGAATGTGTTGCGGCACAGTGTACGTAGCACCTCCCTCCGTGAAAAATTTTGCCTCTAACAGTTCACTTTTTGTATCACTATGCGCATACAGCGCAATGGTAAGCAATATATCCTCTTCCCCGCCGTAATAGGCAAGTGTGAGCGTATCCCCCGGGGAAATGGAATCTGCAGGCTTCCCATCCTTTAATAGGACAAGGTCTTCTGCCTCGGCAAGCTCTAAAAGCGCAGTCCCTGCAGGCGGCAAGTGCACGGAAAGGCTTCCCGTGCTCTGCGTAACATCCGCTTCCGCTACCCCGTGCACATTGTGCAAGACGAAAGGCTTTTCGCTTCCCAACGGCACAGAAAGGCTTACTTCTCCCGTTACGTTTTTACTGCGCACGGCTATATACGTTTTTTCGTTTCCCGCAAACCATACATATGCGCCGTTTGCCGTCTCGCCTGCATCTTTTCTTTCATATACACCGCTACACGCAAGGTCGAAAAGAAGCTTTTGCTCTTTCTCTGCAAACGACCGCATTGCTTTGCCTGCGTCTGTTAGCATCACGTGCACGCCGTCCACCGTATAATCAAAGGCAAAATAGCCAAATGCCGGTGCGCCTGCAAAAAAGGACTGATAAATCATATTTCGCATTTCATTGCCCGACGGGAAATAGGGCTTTTCTTCACTGCGGCGGAAAAACTGCAAAATCGGTGCCGTGGCTTTGCCGGATTTCTCCGCAAGGGCTTCCCCCACAGCCGTGCTGTCTTCTACGTGGCTTATACTTTTCCATTGGTCATACGGATAATCGTCCATGCCTAAAACATCTACGTATTTTAAGGAGGTTTCAAAATAGCCGGTGCTGTTTTCCGTATCGAACAAAGGATGCACCGAATCTGCCTCCCGAAGCAGGATATAGGAATCAAAAAGTTCCTTTTCGGAAAAGCCGCCCGATAGCGGCTCGTCCGCAACACCCCAAGCGAAAATGGCAGGATGCTCTATAAGCTTTTTGGTTTTTCCGTCCTGCACGTATGTATACTTTAGCATATTACGTACATAGTAGGCAGTCGACTGGGGATACCCACTATCCGGAACTATAACCTCCGAGCCTGCGGGATATTCCCAAGGGTAAAGACACACAAGCCCGTACATACCATGCGCCTCGAGACTGTCAAGCCTTTGCACAAGTGTTTCCAGCTTATCGGGAAAAATCAATCCCGCCGGCACCTGCACCACATTTACGCCTGTAGCCTTCACAGCCTCCAGAAGCGTTTCGCCCGTAGCCGTATCAAAAATGGTATCATACTTTTTGTGGTTGACATGGTAGCCGAAAACAGGATAAAACGGCTTGCCGTCAATTTGGAAGGTGCCGTCCCGCGTTAAATAGTCCGGTCTCGCGTAGCGTCTGTAAATCTTTTCCTCTTTTGTTTCAAGCGGCACCGTTCCGTCCCGTATGGTACAACTTACGGTATAGGGCTTTTCGGAGATGTCAAGTTCTGTAATGTCAAAGGGAATTTCCGCGCTGCCCGAGGAGAGGCTTTGCCCGTATTTCGTAATAAGCACTGTACCCTTTTCATTCTTGATTGTTACATCCGCCGCAAAGGTGGAATAGGACGGGTATACGTCCTTATTTACCTTTAGATGCACATACCCTTCCGTAAGGTCGGTATAATAAAAAATTTCGTTTGTACTGAAACTGACATGCTCGGCAGGCTTTACCATTTCAAGGGATGCATCATCGTAATATAAAATGCCATCTTCATACAGCCGAAGTAGAACATCCACCCGCGAAGTCCCTAAGGGTACCTGAAAGGTATATACATTTTCCTTCCATGTGTTCACCGCAAAGGAAAGGTCGCCCGTTTCCACCTTGTTCGTCCCGCCGAACTGCAGTTTGATACGTGGACGAACATTCTGGGACGTGGCATATGTCCATACGCGAAGCTCGTATTCCGCGCCCGGCACAATGCCGTCTTTTGCGTATAGGCTCTGCGTAACGCGCGAATCATTCGCGCTGAGCTTTACGGAAAGACTGCCGCCGTGTGCCCTATCCCCCGAATACAACGCCCCGTTTACCGGCACCCATACTTCCGAAGCGTCATCCTCAAAATTGCCGTTTTTCAGAAGATTGCCGCTCTTTGTTTTCACCAGAGAAACATCGTCTACGTACAGCACGCTTCCGCCGTAGAGCCTTATGGAAATGTTTACCTTGGTAACGCCCGTATCCGGTGTGAAGGTTACAACACCTTCCTTCCATGCCCCCACCGCGGCGGTAAAGCTATGCTCCGTATGTGGCACGCTGCCGCCCGTGTAGGTAAGGCGCACACGCGGGTCTGCCTTTTCATCCGCAGTCCACATCCAAAACCGAAGCTCGTATGTTGCGCCCGCCTTCAGTTCCCCGCCGGAAAAATTCTGCACCACGCGGGCATTGCCGCTGCCGGGATACGTAAGGCAAGCAGAATATGTTCCGCTTCGTGCCTTCCCTGTGCTTTGCGCTGAGCCGTTTGCCCATATCCACTCGCCCGAATTTATTTCAAACCCGGCGTCCGGCAAAAGATTCCCCGAAAGTGCCATCGCTTCTCCCTTGATGGGAACAGAAAACGACTGCAGGCAAAGCATAAAGCATATGCCTATCGTTATTAACTTTTTAAACAAACATGCATCACTTCCTTTCTGTTTGCCGTCTTTGGGCGGCAAAACTAAATTCGCCGTGCGAGCTAAATGCACACGGTGCGCTAAATTTGCTCTGCAAGCTAAATGTGCTCCGCACGCTGTCCGCGAATTTAATTTAGCTGCTTTGAAAAAGCAATTTAGCTACGAAGTAATTTCGCTTTGCGCCAAGCGCGAAATTTGGCTTATTTTTCAACAATCCCTCCACCACCTACGGCGGCCTCCTCCTTTACACAAGCAGGGCTTTGGGGGGTGCGCGAATTTCCTGCCGCCTTTCTCATTCTGTCAGCCTTCCCTGTGCAAGGGAAGGTGTCAGCGGAGCTAACGGAAGGGTTGTTTCCTTTATCTGTTTAAAATGCGGTGCATTATCACTGCCGCTTCCGCTCTCGTGGTATTCCCCAGCGGATTGAGTGTACCATCCGCATTGCCCGCAATCAGTCCTTCTGCAATCATTGCCGAAACATGGGAAAGCGCATAGTCTGCAATCATACCGCTATCAGAGAAGGCGGATAAATCTGCACTTCCCGCAAGGGCAAGACCACGGGATACAAGGGTCATCATATCCTGTCTTGTAATGGTTTTATCCGGTGCAAATTCCGTGTCGCTTACGCCCTTTAAGATGCCTGCGGCACGACCGATTGCCATTTCCTTCGCATACAGGCTGTCTGCAGGTACGTCTGCAAACTGCTCGCCGGCTTCATTCTGAAGCCCTAACGTGCGTACTAAAAATCCTGCAAATTCACCGCGTGTAATAGCGTTTGCCGGCAGATATTCACCCTTATCTGTTACGTTTACAATATCCTTTTCGTAAAGAGCTTCAATCTGTTCCTTCGCCCAGCTAAAACCATCAATGTCACAAATTTCAGTTTTCGGTGATGCAAGCAAAGATTCGTCCAGTTTGTTAGCGGCTTTTATTTTATACACCGCCGCATCTCCGGGCTGCAAGGTTACATACAGAGTTTTCAGTCCCTTTGCCGTTTCCGCTTCCCCTGCATAGCCTTCTGCTGTAAAGCTTCCCACCTGCAAAAGCCCGTTATCGCTTACAAGCGGAATTGCCACATCTGTCGTTTTAAATTCGTGACGGTTTAATACAACCAGATAAATTTCGCCGTCCTTCATAAAGGATATCCAGCGATAATCGGGATGACCGTCAATATTAGAATTAAATGTGGGATATTTCTTTTCGATGAAATAATCGAACATCATATCCTTTTCCTTGGCGTTAAAAGCACGAAGAGCATCTGCTGTTGCCGTTCTCGCAACCCAGACGTCATTGACTCTGTAGCTATAGTCAAATGCAAAAAGACCATATCCCTTTGCCCCTGCCATCAGTACCTGATAAATCATATTACGCATGGCACCCGCCTCGGGGAAATAGAGTTCGCCCGGATTTTTCGTAAACTCACCCTCTCCTCTCGGGAAGAACTGCAAAACGGGATATACGGGCTTTCCGCTAAGGGAAGCAAGTTCTACGGCGTATTTTGTAGAGGAATATATATATTCCATAGCATTCCATTTTCCGTAGGGATAGTTATCAATACCCAAAACATCCACGTTACGGATAAGCTGTGGGTACATCCATTCTCTCTGGTCAATGCAGTAAACGGGTTTGGTGGGATCAAGTTCACGTACCAGTTCGTAGGAATCTACAACCAGAGGTTCCGGACAGTTCCCGCCAACAGGCTCATCATGAATACTGTATGCCCATATCGCAGGGTGCCCCTTAATTTTATTCACATATGCCGTTACTTCTTCCCTTATATCAGGATGGCCGGCAGGATGATCCAGATAGTTCAGGGCAACAAATGCTTTCAAGCCTTTGGCATGGAGATTATCCAGCATTTTCAGTGCATCTTCATGTCTTTCCGGCGCCACATACCCATACGCCATCTGGATAACGTTCATACCCATATCGATGCATTCCTGTATAGCGCCTTCTTTATACAGATGGTAGCTGATAATGGGATGGAAAATCTCGCCGTTTTCATCATAGTAAAGACCGTCTTCCGTCAAGGTTGTGGGTCTTTCAAATCTCCGTCCAAAGCTTGCACTTCTCTTTTCTGACTCTTTGTCGCCTTCAAAAAGAACGGCTTCCACACTATAATCCTCTTCTCTCGCTGCAAGACCGGAAATATCAAATTTCAGAGTTGCTTCGCCATCTTTAAGACTTGCTTTTTCGTTCCAGATTTCTGTTTCGCCGTCTAAAATACGACAGGCAACCGACCAGTCGGCAAAATCACTATAAACATTTTGATTTACAGAAATAATTAGTGTGCCCTCTGTTTCTGTTAAATAATAATTATTACTGTTGAGGTTCAGTTCAATTTTTGCAGGTCCCTCAATCATGTGCATTTCCACATCATCAAACCAAATGAAACTGCTAAGGTCTACACCGTAATACCGCAAATAAATTGCTGCAAACTTCGTATTCTGATCCGGTTCATAAATAATAGAAAAGGGTTGCCATTTTCCGCCTTCCAGCTTGCCTTCGCCGATGGTAAGCTGTTCCGAACGTGTAAACAGGAAGTTAGCGCTTGTTGTAGCAAACTCTCTGTCAATCCTGTCCATATTGTAGCCTTCAAACTTAACGGCGGGAACATCCTCAATCTTTGGCGCATATACCCAGCCTGTCATCTGATATCTAGCGCCGCCCTGTACGGGCACAAGCTGTCTTGCCCAAGGCGTGCCTTCGCCGCCGATCTTTATTGCATACTTACCACCGTGTACATTCCCTGTGTCAAGCATAACCTTGGGATTTTCCCCCCACGGATTTGTGGTAGGCGTCCATCCGTCAAGTCCTACCTCGCCTGCCTTAGGCTCCATATCGCCGTCCAAAATGACGTTGGACTGTCCTTCCACCGTCGGCAGAATTTCTATCGCGGTTGCCACTGCAGGGATGCAGCTCATGCATAATAGTACAGCCGCCAAAATTACACCGATTTTTTTCTTTAACATTCTTTTTTCTCCTTTCAAAATTGGTTTAATCAACTTTTCCGCCGTAGCTTCTTATTTTATTCCGCAATTCCTGCACCGGAATTCCTTTCACACACACGCCCTTTTTGTAGGCAATTGCCGCAGCAAGCCCTGCCGCCTCGCCTGTGGATGCACAGGTCGGCATAATGCGATACGAAGCTTGTGCCTCATGTGTGGAGGAAAGACATCTCCCCGTTACCAGTAAATTGGTTGTTGCCTTTGGCGTTAGACATCTGTATGGAATCGTATAATATTCATTCGCCGGCAGACGGTAGTGTATGGTGCCTTTGCCGTCAGGGCTATGAATGTCAATGTTGTAGGTACATGCCGCAATGCCATCATCAAACTTGGTATAGGACAAAATATCTTCCTTCGTCAAAACATATTCGCCCTTAATCATGCGGCTTTCCCGAACACCGATGCGGGATGCCGTCTGCAGCATCTTCGCATTTCTAAAGGAAGTGAAATTCTTACGGAGAAAATCATACAGCGCAAACGCCTGCTCTCTTGCCTCGATTTCCGCTTCCGTAATTTCTGCGCCGCTTGTTGGATTTTTCTTCACAATTCTTGTAGAATTAAAATGCAGGATATTGTCCGTAACATAGGGGAAAGTCAATACATTTTCACGGGGGTTTTTGATTTTTCCGCTTTCCTGCCATTCCTGATACAGCTTTTGAATTTCCGGCTTTTCCTCGTAATATTTCGGTATATCCACATCCAGAAGGCGGAAGCAAAGTGTCATGGGCTGGCAAAGCGCGTCACCTTCTCTTCCGAGTTGATAGCCGCATCCGGCAAATACCGCCAAATCGCCGTCACCCGTGGCATCCACAAAATAGCTTGCCTCGTAAACTTCCTTTCCGGATTTGTTAACTACGGTGATACGCTTTATCGTACCGTTTTCCGTTTCCGCATCCGCAAGATATGTATTAAAAAGAAGCACTACCTTCGCCTCCAGGCACATTCTGGTCAGCACCAGCTTTAAATATTCCTCGTGAAATGTCCGCCGGTCCTCCAAAATACCGCCCAAGGCCTCCAAGTTATCTAATATTTCTGTAAAAATACTTTTTGAAAGGTATGTCCGCTCGCCTGTTTCCAGATTTTCTGCCCAATATCGCATGAACGGATTGACAAGACATTCCGTTGCGGCACCGCCGAGCGCATTATTTCTGTCAAACAGTAAAACACGAAGTCCTTCCCTTGCCGCGCTGATTGCCGCCGCCACGCCTGCAAGACCGCCACCCGCCACAATCAAATCATATTTTTTCTGCATTTTATTTCTCCTTTCACCTTACCGAAATGGGCAGTATCCCCATTTCATCGCATCTGTGCAGTTTCATCGAACCCCTGCAGTGCTTCAGCAAAATAAGCATTTGTACACGCCTTTTTACCCGTCCGGTCTACCACAGTAATCCGGAAATATCCGTATCCTTCAGGGAGAACAAAGGAAGCTGCACGAAGAGGTTCGGTTTCCATATGCGCGATAGACTTATTGCGCATATCAAATGTGCAGTAAATGCGATCTGCATCCGAACATGTAATGTGCACCTCTCCATCCTCATACCAAAGGCTGTAAATTTCCGGACCCTCTGATGCATAGAAATCACCGCGCAAAAGTGCCTCCGTGATACTTTGGTAAGAAAGAGACTCTGCACGGATCATGGTAAATGCCACGCCGCTGTCATAACGGCGGCTTCCCTTCGGGTGTCCGTTATGATTGTCGTCAGAACCGACACAGAAAATCCGCTTTCCGCCACGAAGCATATCATCATATACTCTCCCGTTCTCTTCCTCAAATCCTTTTGTTAAGCAATTCCCATTAAACATTTCTACCGCGTGCATACCGGTATACTTCATATAATTATCGTAATTTTCAAGCGCCCAGGTCGGATGATTGTAAATGACATAAAAACCCTTTTCACGTGCCCCGTTCATAATTTCGGAAATTCCTTCCCCCGAATGCTGTCTTTCATAATCCGGCAAAGAAGTGTCCCACTTTACAAGATGTCTGTTTTTCATAGCATTCTTGCCATCCAGATATTTTGTTCGGTGCCAGAAGGGTTGTGTAATCGTTTCGGGCGTAAGCCCTATCAAATTCATATGACAAACCTTTCTTTTATGAATGATAATATCATCCCGTTCTTCAACCACAGAAAGTTCAACACCATTCAGTGCCACAAAAGTTTCGTCTGTCAGTTCATTATGAGGAACAAGAATATTGTGGTCTGTATATGCAACAACCGAATATCCCAGATCCATATAAGTTGCTTTCACTTCCTCCGGTGACAGTCTTCCGTCTGAAATATTGGTATGACAATGTAGGTTTGCCTTATAAAAGTTTCCCTTTTCCGGCAAAAGATATTTTCTCATATTCTTCTCCCCTTTTTACAAAAAGTATACCATACACATCGTATTTTGTTCTTCCTGTATATCAACATTTTCACTACTAAATATCAACATATAAAAAAACCGCCACTTAAAAAGTGACGGTTTTTACCCAAAATCTTGCTTTTTTAGTAATATTAAACTCTACCACATACGCACGTTTACCCTCTATGCCGTTCCCTATACTGCTTCGGGCTCATCCCCATATACTCTGCAAACAGCTTATAAAAATGTGCCTCGCTTTGAAACCCACTTTCCAACGCAATATCCAAAATGGTCATATCGCTATGCACAAGCATGGAAGCTACATATTGCACGCGTGTGCGGTTAATGTATTCCGTTGGCTTCATGCCCTTATACTTTTGCATGCTGCGTCCGAGATGCGTAAGTGTTTTTCCGCTGATTTCCACCATACGGGGAAGTCCCTTTTCAAAATTCGCAGGCTTTTGCATCTCGCGAAGCGTATACTGCAGCCAAGCCGGGACTCCGTTTTCCTCTTCCCCCGCCACCTCTGCAAAATATGTGATAAGAATGTCAAGAAGCGTCCGGCGCATATACAGTGCACCATCTTTATCATCCAGTTCCTGTAAAAGCCCTACCCGGCGAATTTTCTCATGCAGCTTTTCCCGTTCCTTTTCATTTAAAACTGCAACCGGAGAATTGACCGGTTCTAAAAGATTACGCCGGAGAGTATCGTCCCCAAGGTACTCCATCAGCCGTGCAAAGATATCGGCGCTGAAATTGAAATTGATATAACAGAAGTCGCTTTCAAAATACAGCTTGTGGGTATCCTGCGGGCGCACGAAAACAAGAGAGCCCGTCGGCAGGACCTCCTCCGAGCCGTTTATCACATGCACGATGCCGTCCGTTTCCGTAAGAAACACTTCATAGTAATCATGGTAGTGCAAATCCAATGTTTCACTTTTGGAATGAATAAATGTTTTATATCCGCTTTCTCTGCTGTGTCCCTTTAAATCAAAAAAACGTACCGCCATCGCTTTCCCTCCTTTTCCCCATATTCCGAATATATTTTTATTATATCTATATATAATTTATTTGTCAAGTCGAAATATCTGTCTTTTTGGCGTACAAATCCACTCTCCGAATACGCCCTTTTTTCAAACACATTTTTCCCAAAATCTTGCCGCATTGTTTCTTCTGTTGACATTGGGTGAAGATTTCTTTATAATACATACAGGAGGCGAAAGTATGTTTTATCAACCGATTATTTTATCCAAAGGACTGTATTCCGTTGGTATCCGGCATTTAGGCGGGTACGCTTTGCACTGGCACAGTGACCTCGAGATTATTTATTGCCAGAAAGGGACTTTTACGGTGCAGATAAACGAAAAAAAGTACCAAGTGCTGCCCGAGCAGGTGCTCTTTATCGGCAGTTCTGTTTCCCATGCCTATACAGATTGCTCTCCCGATAACGTTGTGACAATTCTTCGCGTCGGCAGTGTGTTTTTCGGGAATACGCTTTTTATGGATATTGCAAAAAAACAATTTAAAACGCCGCTTGTGGAAAACAACGAAGAAATTCTGCATGTTTGCAGGCGCATTACTGCGCTTTGCACCGAAAAGGACTCTACGGAAAACATGCTGGGGCTACAGGGCTGCATTTATACACTTGTGCATCTCCTTTTATGCACACTTCCGCAGGCTGCCTCCAAAAAACCCAACAAAAGGCTAAAATATATCCTGAATATACAAAAAACGCTGGACTATGTTGCCACACACTATGACCAGCCAATTTCCATCGATACGGCGGCAAAAATCGCCGGCTACGAAACCAATGCCTTCTGCCGCCTCTTTAAGCGGGCAACAGACACAAGCTTTCATAAATATTTAAATCAATACCGGATTAAAAAGGCATGCATTCTTCTTTCAGAAAACGCTTATACCATAACAGAAATCTCAGAAAAAGTCGGCTTTTCCGAACTAAAAACCTTCAGCCGTGTTTTTAAGGAAATCCAGGGTGTAACGCCAAGTGCATACAGAAATCAGGAAGAAAACCGCAATTAACTCTCTTTTCGGCAAGATTTTGGGTAGAAACGGATTGATTTGATGGTTGCGCATTTTCTGTCCCCAATGCTATAATAAAGCCACAAAAACAAAGAAAGAGGTTTTTTATGGTTAAATCAAGACTTACCGCCGCCATCTGGCCATGGGGCACATCCACGCGCGACCAAATGGAGGTTGCCGCCCGTGAGTGTTCCCGTATCGGCTACGAATGCTTCGAAAGTGTTAAGCGGGCAATCTATGCATTTGATATGGACATCCATGCATATCGGGAGGTGTTGGAAAGAAATAATATCCGTCCCGTCAGCTTCTATTTCAACATTCCGCGCCGCGGCGAGGAACACATCCTTTTTGAAAATCTGGAAAAGGAACTGGAGTTCATTGCAAAACTGGACGTACCCCGTGTTTGCTTGCAGGCAGCAACGGGCAGACCGGAAGCCGCAACGAAGGACGTTCTCGACTATGAACTATCACTGATTACAAAATTTGCAGAAACCGCCAAAAGCTTTGGCATTACCACGAATCTCCATCCCCATATCAATACATACATTATGTATGAAAACGAAATTGACTACTGTTTTGAAAATATCCCTGCAAGCCTCTTAAGCTTTGCACCGGACACCGCCCATCTTGTTGCAGGTAAATGTGACCCGTATAAGGTCATTGAAAAATACATCGACAGAGTCAAATTCACCCATTTCAAGGACATTCCGCCCGGAGGCACCTCTTCCCGTGGCTTTGCTGACTCGGGCGTTGAGCTTTTCTGGTACTCCGAGCTTGGCACCGGATGCATTGATTTCAGACGTATTTTCGACCTTTTGAAAAATGCAGGCTATGACGGCCCTCTGTGCGCAGAGCTTGACCATCCGCCCATGTCCAACTCCATTTCCGCTTTGCACAATTACAACTTTATCATGGAAAACTATTAAGAGCGAGGTGTTTTCATGTCTACGAATCTTCTTCTGGGTGTTTCTCAAACCGATATCACCCCCCAAATCGGTGCACGCCTTTTTGGCTATGCAGGCAACATCGCTTCGGAAAGCGTGCATGATATCCTCACCGCAACGGCTTATTATTTTGAACAAGGACAGACAAAAGCCCTCATGGTAAGCGTTACCGTTGCCGTTTTAGATACTGCCCTTTCGAATATTATTCGTACGAAAATCGCCGATGCCATATCCATTCCCTTTGAAAACTGCATGCTTTGTGCAACCCATACGCACACAGGTCCTACCACCGCCGGACAGGCAGGTTGGGGGAACAGAGATGACGAATACTGCGAAACGATTCTGATCCCGCAAATTCTCAAAGCCGTGAAGGAGGCAGCAAGTGCTCCCGTGCCCGTAAAAATGGGCATCGCACAGGGGAAAAGCTATATCGGTATGAGCCGCCGGCAGCATACGCTGAAAAACCGGATTGAACTCGGACAGAATCCATGGGGTATCTTTAATCCCGATATGACCGTTGTTTCTTTCCGCGATATGGAAGGCAATAGCGTTGCCAACATGGTGCATTACGGTATACACGGCACTTCTGCCGGAAAGGTCACCGCCATTAGTCGCGATTTTTCAGGCATTTTAGTAGACCGTCTTACCGAAGAAACCGGTGGCATTACGGCTTTCTTTAACGGACCCGAAGGTGACGTGGGTCCCCGTATTCCGAACGGCAAAACCATCGGAACTGTTTCGATTATGGAAGAACTCGGTGGCGTTGCCGCACGAGATGCCTACAGGATTTACAAAGAAATCCGCACCTTTGAAGATGTTTCTCTCGCCTGCACAAACAGTGTTCTTCAGATGCCGCTGGATAAACGTATTAGCCGCGAGGATGCCCTGGTGGGCTACGAACGCTTTTGCCAAAAAACAAATTCCACCGGCATGGGATGGGCAAATCATTATAAAACCATACTCGAATCCTATGAAAACGGGTATGAAGATAAAGAAATCAAGGAAATACCGCAAACCATCATCAAAATCGGTCCCGTGGCTTTTATAGGCTTTCCGTATGAGCTTTTCTCCGCCATCGGTATGCGCATAGCCGAGGCAAGCCCTGTTCCTTATACGCTTTCCCTTTCCTGTACGAACGGCTCGGAAGGCTATTTTGTAACAGATGATACCCTTCGCCGCGCCCCTTATGATGGCGGCTATGAGGTTACGATGTATACACTTCAAAATATGCAGCCATATTCCCGGGATGCGGATTTTCACTTAATCACAAAAACACTTGAAAACATGGAGGATTTAGTATGTATAGAATAGGACAAGAAGAAATTGATGCCGTAGGTCGCGTTATAAACGCAAAGGCACTTTTTAAAGTGAATGGTGGCGACCTACAGGAATGTAAAAATGTACAGCTTGAAATGGAACAGATTTTCGGCACAAAGCATGCCCTCTTTATGACAAGCGGGCATGCGGCACTGACTGCCGCCCTCATGGCGCTGGGCGTAGGTCCCGGCGACCAGGTTATTGTGCCGGCTTATACCTACATTTCCACCGCCATGGCAGTTGTCGGTGCAGGGGCAATTCCCGTAATTGCCGAATCCGATGCCGCTATGACGCTGGATCCGGAAGATGTTGAAAGAAAAATCACACCGCATACAAAAGCGATTATGCCCGTCCACATTCAGGGCTTCCCCTGTAATATGGATGCCATTATGGCGATTGCCAAAAAGCATAATCTTTTCGTTGTGGAAGACACCTGTCAAGCAGACGGCGGCTCGTATCACGGCAAACGGCTCGGCACCATCGGACACGCCGGTGCCCTCAGCTTCAACGCCTTTAAGCTAATTTCCTGCGGCGAAGGCGGTGCGCTATTAACAAATGATGATTTGGTATACGAACGCTCCCTGATTTATCATGATGCAAACGCCGTTGTTTTCTTTGGCGATCAGCTGAAGGACGTCCAAACAGAGCCCTTCTGCGGTACGGAATATCGCATGAATGAAATTCCGGCAGCAATTATGCGCGTACAGCTTTCCAGAATGGACGGTATTTTGAAAGACCTCCGCCATAATAAACAAATTCTCATGCATGAACTTTCCTCCGACTTCGTCTTTGCACCCAGCCACGACATCGAAGGCGACTGCGGCACAACGCTTCCGCTTCGGTTTGAAACGGAAGCGGAAGCAAGGCGCATTGCCGAAGGCGAAGGCGTACGGGGCGTTGTTCCTATAGATACCAATAAGCACGTATATGTAAACTGGACACCCATCTTCAAAAGACGCGGCGCACTCCATCCTTTAATGGATCCCTTTAAAATGGAAGCCAACCGCAACATCATCCCGGATTATAACGCTGATATGTGCCCGAAAACCCTGGAGTATCTCTCGAAAACCGTATACCTCCGTCTCCATCCCGACATGACGGAAAAAGACGTGATGGAATTTGCAAAGAAGGTTAAAGCCGCAAAATAAATACTGTAAAACGCCCCCTCAAACGTCAAAGCGTTTAGGGGGCGTTTCAATTTCTTCAAAACCGAAGATAGCTTATTTTTTATCTTGCAAATATATCCATATATGTTTCGTCAAGTTTTGCATACACAATTTTTTGGCTTTTATACAAACCGAAACAGCCGGACATCATATAGCTTACCGCACAAACAACGGCAAAAATCAGTATACCCTCTGCTCCGAACACCTCCAGTGCCAAAAGAAGAGAGGCTACCGGGCAGTTCACTACGCCGCAGAAAAGTGCCACAAAACCGATTGCCGCCGCAAAGCCGGCATCCAGTCCCAAAATACTACTTACCACACAGCCGAAAGTAGAGCCTATGAAAAATGCAGGCACAATCTCGCCGCCTTTAAATCCTGCCGAAATAGTGATTGCTGTAAAGAGTATTTTTAAAAGGAAGGCCTCCGGTCTTGCTTCGCCGCTGAGTGCACGGGTAATTACGTCCATTCCCGCGCCGTTATACGCATATGTTCCTACCAGAAGCGTAAGCAGAATAACTAAAACCGCGCCCCCTACCGCACGCACATATTTGTTCGGAAGAAGCTTTTCCATATAATGCTCACACTTTTTCATCGCTACACAGAAAAGGATGCTCACAAGCGCACACAATACGGCAAGCACCGCTGCTTTTAAAACCACTTCCACAGAAAGCGCAGGAAACGCAACCATATCAAAACGAACGGGAGAAATCCCAAACCATTGTGCGACCCCAAAAGCCACAAGTGACGAAACTACGCACGGCACAAGTGCCGCATACTGCACAATGCCCACGCTAACCACTTCAATCGCAAAAAATGCGGCTGTCAGCGGTGTGCCAAAAAGGGCTGAAAACACAGCGCTCATTCCCGCCATAACAATCAGGTGCATATTAGAACTGTTTAAGCGAAAAATCTTGCCCATGCGATAACCAATGCTTCCGCCAAGTTGGAGTGCCGCCCCTTCTCTGCCTGCAGAGCCACCCAAAAGATGTGTGAGAACGGTACTGATAAATATTAGCGGTGCCATCAAAAACGGAACCTTTTCTTCCGTTCGCACCGCCTCCAGAACGCGGTTTGTATCAATTTTCCCCTGCTTGCGCGCACAGTCGTAAAGCCCTGCAATGACCGCGCCGCCCACCGGCAGGAGGTATAAAAGCCATCTGTGCTCGCCGCGCAACTCTGTGGCAATATCAATACACTCGTGGAAAATACTGCCGAAAAATCCACCAAAAAGTCCGACGCAGGTAGCCAGAAGTGCCCATTTCACCAACGTCTTTACATATGTCAAGGAAGCTTTTGCATTTTCTTTTATGCTTTCCATATTATCCCACTCCATTCTTTTCTTTCATTAAAAATCCGAACGCCCCGCGGCGTTCGGATTTTAATTCTCTAAAGCTTATTTTGCAGAAGCGTTTTTTGCGTCCGCCAGTTTTGTCTGCCGACGCATTTTGACTTCCTCGCTCATGGGCTTGATATCTCCCGCCTTGGTAAGTGCCCAGCGTGTAAACACAGGACCAAAAAGTTCATAAATTAAAACAGCAAAAAGTGTAATATTTCGAATCATATTGCCCTGCCCCGGAAGCTGTTCCGCCGCAATGGCGCACATTCCAAGTGCAACACCCGCCTGCGGCAGGAGCGTAATACCCAGATATTTGCAAATTTCCGGTGAGCAGTTTGTCGCCTTCGCGCTGATATAGGAACCCACGTATTTACCCATAGAGCGGAAAAGAATGTAAATAAAACCGATAACAACAATTGCCCAATCCCCAAACACATTCAGTTCCAGTTCTGCACCGCTGATAACAAAGAAAAGTGCAAAAAGTGGAGATGTCCATTTATCCGTCGCGCCCATAAGGTCTTCGGAAAGGGGACAAATATTACAGAAAATGGTACCCAGCATCATGCATACAAGCAAGGGCGAAAAGCTGATATGTACAGGTCCCGCATGAAAGTCCAGCATAGAAAGTGCCACCGTTAAAAACACAAAAGCAATCGACATGTTCAGGCGGTTTGTATTGGAATTGAACATTTTTTCAAGCTGTGTCAAAACCCAGCCCATAATAGCACCCAGTCCAAGCGAGCACACAATTTCCACAAACGGATTTACCAAAATGGAAACCAAATCCACCGCCCCCTCCATAAGGGAACGGGCAATTCCAAAGGAGATTGCAAATACAATAAGCCCCGCTGCATCATCCAGTGCTACGATGGGTAGCAGCAAATCCGTAAGCGGACCTTTTGCCTTGTACTGGCGCACAACCATAAGCGTTGCCGCCGGGGCAGTTGCTGTTGCGATTGCACCCATTGTCAGAAGTTGGGGCACTGTAAGCTTATCGGGCATGATAAGATGTACAACCAAAAGTGCAAGGTCTACCAAAAGTGTAGCCACAAGTGCCTGAAAAATTCCGATAACCGTTGCCTGCTTACCGGTCTTCTTTAAATCCGAAATGCGAAATTCGTTACCGATCGAAAAGGCAATGAATCCAAGGGCAACCTCAGAAATGAGGGAAAGTGCCTCCACCGCCTCGGAGGATTTAAACCCAAGTCCTTCAATTCCCAGAGCCCCAATGCAATACGGACCAATCAGTACACCCGCGATAAGGTATGCCGTTACTGCCGGCAGCTTCAAGGGCTTAAACGCTCTTGTCATCATAAGACCTGCAAGCAGGGCAATGGAAACAGATAATAAAGTACTCATATTCTTTTTCGCTTCCTTAATAAATATTTTGTAGTCAAAAAACGAATTTTGTTGAAACCGCAATTTAACCAACTTTCATATTATAAATCCGTTTTCTCCGTTTGTCAAGAATTTTTCCATATTTATTTCTATATCGTATGCAACATGAATGCAACAGTATGTTTTATTATTAAAAAAGCGTACTGAAAATTCAGTACGCTTTTTTCTGGTGCGCCATCAGGGACTCGAACCCGGGACCCACTGATTAAGAGTCAGTTGCTCTACCAGCTGAGCTAATGGCGCGTTTTCTTGCGACTTGATTATAATACCACAAACAGAAATAATTGTCAATACTTTTTTGAAATTTTTTTAATTTTTATTTTTAAAATGCAGGTTAGAACATTTTTTCGCAACCTTTTGCACTAAAAAAGCGACCTTCAAAGGTCGCCTTTTTCGTCTTACTTAAACTTGCGCTTTCTTGCCGCTTCCGACTTTTTCTTACGCTTTACGCTTGGCTTCTCGTAATGTTCTCTCTTTCTAATCTCAGACAAAACACCGGATTTTGCACATTGGCGTTTAAATCTGCGCAGTGCGCTATCTAAAGACTCATTATCTTTAATTCTGATTTCCGACAACTAAATCCCTCCCTCCGAGTAGTACAATTTCCGGGAACGTTTTATGGCAGCATGCTAAGTACACAGCCTTTCGGCTTCCCGTTTCCACATGTAAAGCAGCATCTTCATCGCTACCATAAACAAACATATTATACAGCAGACGGAATTATATGTCAAGAAAAACTTTTAATTTTTTATTCTTTCCATCGAAAAAATAGATTTTTGCGGAATTTCCATTGACAAGCAGACCCAAAAAGCGTATAATAATTCTATATATTTTTGAAAGAATCGGTGATACTATGTTAAAAATTACTTTACGTGACGACGTACATTCGTTTGAAAGCGGCATTACGGGCGGTGAAATTGCCAAAAGCATTAGCGATGGTCTTTACCGTGCGGCACTGGCTGTAAAGGTAGACGGCACGGTTTGTGCGCTGGATGCGCCCATCACCCATGACGCTACGGTGGAAATCCTTACCTTTGACAGCGAGGAAGGAAAGCTTGTGTACCGCCATACAGCATCGCATGTGCTTGCACAGGCGATAAAGCGCTTGTACCCGGCGGCAAAGCTTGCCATCGGTCCTGCCATTGAAAACGGATTTTACTATGATATTGATATGGAAACCAATCTCTCCATGGATGACCTCGAAGCAATTTCTGCAGAGATGAAGAAAATTATTAAGGAAGATTTATCCATCCGCCGCTTCGTTTTGCCCCGCACAGAAGCGATTGCGCTTATGCAGGAGAAAGACGAGCCTTATAAAGTGGAGCTTATCGAAGATTTGCCGGAGGATGCCGAGCTTTCTTTCTATGAACAGGGTGAATTTACCGACCTTTGCGCCGGCCCCCATCTTCCCTCCACCGGAAAGCTGAAGGCTTTCCGTCTTCTCAGCGTAACCGGTGCCTACTGGCGCGGCAACGAAAAGAATAAAATGCTGCAGCGTATTTATGGTACGGCATTCCCGAAAAATGCTGACCTCACGGCATATCTCGAAGCCTTAGAGGAAGCGAAAAAGCGTGACCATAACAAAATCGGGCGTGACCTTGAGTATTTTACTACCTCCGAGGTTATTGGACAGGGGCTTCCCATTATGCTCCCCAAAGGCGCCATGCTTATGCAGACCTTACAGCGTTTTGTAGAAGACACCGAAGAAGCATGGGGCTGGCAGCGTACCAAAACCCCGCTGATGGCAAAGAGTGACCTTTATAAAATCTCCGGGCATTGGGATCATTATCGGGACGGTATGTTCGTTCTTGGTGATCCCGAGAGTGATGATGAAGTATTCGCGCTTCGTCCCATGACCTGCCCGTTCCAATATCAAGCTTATTTAAACCGCGGCAGATCCTATCGTGACCTGCCCATGCGCCTTGCAGAAACTTCCACACTTTTCCGTAACGAAGCCTCGGGGGAAATGCACGGTCTTATCCGCGTTCGTCAGTTCACCATTTCGGAAGGACATCTTATGTGTACGCCCGAACAACTCGAGGACGAATTCAGACGTTGTCTGGAACTTGCAAACTACATGCTGAAAACCATCGGTCTTTATGAAGATGTAAGCTACCGTTTCTCCCAGTGGGATCCGGATAACCGCGAAAAATACATCGGTACGGACGAGCAGTGGGATGAAGCACAGGGTATCATGAAAAAAATTCTGGATAACCTCGGCATAGACTATGCCATCGGCATCGGCGAAGCCGCATTCTATGGCCCGAAGCTGGACATCCAAATTAAGAATGTACACGGTAAGGAAGACACGCTTATTACCTTACAGGTTGACCAGATGCTTGCTGAAAAATTCGGTATGGAATATACGGCGGCAGATGGCGAGAAAAAACGTCCTTACATTATCCACAGAACATCCATTGGTTGTTACGAACGTACCATTGCGTTGCTTCTTGAAAAATACGCAGGTGCATTGCCCACATGGATGTCCCCCCTGCAGGTTAAGGTTCTCCCCATCAGCGAAAAGTATCTTGACTATGCAAACGAGGTATGTGATGCACTCCGCCGTGCGGGTGTCCGAACAGAAGCCGACAGCCGTGACGAAAAAATCGGCTACAAAATCCGCTCCGCACAGCTTGAAAAAACACCCTACATGCTTATTGTGGGCGAAGCCGAAAAGGAAGCCGGCGCCGTTGCCGTTCGTTCCCGCCGTGACGGGGACAAGGGTGCTATGAAGCTGGATGATTTCATCGCGCTTATCACCGAAGAAATCGCTTCCAAAGCGAGGTAAATAAAAATGCGCATTGAAGCTAACCCCCATCAATTTCATGAAGAGCAGCTTCTGCCTGCCGCCGCTATATTGCAAAGCGGCGGCATTTGCGCTTTTCCGACCGAAACCGTGTACGGACTTGGCGCAAACGCCTTTAACGAAGCGGCAGTTGCCAAAATATTTAAAGCCAAAGGAAGACCGCAGGATAATCCTTTGATTGTGCATGTGTCGGAGAAAGAACAGCTTGCCGACATATGTGTTCTTTCTCCCTTAGCCGAAAAGCTGATCGCCCGTTTCTGGGGCGGTCCGCTAACCTTAATTTTGCCGAAAACCGATAAGGTTCCTGCAGCTGTTACCGCGGGGCTTTCTACCGTAGCCGTTCGCATGCCCTCCCACCCGATTGCCAATGCGCTCATTCGTTTGGCGGGCATTCCCATTGCCGCACCCAGCGCGAATTTATCGGGAAAACCCAGTCCCACAAGAGCCGCACATGTTATCGAAGATATGGAAGGACGTGCCGACTGTATCATTGCCGGTGGCGACTGCCTTTGGGGAGTTGAATCCACCGTACTGGATTTAACCGTTTCACCCCCTGCTATTTTACGTCCCGGCGCAGTAACGCGGGAAGAATTGGCGGAAGAAATCGGCGAAGTTATCTACGGAACGGGGGCAGATGCCCCTAAAAGTCCCGGCATGAAATACACCCATTATGCACCGAATGCGCCTGTTTTCATCGCAGAAGGCGAAGATGCCGAAACACGCATTATGGAAGCGGCAACCGCTTACAAGCGTCCCGGCGTTTTGTATTACGGTCAAAATGCTCCCGAACTCCCCGTTTCCATTTCTGCCGGAAATACACCGGCAGAGTATGCTGCCCGTCTTTTCTACGCCCTTCGGGCTTTTGATGAAGCGGGAGCGGATGTGATTTTTGCCATACCACCTTCAGCGGGCGGCATGGGAGATGCGGTGCGCAATCGCCTCTTTAAAGCAGCAGGCGGAAAAACCATATAGTATAAGGAAGAAAATCATGGAAATTATCTTTGTATGCACGGGCAATACATGCCGCAGTCCTATGGCGGAAGCTTTGCTTCGTAAAAAAACAAATGAACATTCTGTCCGTTCTGCCGGTCTTTCTGTTTTGTATCCGGCATCGGCTGCCGAAAATGCTGTTCGTGTTATGGAAGAATACGGGTTGGATATATCAGAACACAAAAGCAGACAGCTTACAGATAAAATGGTGCAGGATGCAGATATCATTTTAACAATGACTACAGGGCATAAGGCTATTTTAAACACCATTTTCCCGCTTGCCAAAGAAAAAACCTATACAATCGGGGAATATGCGGGACATACTATGGATGTAGAAGACCCCTTCGGCGGAGATGAACAGCTTTACCGCGCGTGCGCTGCAACGCTTTCCCGCCTTATCGAGGAGGCACCCTTATGATTCGGGCAGCCGTACTGCAAGACGCCTCTGCCATTGCCGACCTTTTCTTTTTGAGCATGCCCTCTCCCTGGAAAACGTCGGACATCGAAGACGCCCTCCGCTCTCCCACTATGGTGGCATGGGTTTGGGAAGAAGCGAAGGAAATTAAAGGTGCCTTACTTTTGCAGATTTGCATGGACGAAGCGGAAATACTGTCCATTGCCACAGCCAAAAGTGCACGAAGACAAGGTATTGGGCGTGCACTTATCAAATATGCACTTCGCGAAATAGGCAGAGAAGTATCTGTTTTTTTGGAAGTTCGTTCCAAAAACAGCGGTGCTATTGCCTTTTACGAAGCCCTTGGTTTTTCTCCCATCGGCATGCGAAAAAAGTATTATAAAGCCCCCGCGGACGATGCCCTTCTCATGAAATTTGGAAAATTTTAAAAAATCCCTTGCCAAACTGTAAAAAAAACAGTATAATAGATATATTCATATATATAAAGGAGGTATCATTATGCCCGCAGAACAGAGCCCCTATTTTGGTATCATTTGGATTGTCCTTATGATTGTTCTCTTCTACTTCATGCTTATCCGTCCGCAGAAAAAGCAGCAGAAAGCTATGAAGGCAATGCTGGATAGTCTTGCAGTCGGTGACAAGATTGTTACAGTCGGCGGCATCCACGGCAAAATTCTGAAGATGAAAGATGATACAGTTGTTCTGGAAACCGGTAGCGGTACGGAAAAGTCCACGCTTACCCTTTCCCGCAACTCCATCGCAAGCTGCCTTACCATTAAGGAATAATCTGGTTTTCCCTTGCATAGATATACAGTAATTTCTGTGTAAAGGGGATTCGGAATATGACAAGGCATGCAGTCGCCCCTGAGGCGACACCCGGTTTTTTTCTTTCCGTTTTAAAACCGATTTTTATCGCGCTTTCCGTAACATTTCTGTCGCTTTGTTTTCTTGCCGTATGTATTGCATACGGTCCGGTAACCGAACAGGCGGCAGACATCTGCATTCTTTTATCCACGATCGTCAGTATTTTTATTGCCGGCTTTCTCACAGCCAGACAGCGAAATGCACGCGGTTTTGTTTTGGGTAGTCTTGCAGGTGTTTTATATGTGGCGGCAGCGTATGTGATTGCGGCGCTGGCGTTCGGCAGTTTTTCCCCGGGCAGCGGCTTTTTAAAGCTTTTGCTCCTTGGCATTGTCTTTGGTGCTTTGGGCGGCATTATCAGCGTGAATACGCGCCGTAAAAAAAGATAAAAAAACGGACGGCAATTATTTTGCATAAAGAAAAGCATGCAAGCTGTATTTACATTTATTTGTAAGTACAGCACTTGCATGTTTGTACAGAGCGGGACAAGCCATCCACGTTCTGCAAAATAATTTAAATATTTTCTGCAAAGTATTGACTGCCATGTGGAAAATATTATATACTATTTTTGTTATTTTTACGCAAGGAGGAGTTACCCAAATGAAAGCGAAAAGCATTATAGGGCTGGTTTTGACACTGGTTGTAATTGCTGCCCTTATTTTCACTGCTGTATGCGGCGTAACAATCGAGAATCCTTTTACAGGGGACAAGTACTATTTCCCGAAAGCGCTTGATGAAGACTATGGTATCAAACGCGGGCTTGACCTTGTAGGTGGTTCTATCATATCTTTTGAGGCGGATGCTGAAAATCCCTCTCAGACCGATATGGACGCTGCTATGGCTGTTGTTCGAAACCGTCTGGATAGCCAGGGCTATTACGACGCAACCGTAACACAGCGTGGCAACAACACAATTTCCATTGAAATCCCGAACATTTCCAATCCTGAAGATGCGGTACAGATGCTCGGCGCCACCGCCAAGCTTACCTTCCGCGATTCGGATGGTAATGTAATTATGGAAGGCGGTACAGATGTTAAACGTGCCACCTACCGCTATGGACAGACAAAGGAAAACGGCTCCATGGAGCATTATGTAGAGCTTGAGTTTACAAGCGAAGGTACAAAGAAGTTTTCCGATGCAACTGCCACTATTTCTGCCAAGAGCGACGGTACAAACTACATTGCCATCTATCTGGATGAAGAAGAAGTTTCCAGACCGTCTGTATCCGAACAGATTACTACAAGCAATTGCGTAATCAACGGTAGCTTTACAGAAGCCTCCGCTTCTGCGCTTGCAAACCAGATTCAAAGCGGTCAGCTTCCTTTCGCACTGAAAGAAGCAGAGCTTAGAAGCATTGGTCCGACCCTTGGTGACAAAGCACTGGAAACAAGTCTTATCGCCGCCGGCATTGGTATCCTGCTCGTTATGCTCTTTATGCTGCTTATTTATCGCATTCCCGGTCTTATTGCAGACATTGCGCTCACCGGCTACATTGGAATTGTTGTACTGGTTATCTCCGGTTACTTCTCATTCCTCGGCGTAAGCGGAACGCTTACTCTCCCCGGTATCGCCGGTATTGTTCTCGGTGTAGGTATGGCAGTTGACGCAAACATTGTTATTTTTGAAAGAATTAAGGAAGAGCTTCGCGCAGGCAAAACGGCACGTGCCGCTGTAGATTCCGGCTTCAACCGTGCCCTCACCGCGATTATTGACTCCAACATTACCACAATTATCGCTGCTGCCGTTCTCGGCATGTTCGGTACAGGTACAATCAAGGGTTTTGCATGGACACTTGCCATCGGTATTGTTGTCAGCATGATCACCGCTGTATTTGTTACCCGTATGCTCCTTAAGATTTTCATAAATCTCGGTTTGAAAAAGCCCGGCGCCTTTGGCGTAAAGGTTAAAAAGGAGGTGCAGGAATAATGAATTTTCTTAAACCTAAAAAAGTTTATTACATTATTTCCGCAGTTATCATCTTAGCAGGTCTTATCGCCTACATCGCTTTGGGCGGATTGAATTTCGGTCTTGACTTTACGGGCGGTACGGAAATCCGCATGAACATCGGGCAGGAATTTAATAATGATGATATTTCTGCAATCGTGCAGGAAACAGCAGGCGTTAGTGCGCTGGTTCAGAAAGCCGGCACTTCCGAGGTTTCCATTAAAACCGAGGAAATTGACACAGAAAAACGTGATGCCGTTGTAGAAGCCATTAAAGCAAAATATTCTCTTGACGAAACAGCCCTGCAGGAAGCAACAAATGTTTCTGCCTCTGCAAGTCTTAAGCTTTTAACCGATGCTTTAAAAGCACTTTTGATTGCTGTTGTATGTATGCTCATATACATCACAATTCGCTTTGACTTCCGCTCCGGTCTTGCCGCTGTGTTAGGTCTTCTGCATAACGTATTATTGCTTCTCGCCATTTATGCGATTACACAGATGCAGATTAACTCTACATTTATTGCTGCAGTTTTAACCATTGTTGGTTACTCTATCAACAACACGATTATTATCTTCGATAAAATCCGTGAAAACAGAAAGCACAATCGCCGCACACCTTTTGCAGAAGTTTCCAACAATGCTTTAAATCAGGTATTTACAAGAACTGTAAACGCCTCAATTACAACACTTATCACAATTGTGGTGCTGTTTATCATGGGTATCGATTCCATTCGCGAATTCTCCCTTCCGATTATCATTGGTGTTTTAATTGGTACCTATTCTTCCATTTGCATTGCCACCCCGCTTTGGGTTGACTTAAATGCAAAACTCAAAAAAGGCAAAAAACGCGCATAAGAGAAACACTTTAAAAGGCAGCTTCGGCTGCCTTTTTGTTTTTCCAATTTTTCTCCATCTTACAAAAATGACGAATTTGCATGTATATTCCCACAGACTTCGTGAAAAATAAATGTAAAAAAGGAAGGACGATACCATGCATTTTCGCGACAAATTTCGTGATTTTAAAAATCGCCTTACGGACCGACACATGTACTCCATAATTGTAGGATTGATAGTAGCAGGCGTAGCCTTATTCTCCTATCAGGCAAAAGTAAGCGCAGACTATAAGACGCGGCTAGATGCACAGTACACGCGTGCTTTTGATGATTTAACTGAATATGTTTCTACCATTGAAACCTCCTTATTTAAATGCGCGGCAGTAACCGAACCCAAAAGCGTTGTACGGCTTGCCAATGATATTTATGCCAAAGCCGCTTCTGCCTCAACATGTCTTGGGCAGCTTCCTCTTTCCGATACCAATCTGGAAAATACCGCGAAGTTTCTTTCTCAGGTAGGAGATTTTACCTATATGCTCGCTTTAAGCTATATGGATACACCCGTGGTTACGCCGCAGCAAAGGCAAACCATGTTGGACCTTTCCCGCTACGCTGTAACGCTCGAATCGGGACTTTATGATATGCAGCAGCGGCTCTACAGCGGTGCCACAAGCTTCGGTACGCCATCGGGCAGTCACGGCGATGCACTTGCAGGTGATATGGAGCAGCTGGAAGCACAGTTTCAGGACTATCCCTCCCTCATTTACGACGGACCGTTCTCTGACCATGTACAAGACAAAGAACCGCTTTTCCTGCAAAATGCCACAGATATTTCTATGGAGGATGCCCGTGCCCGCCTCTCTACTTTTCTGGACCCCTCTTTTCTTTCTGATGTATCTTATGACGGCGAGGTTGGCGGTCGTCTTCCCACATATATGTTCACCGCCCGTCCCGAAGGACAGGACGGACGTGCCATTACCGTTCAAATCACAAAAAAGGGGGGCATGCTTTTGCAAATACTGGATAATCGCAGCGTCCCCACGCAAAACATTGAGATGGATGCCGCGAAAAACTATGCAAACCGGTATTTGGAAAGTGTTGGCATTTCGTCCATGCGGGACAGCTATTTTGAAATTAAAGACAATATTGCCACCATCAATTTTGCATATGCCGCACAGGATGTTTTGTACTATCCCGACCTTGTAAAAGTACGTGTAGCTATGGATACCGGTGAAATTCTCGGCATGGAAGCAGGCGGATATATTGCAAATCACGCGGGCCGCACCTTCCCCGCCCCGAAAATCTCCGCTGAGGATGCACAAAAAAGGCTTTCTCCCACACTTTTGGTAGAAAGCGTACAACTTGCCGTAATCCCGAGAGATACGCAGGACGAGGCGTTTTGTTGGGAATTTAAGTGCAAAATGGGAGATCATACCTTCCTTATTTATCTCAGCACCGAAACAGGCGCCGAGGAAGACGTTTTGATGCTCTTGGAAACTGACGGCGGTATGCTTACCATATAGCACCGCAAATATTCCTTGTGTAATCGGAGATACTAACCATGCACCAAGAAAAAAGCAAATGAAATGGGGAGGTAATGATTATGCGTGGACGCGGAATGATGAGTGAAAATTTAAAACAGGAAATTGCGAAGGAACTGGGCGTTTATGATATTGTGAAGCAAGCAGGCTGGGGTGCGGTAAGCTCCCGTGACTGCGGCAATATGGTCACCCGCGCAATTGAAATTGCAGAGCGTAGTGTGAAAAACAACTCCTAAAGTAAACCAAACAGGGCTGTTAAAAAGCAAACTTTTTAACAGCCCTGTTTCACGATATTACCGCACATACCACTTATGCACGATACCATATTTCTCCGCCGATAATGGTTGCCACAAGCTCCAGCTGCTGATTTAGCACAACAAAATCAGCATCTGCACCCGTGCAGATTTTACCTTTCTTTTCGGCACCAATAGCCGTGGCAGGATTCGTTGCTGCCATATGCACCGCATCCGGAAGGGAAATTCCCCATTTTACTACATTTCGGAAGCAATCGAGAACGTTTGACGTGCTTCCCGCAAGGTTGCCGCCCTCAATTCTCGCTGTGCCGTCCTTAACGATAACCTTTTGACCGCCCAACTCATAATCCCCGTCCGGCATACCGGCAGCACGCATGCTGTCACTAATTAAAATCACCTTGTCGCTTCCTTTTGCACGGATAGCAATCTTTGCTGCCGCAGGGCTAACATGCACGCCGTCACAGATGATTTCAGCAAAAACAGCCGGATGTTCAAGCGCCGCCCCCACAACGCCGGGTGCGCGGTGTGTCAGCGCTGACATGCAGTTAAAAAGATGCGTTGCCTGTGTAACACCGTAGGAAACGGCGCGCATTGCTGTTTCATAATCTGCTGCCGTGTGTCCCATTGCGGCTACAACCCCGCGTTTTCTTAGATGCGCAATCGTATCCTTTGTTCCCTCGAGTTCCGGTGCAAGGCTCATAATGCGGACAAATCCCGGTACTGCATCCAGTATTTCGTCCAAATCATCCACATCCGGCTTTCGCAGATATGCAGGGTTTTGTGCCCCTGCAAGCTTTGGAGAAAAGTAAGGGCCTTCTAAATGTACACCCAGAATTTCCGCACCATTTCCCTTTGCATTTTTCTTCGCCGTACAAATTGCTTTGCAAAGAGCGTCGGTAGGCATCGTTACCGTTGTGGGCAAAAAGGATGTCACCCCGTGGTCTGCCATGTGTTTTTTCATCACAAGCATCGCTTCATCAGTAGCATCCATCGTGTCCTTTCCCATCGCACCGTGGGTATGTACATCGATAAAGCCCGGCAACACCAGATTATCGCCAAAATCCAGAGCATCGTTCCCTATTGTGCCGCCAAAACCTGTTATTGTTCCGTTTTCAACTGTTAGCACGTTTTCATTACATTCAAAAATTTTGCCTCGAATTTGCATTTTCTTCATCCTTTCAAAATAAGCATAAACCACACAGGATGTCCATATACATACTTTGAGGTGACAGTATGCATTTCAAAAGACTACATCCCGTTTTTTCCTTTATTCTTCTCATTTTTATATTTTATTTTTGCGGCAGAGCAATTGTTCCCTTGGCAAACGCACTTCGCTTTCCCGTTCCGGCTGAGGTTGTATTTGCAAAAGCAGAAGAGAACACGAAACCCGATTTCGCACTTTTTTCTGCCTTACCGCTCTCCATCAAGGCGCATTCTACAGAAATTGCTTTGTCTAAAGAAACGACACCGCTTCCCTCTCCCGTCCCTTTGGACACAAAGTATGATACATATGTACCGGAGCCTGCTACGTTGGGTGACAGTCTGCAAATTAAAAACAGTACCTCCTATACCTTTGACGCGGACGCTCTTCTTGCCGCACCCTTTCCCCTTCAGGAAGGGCAGCCGAAAGTGCTGATTCTTCACACCCACACCTCGGAAGCATATGCACCGGACGAAAAGTACGCATATACACCTTCCGATGCATACCGCACGGAAGATCCCGACTTCAATATATGCCGAATCGGGCAGGCACTTGCGGACAGTCTTGAATCCAATGGCATCAGCACCCTGCATGACACCACAAGCCATGACTATCCTTCCTATAGTGGCTGCTATGGTCGCTCCTTGGAAACCATAGAAAAAAACCTTGCGCTTTACCCAACAATTGATGTTGTTATTGACCTGCACCGGGATGCCATTTCCGCCCCGGACGGGAGCTATATGAAAACCGCCGCTAATATAGACGGCAAAACAGCCGCTCAGGCGCTCGTTGTCGTCGGCACGGACGCAGGCGGTCTCTCGCACCCAAACTGGCAGAAAAATCTTTCGCTGGGGCTTAAGGTGCAGAAAACACTCTGCGATATGTATCCGGGGCTTGCCCGCCCGCTGCATCTTCGCACAGAACGGTTTAACGGGCATGCCGCGGAAGGGGCACTCCTTATCGAAATCGGCTCCAACGGCAATACCATGGAGGAAGCGCTGTACTCTGCCGAGCTTGTCGGGCAGGCGCTTTCCAAAACGCTCCTCTCTCTAATGCCTTAGTATAGCACGAATATAAGAATTCGTCAATGCTTTATACGTTCTTTCTCAAGCTTTTGGAAAATAAACACGCAGGCAGGCCATGTTTAGGATAAAATCCTTCCAGTATTGCAGAAACAGCTGCCATGGCACTATTTTAAGTTCTATTTCGCTGCTACGCTTATTTAATGCGACAACAAAATAGGTAAGCTAGCCTCGTTCACGCGTATTAAGTTGTCTTCTCTGCATAACAAACCTTTTATTCCTGCCTTGTTTCATTTCTGTATAACAATGGAGTGTTTGTTTTCCATTTGCTCTATTTGCTTGTAACATTTACTGTCTTTATATCTTCGTTCCAGCTGACACCATAACCAAAGGCTTCGCTGACGGCCCTTACCGGAATCATGATTCGATCTTCAAATATAAATGCCGGTGAATCAAGTAGCAATTCCTTTCCGTCTGCTGCCATAACATGGCTTCCGACAGTAATCTCAATACTCTTGCTGCCTTTCTTTGCTGTCACTCTCTGCACCGTTTCATCCCATGAAACCTCAGCCCCAAGCGCTTCAAAAACAGCGCGCATTGGTATCATGGTCCTGAAATTAACAATCATAGGGGGAACATCTGATGCAATTTTGTTTCCGTCAACATTAACAGTGAGCGGAACATGTAGTCTGTTCTTTTCCGCATAAGTCCATGCAACGGTACCCTCGGGTGCATAAATAGTAACAAAATGAGAATCGGTGAAGGCATAATCCGAAATGGATTCAAGCTTTGAATCCTTCGTAAAATTAACCATTTTAAGGCTTGTACATCTGGCAAAAGCCGCATTTTTGATGTCTGCAACACTATCGGGAATGGTTATTTCTTCAAGGCTTTTGCAACCGCCAAATGCCCCTGCTCCAATAGTTGCAAGCATTGAACCTTCTTCAAAGGCGACTGCTGAAAGATTTACACAGTCCTCAAACACACCGCCGCCAAGCGCAGTAACTCCTTTTGGAATGGTTATAGTTTCCAGCGATGCGCATCCGCGAAAACTACCTGCCTCTATTGACGAAATTGTTGACGGCAGAACTATCTCCTCAAGGTTTGCGGCTCTTTCAAAAACTTCGTAGTTTATGACAGTTACTCCTTCAGGAATAATGCATATCTTATTATTCGAAAGCTTGGGATACCATATGAGCTCCGTACCGCAGTAATATACTGCGCCGTATTCGTCCACAGTGTAATACGAATTATCTTTTGAAACTGCTATTACCTCAAGGCTGTTTGTATAGTGAAATGCCGAAGGGTCCATCCACAAAAGGCTTTGAGGAAGATAAACCTCTTTAAGGGATGTGCAGTTGGCAAATGCTGCGGCTCCTATTGCTGTGATACCATCGGCAAGTGTAACACTTTCCAATTTTTTACACCCATAGAACGCCGAGTTCCCGATCGCGGACACAGTGCCCGGAATCACTATTGATGTCAGACCCGACCAACGAAAAGCGGAATCTTTTATTTCTGCCAGTCCATCCGGCAAGAAAACATTTTCAAGATGAGAACAATTATCAAATGCTGCTTCAGCAATAGATTTGACACCAGAAGGAAGTGTGATACTTTTTATGGATGAATCAGAGAAGGCGTTGTGCCCTATTGCGGTAATGACAGAACCTTCTTCAAATTTTATTTCTTCGATATTGTTACATTTGTTAAATGCATTTGGATAAATTTCCGAAACAGAAGCAGGAATGGTGTAGCTTTTCAGTGGCGACGATGCAGGATATTTTATAATTGCTGTTTTGTTTCCGTTATATAAAACTCCGTTTTCGTCAGATGAAAATGCAGTGTTTGCCGGTGATACGGTATACTTTTCCACCGAATCAAGACCATAAAGTGCCCAGCCGCCGATACTGTACATTGAGGACGGAATAACAAGCTCTCTCAGCGATTCGCATGCATAAAGTGCGTTGTCGCCCAATTTGGCAAAGCCCTCGGGCAGAACAAGCTTTTCGATGCCGTGGCATGCGTAAAATGCAGACTTGCCTATGGTTTTTAGTGTTGAAGGCAATGTAACTGTTTTTAATTTTTCAAATGATTGAAAGCTTCTCTCACCAATGTGTGTTATGCCCTCGGATATAACAAGATTGTTTAAGCCTCTTTCTGCAAGGCGATACCAGGGAGCATGCGCCGAGGATTCAAAATCTTCCATTTCTCCATTTCCTGAAATTATAAGCGTTCCATGGGTAGTATAGTTCCATATAATCCCGTTTGAAAGTGTTCCCGACTGAACAGTAACAGGCTCCTCATAAGATGCATCAACACAAACAAGGTAGTTATTATTTGCGTAGCTTTGGGCATAACTTCCCTCGGGAGCATATATTACAGGTGTAGCACCGGCAAAAACTCCCTGCCCGATATACCTAACATTAGACGGAATGCATACGTAATGAAGCCCAAAGCATCCCCAAAATGCATGTTCGCTTATGCCGGTAACACTTGCAGGAATTACAACGCCTAAAAGAGAGGTACATCCTCGAAAAGCGCCCTCCGGTATTTTAGTAAGTATGCCATTGGAAGCGAATGATACTGTTGAAAGCTCACTGCACTCCATGAACGAATACGGGGAAAGTGTTTCCAATTGAAGGCAAGATGATAAATCGGCAGTTTCCATGCGCCAACTGTTTTTAAAGGCTTCTGTGCCTATTTTTCTAAGCAAGCTGTCCGCAGGAAAGGCAAGGCTTTTTACATAGGTTCCCCAAAAGGCTTTATCGCCTATTTCTTCGAGGCTTTTGGGAAAAGCTATCTCCGCCAGCATATTAAAGCCACTAAAGGTGTTTTTCCCTATTCGGGTAATGCCTTCTTCAATAATCAGCTTATATACCTGTCTTGCAATATCTGCATCAATATACGCATAAACGGAGCTTGATTTTTCAAAATCATATGTAGCTCCATGTCCAGAAATGGTCATAACACCATTTTCAGCAGTCCAGAATATGTCATCGCCCAGCTTCCCGCTGTTTTTTGCACTCTGCCCTTCGGCAGCAAAAGCCGGACAGATTAGAACAACCATCACAAGAATAACAACCAAAGACAAACTACGCTTCAATTTCATTTACATAACCTCCTTTGACAATGCATGTATGCAACTTGGTTCATCACGCTGACTCTTTTCTGATTTTATTTTATCATATTTCCCTTTCGTTTGCAATATCACAGCAGGCTTTTCTTGAGCTTTTCAATTTTTTTACAAAAAACTCTTGACATTTTCCTCCCCTTATAGTATACTATATAAAGTCGCGTGGAGAGATGGCTGAGCTGGTCTAAGGCGCACGACTGGAAATCGTGTATGGGCTAATACCCCATCAAGGGTTCGAATCCCTTTCTCTCCGCCAATAAAAAAGCACCCAATAGGGTGTTTTTTTATTGGCGGAGAGAATAAGAACAGAGAAACCTTGCGGGTTCGTCGAAGCAGCTGCCACGTGGCGCGTGGCGGTCTGCGAAGTCTCGAGCCAGCCTATTTTTCGGGCACCGCCTTGCGGTCGAAAAATGGCACAGCGCAGAGTATCCCGCAACCTGTACCATTGGATTGCACCCTATTGGGTGTTTTTTTATTGGCGGAGAGAATAAGAACAGAGAAACGTTGCGAAATCCCCGCATCACGCCACACCCTATAGTTTTTGTTTACAAAAAGCTCGCACAAATTCTGTGCGAGCTTTACATTT
>JAZROH010000031.1:0-19897 GCA_045648645.1 Clostridia bacterium | reverse complement strand
GATGTTCTCAATATTATCGGCGCACACGCGGCGTATATGGAGTATATGAATGTGCGCATTCTAAAGGAAACCCGAAATCAGGTAAACCGCCGCGTAAACTGCGAAACGGCAAATCTCGATAAGGCGGTGGATGCCGCGCAGGGACAGGTGGCGGCAATTCGGCGTCTGCAAAAAAACGGAAAGCTTGCATCCCTTTCGAGGGGGCTGCAGGACGCGGCAGAAATGCGCCTTGCCTACCCTGAAGCCCCGCTTTCGGAGCTTGGGAGCATGCTTGGCATCAGTAAGTCGGGCATCAATCACCGAATGCGTAAATTACTGGAGCTTGCCGGAAAAGAATAAGATTGTGCCGCGTGTTCGAGGGAGCACGCGGCAGTTATAATTTTTAAACATTATTTTTTCTGCCCCCGCATATGCTGTACGGGAGGTGAATGCATGTCTACTCGAAATCGAAGAAAGCCACAGCCGCCAAAAAAAACGGGACGCTATCGGGCGGGACTGTATTGCCGCTTGTTTGTAAGCGTGCTTTTAGTTCTTTCTGCGTTGTACATACGGGAAAATGCGCCTGTCGCTGCCACGTGGGCACGACAGCAGCTTTGTGTGTCGGCAGACGTAGTGGCGGTATGGGAGAGTATCATCCCTCGTTTTGCAAAGTGAGAAAATTTTTATTTCTCACTTTTTTTGTTTTCCAGAATTTCTTTAATTTTTTCATTATAAATATCGGTAAGCTCTGCGGCGTATTCCTCCCGATCTGCATGGGCAATAATGCGGCAGGCGGCTTTTTCGCCGTCGGGTAAAATCAAAACCCAGCCATGCTTTTCCCGAAACTTTACCCCTTCTGTTTTTTCCGTTTCCGGTGCACCTTCCGAGAGAGTACGCATAATGCGTCCCTTATCGCCGTGGGTACATTGCACCTCCCGACGCCGTACGTAAAAGGGCGGAATTTCGTCGATTAAGGCGGAGAGAGTCGTGTTTTCCCTGTGCAGAAAATCGAGAATACGAATAACCGCGCCAACGCCGTCAAAGTGCAGAATAAACTGCGCTTCCAAATCGGCATCCCCGCCGGCAAGACCCTGCATGCGGGCGGCGGGCGAATCCTTCGTGCGAATGACCGCCGCACCATACCGCGCGGCAAGCTCTTCTATCACAGTGGGTGCGGAAGCCGCCGCGAAAATACGGGCATTTTTGTATTTTCGCATCACAAGCAGGGAAACAAGCACGCCGTATAAATCCAAATCAATCACCCGTCCCCGCTCGTCAATGAAAAGAACGGATTCGCAAAGCTCGTCCAAAATTGCCCCGAAGGCACAGCCCGAGGCAGGCACGCGCTCGGCAAAACGGCGGATTTTTTCTGTATCCAAGGGCGTGATGTTTTCCTCTTCACAAATAAGCGTACAGCCAAGCTCTGCCGCCGCCGAGGTCAGAAGCTGCCGCCCCCAATCGGAGGCGGACGCCGCTAAAATCCGCATGCCGTTTGCTTTTTCCGTGCCTTTTAAAATCTGGCGCAGATAGTAAAGCTTGTATTCATATGCATCCGTTACCGGCGGAATGGATTGCGCCTCGCTTCTTGCAAAGTCCTCGCGGATAAACCGCGCCTGGAGCTTTTGCATTTCTTCAGCCCCAAGGCTCGCGCCCCCCGGCACAATCACCTCTAGAAAGCCTGTGTTCTCCCTTGCCGCAGCATGGACGGCGGCAGAAAGGCCGTAAACCTTCACACCCGAGCGGGTAATGGGCAGCGGTTGATTGCCAAAGTCCACAACCTCTTGCCCCGTTGCCATAATCCCGCTTTGTACCGCGTATTTGAGCATCAGGCTTGCAGGGCTTCCGTCTGCGGCTATGCCGATGCGCCCTTTTCGGAGTGTACCGATGGTGCTGCCCAGCTTTTCTGCGCATTGGGGGGAAAGGTCGGCACCAATTGCCCCGCGCATACCCCGTTCCGTAAAAAGGTCGGGCGTTTTTGCTGTACCCCATACAAGGCTTTGGGATAAGATTTCGCCCTGTCCCACCGCCTTGGAGGGCCAAACGCGCACCCCCGGCTTTATAACCGCGTCACGCCCGATGCGGCTTTCCTCGCCGATGACAGATTGTTCATACAGGGAAGCCCCTTCCCCGATATGCGCGTGGCTGCAAAGAATACTGCCGCGGATTTGGGCGTTTCTTTCCACTAGCACATGGTCTAAAATTACACTTCTTTTAATGGATGCGCCTGCTTCTATCACGGAGCCTTCACCGATTACGGTATAGCCGTCCACCTTCGCCCCGCTTTTGATGTGGGCATTTTTACCGATAAGAACAGGCGGCAAAACCACCGCACCCGCCTCCATAACCGCGCCTTCCTCCGCATAGATGCCCGGTGCCAGACGGCAGGCGTCCAGCTTTACACCTGCTTTGCCCGAAAAAATATCATAATGACAGTGCCGATAGGCATCCAAATCACCCACATCGCACCAGTAATCCGAGGAAACATAGCCGAAAAGCGGGCGGTTTTCCGAAAGCAGGCGGGGGAAAATATCCTTTGAAAAATCGCACGGAAATTTTTCGCAAAGCTTTAAAACCGACGGATTTAAAAGGTAAATGCCCGTATTCACCGTGTCGGAAAACACCTGACTCCAGGTGGGCTTTTCCAAAAATCGAACAATGCGCCCGTCCCCGTCTGTTACAACCACGCCGTAGGAAAGCGGAATATCCATGGGGCAAAGCAGAAGACTTGCCTCTGCCCGTTTTGCCTTGTGGTAGGCGATAAAGGCAGATAAATCGGCGTTTGTTAAGGCATCCCCGCTGATTACAAGAAAATCATCGTCCAGAAAGTCCCCTGTGTTTTTCACACTTCCCGCTGTCCCCAAAGGGGTTTCCTCCAGAAAATACGTAAGCCGCACGCCCCAAGCCGACCCATCCCCGAAATAGGCGCGGATATGCTCGGGCAGGTACATAAGCGTTACGCCAATGTCCGTAATGCCGTGCTTTTTCAGAAGCAGAATGCTGTGCTCCATAACGGGCTTGTTCATAATCCGTGCCATGGGCTTTGGGATGGTAGAGGTGAGCGGGCGCAGACGTGTACCTTCGCCGCCTGCCATAATGATTGCTTTCATAGGTGCATCTCCTTAAAAAATATTGTATAGGGACAGTTGTTCTCTTTTGGGAATATGCGAGATAAGGGAGCGCAGCGTTTCAATTTCCGCCATAAGCTCCGGCATTTCTTGGTATTTTACATAGCCGCCTGCCGCGGCGGTGGTCAAAATGATTTCATCCAAGAGGGAATGGTCCGTAAAAAGCGCAAGACGGGGCGAGGTTTCCTCCCACTTGTCCCGAAGGGCTTCAAACGCATGCTCGGTGCTTTCCCAGTTGCCTGCCTCCGCTTCCCGGGCGAGGGTGTCAATAAGTGAAAGCATTGTTTCGCTTTGCTCAGATAAAAATCCGCTGTAACAGTACAGCCCGATAAGAATGGCGAGCGCAAGGGCGAGCGCTAAAAAAAAGGCACGCATGGAATTTCTCCTTATGATTGTTTTTTCTGATAAGATAGACCGCTGTTTTTAGTGTAGGTGGCCAGAAAAATATCTTTGGGGTCTATGCCTTGCAGCATTTTTTCCAGTTCTTTTTTTGAAACGCCGCATTTTTTCAGGTTTTCGTCTATAATGCGTCCGTCACTTATAAAGGTATACGGAAGAGAAGCCCCGTCCGCTTTAGGAAAGGCACTGATGTTGCCGTCCGTTTCCAAAATGGCAATCTCCACCTCCGCTACGCTTTTAATATCCTTTTTTCGAAGCTCGTCCTCAATATCATCAATGTTAACGCGAAGGCGGCGCATTTCCTTCTCATCCAGAACGCCGCCGCGAATTAATATGGCGGGGCGGCCCAGTAAAAAGGCACGGGCGCGTTTGGATTTTAAACTGATGTAGGAAAGAATAATTTCCAATATAAGAAGCGCACAAATGGGGACAAGCCCGGAAAGCAGCGGGATTCCCGTTTCCTGCATGGGCACCGCGGCAAGGTCACTGAGCATCAGGGTCACCACAAGCTCAAAGGGCTGCAGTTCACCGATTTGCCGCTTCCCCATCACCCGCATGGCGAGAATGACTGCAAAATATAGAATAATGGTTCTGGCGAAGGAAATAATCATTTTGTTCTCCTTTTCGGAAGAAATTTCCGTCCAAGCTTGCTTTCCCGCGGAATTTTGTGTATACTTATTATGTACGCAAAACAAAACTTTATGCTAAATTTTATAAAAGCGGAAAGGGGTGCGCGGGATGATAGAGATGACTGCCGGGGTGGAAACCTTACCCGGTATAGGACCAAAGAAAAAAGAACAGCTTGCGTCCATCGGGATTTTTACCGTGGGCGATGCGCTTTACCATGCCCCCATTCGCTATGAGGACAGGCGCGAAAGAAAAAATATTGCCGACCTTACGGACGGCGAAAAAGCAGGCGTCGTGGCAATGGCAACGGGCAAAATGAACGTGCGCCGCGTCGGTGGGAAAACGATTTATACCCAAACCTTTCGGGACGGCACGGGCGTGGTGCGCGCGGTGTGGCAAAACACCCCTTTTATTACCCGCACTATAAAGAGCGGCGCTTCGTATGCACTTTACGGGCGCGTCAGCGTGCGCGGGGGCGTTCGCAGTATGTTTTCCCCTATTTTTTCTCCGCGAGGCGCGGCTTCGAATAAGCTTGGAAAAATTGTTCCCATATACCCTGCCGGCGCCGCCGTTTCGCAGACACTTTTAGGGAGCGTTATCGAAAGCAGTCTTTCAGCGCTCGAGGGAGAAGTGCCGGACCTTTTGCCGAGCGAGGTGCGAAAGCGGGCAGGCCTTTTCGATATGCGCACCGCCCTTTATGCGCTGCACCGTCCCGCATCCATGGAAGAGGCGGCGCGGGCGATGGACAGGCTGAAGTTTGAAGAATTATTTTTGTTGTTTACGGGGATGCAGATGCAAAGAAAAAGCCTTGCGGAAAAGAAGGGCATCCGCCTTTCCTGCGAAATGCAGCCCTTTTTTGAAAAGCTTCCCTTTACGCTGACGGACGGACAGATGCGCGCCGCGACCGATATTTGCCGCGACATGGCATCGGGGCGGGTGATGAACCGCCTTATCGAAGGGGACGTGGGCAGCGGCAAAACCGCAGTCGCGGCTGCCGCTTTGTATATTGCCGCCACCTGCAAAAAGCAGGGAATATTGATGGCACCCACCGAAATTTTGGCGCGGCAGCATGCCGAAACGCTTCGGGCGCTTTTGCCGGGCATGGAAATCTGCCTTTTAACGGGGCGGCTTCGGGCAAAAGAACGCCGCGAGGCAGAGGAAAAGATTCGGGACGGACGCGCACAGGTTATTGTGGGCACACAGGCGGTTTTAAATGAAAAGCTGCATTTGGAACGGACGGCACTCGTCATTGTAGACGAGCAGCATCGCTTCGGGGTGCGGCAGCGGGGTTTTTTGTCGGGTCTTTCCCAAAGTCCCCACGTGCTTGTAATGAGCGCCACGCCCATTCCCAGAACGCTTTCCCTTACGTTTTACGGGGATTTGGATATTTCCGTTTTGCCTGCAAGACCCGCCGGGCGCGTGCCGGTGGATACCTTTGCGGTGCCGCCTTCCTACCGGGAGCGGCTGTATGCCTTTATTAAAAAAGAAATGGAAAAAGGGAACAGAGCGTATATCATCTGTCCCTTGGCAAATGAGGCGGGCGAGGAAGGGCTCTCGGATGTGGAAAGCTATGCCGACGCACTTTCTGCCTATTTTGCGCCGGATGAAATTTTGCGCCTTAGCGGCAAAATGAAAAATAAAGATGAAATCATGGAAGCGTTTTCTTCGGGAAAGCCAAAGCTTTTGGTTTCCACTACGGTGGTAGAGGTAGGCGTGGACGTGGCGGATGCTACGGTCATCGTCATTGAAAACGCGGAGCGCTTCGGGCTTTCCCAGCTGCACCAATTGCGGGGACGCGTCGGGCGCGGCAGTGAAAAATCATATTGTATTCTCGTTTCCGAGCCGCATACAAAGGAGGCACAGGCACGCCTTGCCACCATGAAGCGCGAGCGGGACGGCTTTAAAATTGCGGAGGAGGATTTGCGCCTTCGCGGCCCGGGCGAATTTTTCGGGGTACGGCAACACGGGGATATGCAGCTTATCTATGCTGATATATTGGAAGATAGCCGCATGCTGCCCCTTGCCGCGGAAAGCGCCTCCCGCCTTTTGGAAGGCGACCCCGCCCTTTCGAAATACCCTGCGGTTTATGCGGCTGTGGCGCGGCTGTATGCACGGTTTGCAATGAATTAGGAGAGAAAAAAGAAATGCAGAAAAAATGGTATAAAATTCTGTTTCGCCGCCGTTTTATCGTAACGCTTCTGCTTGTTTTGCAGATACTTGCAGTGGTGGGACTTATTCAAAGCGGTGTGCGGCGATACGCCTTTATGGCACCGGTGCTGGGCTTTTTGAGCGCACTGGCGGTTTTATATATTATCAGCCGACAGGACACGGCGGGGTATAAGCTTACCTGGGCGGTGCTGATTCTTCTGTTTCCCGTTTTCGGCGGACTTTTTTATATTTTCTATCGCCTCCAGTCTTCCACCGAAACCCTTTCCCGCAGTTTGGAAAAAATTCGCCCCCAGTACCTTCTGCCCGGAGATGCCTTCGGGGAAGCGGTGCGGGAAATGCCGGAATATACGGCGTCGCTCTCTTCTTTGCAAAATTTTTCGGGGTTTCCCGTCTATGACAAAACAAAAACAACGTATTATGCAAGCGGCGAGGCAAAATTTGAGGCACTTCTCTCCGACCTTCGCCGCGCGCAAAAATATATTTTCCTTGAATATTTCATTATCCAGCCCGGAAAAATGTGGGACAGCATTTTGGAAATTTTAATCGAGAAAGTGGCGCGGGGCGTTGAAATCCGCGTTATGTATGACGATATGGGTTGCTTTCTTCTTCTGCCCACGGACTATAAAAAGTTTTTGGAGGAAAAAGGGATAAAATGCATGGTGTTTAATCCCTTCCGCCCGTTTCTTTCGGCACTCCAGAATAATCGCGACCACAGAAAAATTGCCGTTATTGACGGGATGGTGGCGTATACGGGCGGCGTAAACCTTGCAGATGAATATATAAACGAAGTGGAACGCTTCGGGCATTGGCGGGACGCGGCAGTGCGCATGGAAGGCGCGGCGGCGTGGAGCATGACGGTGATGTTTCTCACCATGTGGAGCCTGTGCACGAAAACGGAGGAGGATTTTTTCCGCTTTTACCCGTATAAAGATACGCCGTGCATAACGGAATCGGACGGGTTTGTCCAGCCGTATTGCGACAGCCCCTTAGACCGTGACCACGTTGGCGAGCGGGTATACATGCAAATGATAACAGGGGCAAAAAAGTATCTCTATATCAGCACGCCCTATTTAATTATTGATGACAGCATGCTCTCCGCACTTGTTACCGCCGCCCAAAGCGGTGTGGATGTGCGTATTCTGACACCCGAAAAATGGGACAAGCGGCTTGTGCACCTGACCACCCGTTCCTATTATCGGGAGCTTACCCGCGGCGGCGTGAAAATTTATGAATATACGGGCGGCTTCAACCACGCCAAAACCTTCGTTTCGGATGACACGGTGGCAACTGTCGGCACCGTAAATCTTGATTTTCGAAGCCTGTACCTGCATTTTGAATGCGGGACCAAGCTATATAAAACGGAAGCGGTGAAAGCTGTGCGGCAGGATTTTCTATACACCCTTTCCCGCAGCCGTGAAATTACGGAAAAAGATGTAAAAGGCGGCGCATTGGTACGAACGGCGCAGAGCATTCTTCGCCTTTTTGCACCGCTTATGTAGACAGGAGCGTAAATATGCAGGGAATAAAAAAACTGCCAAAAGCGGAAGCTTTGGCAGTGGTATGCGTTTTGATAATCGGTATTTTGCTGCAAGGGGTTACAGGGATATTGGGCGCAGATAACCCCTACAATTCCTATGCCCTGCAGGCGGCGCGCTGGCTCGGCGGGCATCTGGATTTGGGGCAAAATTACGGGCATTTGGAGATTGCCACGTTTGGGGGGCGGCATTTTATCAGCTTTCCGCCCTTTCCCTCGGTGGTGCTGCTTCCGTTTGTATGGCTTTTCGGCACAAACACGCCTGATGGCTTTATAAGCCTCTTGTTTGCGGCAATGGGCGCTTTTTATGCCGCGCGGCTTGCCCTTTTATATGGAAAATGCGAAAAGGAAGCCGTTTTCTGGGCGCTTTTTGCCACGCTCGGCGGTAATCTTCTTTCCATTATGTGCACCGGATGGGTCTGGTTTATGGCGCAAACGATGGCGTTCTCCTTTTTGCTGGCGGCGTTTTGCAAAGCCAAAGAGGGGAAAACCTGTGCCGCGCTTTTGCTTCTTGCGGCAGCGGCGGGTTGCCGTCCCTTTTCCGTTTTGTGTGCGCCTGTGCTTTTGTATCTTCTCCATATGGCGGGTTGCCGCTTTTCCAAAAAGACGGTGCTTCGCGCACTCCCCGCATTCGTGGTTGTTATTTTTTACGGCGTACTGAATTTTTTGCGGTTTGGAAACCCTTTGGAGTTTGGGCACAACTATCTGCCCGAATTTCTTGCCGAGCCGCAGTTCGGGCTTTCCTACATCCCCGAAAACGTAAAAACGCTGTTTCGCCTGCCCGCGTTTTCCGGCGGCAGACTTGTATTTCCGCAGTTTAACGGCTTTGCCTTCTTTCTGGCTTCGCCCCTGTTTCTTTCCTATGGCGCACTTTTTATCCGCAGAAAAAAAGAATGGATAGACTATGGCGTTTTCGCGCTCCTCGTCCTGTGGCTCCTTCTTTTCTGTATGCACCGCACTATGGGGGGCTGGCACTTCGGGCACCGCTATACCATCGACCTTCTGCCCCTCGCGCTTTGGGGCTGCATGCGGCTTGGCGGAAAGACGGCATGGCAGAATATTCCGCTTTTTCTTCTGGGATTTGTACTGCATGTATATGGCTTTATAAATCTTATGGCATAGAAAAAGAGCTGCAAAAATGCAGCTCCTTCAATTTACGTATAATTAGCCTATTTGCTGATACCAAGAACCTTGAAAGCAAGGGTTGCACCGGACGGCACAACTGCCTCCACGGTATCTCCCACATGTGCGCCTAAAAGCGCCTTACCAACGGGAGATTCATCGGAAATCCGGTCTTTCGAGGGGTCTGCCTCTGTGGAGCCGACGATGGTATATTCCACTTCTTCGTCAAACTCAACGTCTAAAACGCGCACCTTAACACCGAGATTTACAACGGTTGTATCAATATTTTCTTCGTCAATAATTTTAATGTTCTTGAGCTTTTCTTCAAGCTCCATAATGCGGGATTCCACCTGCGCCTGTTCGTTTTTCGCTTCGTCGTACTCGCTGTTTTCAGAAAGGTCGCCATAGGCGCGTGCCTGTTTGATTTTCTCCGCAACCTCCTGTCGCTTACTCGTCTTTAAGTACTCCAGCTCTTCTTCAAGCTGACGAAGCCCGTCCGCCGTCAGAATTGTCATTTTTGCCATGAAAAATTCCACTCCTACTTCTATTTTTACCTCGTGGTATTACACGCAGTTTATTTATAAATTATAGCACAAATAGTATGTCTTGTCAAGCAATATTTATTGTTTTTACATGAAATCTTTTTCCAAATCCCGCTTCGGTTTTGTAAAATTCGACAAAAAAACATGCACCGATGACGGCGGGAATTCAAAAAAGGACAAAAGGGCATCCAGCGTATCCCCGTCCCCGCCCGAAAGGGTATACAAGCGACGAAGCGGGGCAGGGGGCAGGAAGGTACAGCCGGCATGCGGGTCGGAAAGGTCCAGCCCGCTTCCTCCGGGCGCACCCGGAAGGCGCATGCAAAGCTTGCCCGCGGCAGGCTTATAGCGGGAGAAAACGGGAACAGAAAGCCCTGTTTCCGCCTCTATCGCCTCCCGAAGCGCCTCCGTTTCCGCCCCGCCGATAAGCTCGAGAAACCGAACGCGCCTCGCAAGCTCCAAAATGGCTTCCGTTTTCCATCCCACGCCCGGGAAAAGTGCCAGATGGGTTGTGCCTTCGGGAAGAAGCCCGGGGGCGCAGGCGTGGATAAGCCTTGCCCCGCTTCCTGAAAGGCGGGCAAGCCCGAGCCGCGCGGCAAAAGACGCGTCGCAGGTAAAACAATCCGTGCTTTCCCCTCTTAGATAGCGGGTAAGCCGCCGCGCAGAAAAAAGCCCCCTTCGTTTCCTGAAATGGATATAGACCGCCGTGCCCTGTCCAATACCTTCCGTTTCCGTAAAATCTTTGGTATCTTGTATAAAAACAGCCAGTTTTCCCATGGGTTACTCCTAAAATCTGTGCTTTGCGCGAAATTTATTGCATGCCGTCCCCACGCGGCAGCCAAACCGGACGGTTTTGCGAAGCTTCCGCTTGCGGCGGCAGGCGCATAGAAACGCCTCCACCTCATCAAGACATGCTAAAAGTCGGCACATCATGGGATAAGCAGCCGCATGCCTTCTTGCAAAACGGCATCGGGTGCAAGGGCGTTCGCAGCGGCAATTTTTTCCGGTGCCACGCCGTATTTTTTGCCGAAATCCCAAAGCGTGTGTCCGGGGGAGGCAAAGGCAATGACCACCGAGGGACGCTTTGTGCCGTCCGCCTCATCCGTGCGGATTTCTGCCACGTTTTCCACCGTTTCCTGCATCGTAAAATGCATGTCAAAGTCCAGATTGATGCGTACATCCGCACTGCTTGCATCCGGCAGCGTGTACCCGCAGTCCGCCGTTTTTACGCGGCAGGCGATTTCCGCATTTTGGGGTGCAGTGGTTTTTGTGCTGAAGGCAAAGGGAATACGGTCAGACCATGCTTCGATAGGATACATACCGTTTTCCGTAAGATACAGCATTTGCACTTCGGCTGTGCCCTCCACCTGCGCCGTGCCGCCTTCCACAGAAACGGACGTTACCGTGGGCTTTGCGGAAAGCGTGCAGATGGCGGCAATGGGCGGATAGTCGGACGGCAGGGAAAGAGTTTTCCGTACGGCAATGCTCTCTTCAACCGTGTCCGCAGCCGTGCGCAGCGTGACCGGCTCTTTTTCTAGTGCCGTTTTAATTCCCGGACAAAAACAATCGTCCAAAATTTCCATTTCACCCTCGCGCATGGTTTCCGCGTGGATTTCCATGGTCACTTCTGCGCCGAAGCGGCGTCTGCTTTCATCGTCCTCGTCCACCTCGCAGTACACGTCCGTCACGGCATAATCCAGCGTATATGCCATACCCTCCTCCGTGCCGGGCAAATCCAGAATTTCCGTAAACGGAATGGCATGCTCCATAAGGGCGGGCTGCATGGAGGGAAGCGCCGCCGTATACAGCGTTTTAAGGCGCACAACGCCCTTTACAATCATTTTCCCCGTAATCAGCTTTACATCCTCTTCTATAATAGAGGCATCGGTTTTCAAAATGTGGGAAACAGGCGGATTTTCCGAAGGCACCTCCTCCGTCCCCGCCGCCACGGCGGTGAAGCGTCCACCCGAGGCGGCACTGCGGGCGCGAACGGTTTTTTTCTTCATTTCCGGCGGGATATCCCCTTCAGCACCGGTTGTAAGCTGTACCGCATTGTTTTTGGAAAGACAAAGATGGAGTGCCAGAACCCCCTTTACCGAAAGCTTTCGGGAATTTAAAAGCATGGAGTCCATGCGCAGGATTTCCGTATCGGCTTCCACCACCGCGTCCTCCGCCCCCGCCTCGGTGCAGATATCCTTGAACGGAAGCTGAATTTCCATGCTTTCCAGCATGCCTGCGTCCGCGCCCTCCGGCACATATAAAATGCAGTAGTCGGCAAGACCGCTTATGAGAATTCTGTCACCCTGCGTTTGACAGGACGTAATGCGTGCCCGTCCGTCCATTTGCAGAATTTTGGCAATGTCGGGCTTTGTGTCGGGAACAATAATGTCACTTTCTGTGACAAGCTCTGTCTGCCTGCGGCGTATTGTGTCCCGCATGGCAAGCGTTTCTTTTTGTAACGTGATTTCCATACCCGTTCCTCCTCGGTTTTTTGCTTTATGTATATGCGGCTGTATGCGGGAATATGAACAAGAAAACGCGTTCTTTTTTGGATTTTTTCTGCTTTCCTGCATACGGCATGGAAAGCAAATCCGCCCTTTTTTTATAATGTTATCCAAAAGATAATGCCACGTAACATATTTGTAATATGATGGGTGTATAATAAAGACACAGTAAAAAGAGGCAGTGGGTGCAAAGCACCGATATCGGAAGGAATTTAAATATGAAAAAGAAAAGTTTTTACAGTATACTATGTGCGGCAATGCTGCTTTTTATGGGCATCACCGCGCAGGCTGCACCGGAAACGGTCAGTGCCTATGACGGCGGAACGGCAAGCGGGCTTATGATTGTAAAGAAGCCCGAAACCTCTGTTTCCTCCACCACAAAGCAAAACTATACTCTGTCGGCAGTATGCGTCAGCGGCGCTGAGGTTTCGCTGTATGGGTATGATGCGGCGGAAGGCATTTTCCGTCTTAAAAAGGATGCAAACGGCAATGCCCTTGTAAAGTCCGTAAACGCAGGGGGCATTTATTTGCAGGAAGTGGATCTTTCCAAGGAAACCAATTCCCTCTTGCTTCGCGCAGAGTATGGCGAGGGCAATTACCAGCATGTTCGTCTGGACATTACCCTTTTAGACCAGGGTTTACTTGACAGCATCCGCGGCTTTGCCGCAAACTTCCGTTCGATTTTCGGCGGTTGGTAAGCGGCTTTAAAAAATGAATCGTGAAGAGGTACGGTAAAAATACGCTGTATTTTTCCTTCATAAAAGTATATGAGAAAAGAAAAGCTCAAAACGGGCATTTTACTGATTTTAATATGTAGCGCAATTGTGCTGACTGCAAATGTGTGGTTCGGAAGCGGCATTTGGCCGCGTGGGTACGATTTTTTCGTAACCTTACCGAATCGCGCTTTTTTTTCGCAGATTTTCCGCAAAGAACAGCCGTATATCAGCCCGATGGAAAATCTGGCAAAGCCCCGCATGCTTGTGGTTACCAACGGCGCAAGCCGCGGCGTGTATTATAATAGTGACACTTCCTATGCCCCGTATTATGAGGCGGTAAATGAATTTTTCAAAACCACCCTTGCGGACGAAAGCCTTGTGTTTATGTCTACGGCGGTGGGAGAAGAAGAATGGTATGATGTACTTCGAAATGATGAGCTTTTGGATACAAAGTCCATTTATATTTCGTACAGCACCGCCTTTTCGCCTCGCCTTTTTGCGCAGGTTATCGGCACGGAGCATACGTGGCTCGAAGCGCGCACGGATGCGGTGCAGGAATTTATTCTGGCGCCTATAGGGGAAGCGGGGTATGATGTCCTTCTTTATGTGCGAAGCCATTCCAACGGGGCAATTTCCAAATTCTATATTAACTACCCGTATAAACAAACCCTGTATTCCCGCATTGCCCAGATGACGGAAAATCTGGGATATTCCTATGCCTTTGAACTCAATTTGCATGACAGCCACGTGGGCATTGGCGGCGGCGTAGAGCAGAAGGTGGTTATGGAGCCGCTTCTTCTGATTTCGCCGCGAAGCACAGAAAGCGTGCCTGTTATCGGGATAAATCCTATTGCAAGCGAAACCGACACCGAGGCGCTGTTATCCGTTTTCGGCTATCGGGAGCGGGGGGTCAATCGCCACACGGGCACGGACGGCACGTTGCATTTTGTGGAGAACTACGGCTCCATTAACATTTATTCTGACGGACTTGTGGAATATTATGCGGTAGATGCGGCAAAGGGCGTGAATATTCTGCCCGCGGAAAGCGGCACGGCAACCCTCTATGATTCGCTAAACGGCGCTGTGGGATTTGCGGCGCGGGTCTGGCAATCTCTGGTGCCCGACCAACCCTTTGATGCACTTGTTTCCTCCGACCTTGTGGAGCATGAGAATGGAGAATATACCTTTACTTTGGATTATTACTATGAGGGCACGCCCATTACCATGGTCGCGGGCAATATGCGCCACGCCGCGGAAATCCGCGTGAAAAACGGCAGAATTGTGGAATACCGCCACATCCTGCGCCGCTTCTCGCCCAGCGGAGAAAAGACGGCGAACATTCCCATGCTACAGGCAATTGACGGCATGTATGCCCGCCTTGCCGAGGCAGACACCCAGATTCGTATTACCGATTTATACTTAAGCTATATAGAAGATTCTGCCGGCGGCGATAAACGCCCTGTCTGGTGCGCTAAAACAGAGGGCAGAGAAGAGCTCGTCTACTACCAGGGGTAAACTGTTTGTCCATGGAAAATCCGGCATAATTTGTGCCTTGCATCCCTTTCCTTTGCCTGTTACAATAAAGGCAGAGGAGGGGTACAGATGATAAAACGTGTTTTTTCTGCAATTGACAGCGTCACGGGTGTGCCGCGGCGCATTATATTCGGTGGGCTTTTGCCCGCACTTTTGCTCATGCTGGCATCTGCTTGCGTGCTTTTAAAGCCGCAGGTTTCGTATGATACCTTTATTCTTTCCCGCCAGATGTGCAAAACAGCCATGACCTTATTTTCCGAGGGAATCATACTCGGTCTTTTTCTCGATGCCATCCTAAAACGCACATGAGAGAAGCCGCCCTTCGGAAATTAAGTGCCGGAGGACGGCTTTTTTGGGGTAGCCGCACCGGTTATATAGCGATGCGGCTTTCGTCGTATACGCAAAAGAGTAGAGAGGAGAAACCTTATGATTCGCACAGAGAAATTTGACGAGTTTTTTAACCGTCAGCCCGAGAGAGAGTTTGTAAAAATGCTGAAGGAGCCGGTGCACAGCTATTGCCCGCCTTCCTTTGGCAAGCGCCCCATTGCGGCGGGAGAGGTGGATGCATCGGGCATGTATCTTACCGGTGATTTCCCCGACAGCGAGGGCGTACTGGAAGCGGCATATGCCGATTTCAACCTGTTTTTAAAGGTGTATAAGATGGACGGCGCAAAGTACCCCGTTCGCTTACATTTCGGGAAAACCCGTTGCTTTGAAGCATATGAGCTGGAAATCGGCGCGGACGGCATCACGCTCACGGCGGAGGATACCGAAGGCATACGCCGCGGTCTTATTTACATAGAGGATAAGCTTTCCCGGCAGGAGGGACCGTATCTTGTACCCGGTAAAGAGGAAAGATGGCCGCATATCAAGGCAAGAATTACCCGCGGCTTCTTCAGCCCCACCAACCGTCCCCCGAAATACGGCGATGAGCTTTTGGATGATATTGATTACTATCCGGATGAATACTTAAACCGTCTTGCCCATGACGGCACCAACGGACTTTGGATTTATACAAGCTTTAAGCAGCTTTTGCCCCCGAATATGATAAAGGAATACGGCGAAGGGCATGAAAATCGGCTGGAAAAGCTGCGCCGCGTCATTAAAAACTGCGCGCGCTACGGCGTGAAGGTATATGTGTTCGCCATCGAGCCCATGGCATTTCCCCAGTGGGATATGCTGAATAAGTACCCGCAGGTCTGGGGCAACACCACATGGGATAATAAAAAGTGCTTCTGCACAAATACAGAGTTTGGCAGAGAATACTGCATCGATTCCACGGAAACCATGTGCAAGCTCCTGCCCGGTCTTGGCGGCTATATTTCCATTACCAACGGCGAACGTGCCACAAACTGCACAAGCGGTATGAGTGACACCTCGGTAAGCGACTGCCCGAATTGTCATGGCAAAAAGAAGGGTGAAATCCTTTCGCAGGCGGTGGATAGCCTGATGGAAGGCATCCGCAGAAGCGGCAAAGATGTGCCGTTTTTAAGCTGGACATACGGACACCGCGCATGGCAGGAAAAGGATATTGAGGATTACGTGCGCTCTGCGCCCGCCGATGTTTGCCTGATGCAGAATTTTGACGATATGGGCGTGATGGAGCAGCTTGGAAAGGACAGAGTCGGTCCCGACTATTGGCTTTCCTACGCCGGTCCCTCCGACCTTTTCCGCCACACGGCAGAGTGGGCAAAGAAATACGGCAAAATTATGTACGCCAAAACACAGGTTTGCTGCTCCCATGAGGTTGCAACCGTTCCCTATGTTCCCGTTCCGGGCTTGATTTTTGAAAAGTGGAAGGGTATGCACGAGCTTGGTGTTTCCGGCGTTATGGAATGCTGGTATTTCGGGAACTACCCGTGCTTTATGTCCAAAGCCGCCGGCGAGCTTTCCTTCTGTCATGATTTTTCCGATGAAGAAGGCTTCCTTTTCGACCTTGCCGCCATTTACTGGGGCAAGAGCCGCGCAGGCGAGGTGGCAAAGGCATGGAAGCTGTTTACAAAGGGCTATAAGGAAACACCCTTAAATATTATGTACAGCTATTACGGCCCCATGCACGACGGCATTACCTGGGAGCTGCAGCTGGAGCCGAAAAACTTCTCTATGCCCCGCTCGTGGTATTCTACCGATAAGCCGGACGGTGACCGCTTTGATGAATGTATGCAGGGCGGCCATAACGCCGAGGAAATTGAAATTCTAACTTCCCGCATGACGGCATACTGGAAACAGGGCATGGAAATCTTAATTGCAATTCCCGAAGAGGGCGGCTTTATCACGGAAGAACAGAGAAGCGTAGCGCGGGCACTCGATATTCTTTTTGAAAGTGGACATAATATTTCAAAGTTTTATATGCTGCGCGAGAAAATGGGCTTTGAAGAGATAGATGCCGCGAAGGCACTCGGCGAGATGCGTGCGCTTGTGGAGGAAGAAATTCGCTTAAGCCGCGAAATGATTGTGGTAAACCGCGCGGACGGACGCCTCGGCTATCACTCCGAAGCGGAAAACTATAAGTTCTTCCCCGAGAAAATTGCGTACCGCATTACAAAGCTGGAAGAGCTTCTGGAAACAGAATTCCCCAGAGTTTCGGAAAGAATTGAAAAGGGACTTCCCGCCCTTGCCTATTATCAGGGCGAGGAAGAAGGGATTCCCCATTATACCATGGGCAAAGGCAGCATAGAAAATGCCGAATGGATAGACCTTTTAGACGGCACATCCCGCTTCCGTGTTTCCTATGATGCGGAAAACCTGTATATGGAATTTGAAGGCAGCGAAAAGAAACGCTTGCAGATTTCGCCCGAATTTACCCTCATGCATAACGACCCCGCCGTGCTTATCGACGCGGACGGAACGGTAGAAAACGGATGGGTAAACCAAATGTATCATTCCATGAGCATAGGAAACCGCCTGGAAGAATACAAGGCAATCTGGCAGCTTACAAACATTCCGTCGGATGGTTTCCACTATGTGATAACCTTAGGCCGCGAGAAAATCGGTTGGACGAAGAACCGTCCCATGAAGCTGCGCGTTGGCGAAGCCATCCGCGAAACCACACCGCCGCTTTGGGTACGGGAGGATGACCCGGTGCGTACCCTCGGCAAAAACGAGGTGTCACCCGGAGAATACGGCTGGCTGATGCCGTAGGGTGTAGAAAAATGCACAGACCACACAAGGCAAGGAAATTGCATAATAAAGCCTCTATGCAAAAAATAAAGTGAGCAGAATATAAACTCCAAGGAAGAAATTGCATAACAAAGCAAAAAAAGAACAGGCTTGCCATATGACAAGCCTGTCTTTTTGGTATTTCTTAAATCTATTCTGTAATCAAAACTGTTCTACCGTTATTATTCCATTGTACATCCGCGTCGAAGGCTTCAGCGATTACGCGGACAGGTACCATTGTGCGGCTGTTTACAATCTGCGCAGGTACGTCTACAGGGACAGCCTTTCCGTTTTTATACATTTCGGAAGCTCCAATCCCGATCGTGACCGTCACATTCCCGCGTTTTGCAGTTGCTGTTTTTGTCGTATCATCCCATTCTACCTCTGCCCCCATTGCCTCAAAAATGGAACGGAGCGGTACAAGGGTACGTCCTTCGGTAATCTCCGGATTTTGCGCGTAGGCGTGGAAGGAAATACGCTTGCCGTTATACAGAACGGTGATGCCACTGTTTACAGAGCTATCCGTCAAATAGGAAACTTCATTTTTCTTACATTGCTCGGCGGCATGGGAATCCTTTCCGCAATATATAATGCAATTGGGACAGTTGGAAATAGGACTGGAATACATGTTGTTTACCGTATCGGGAATATAAATCGCCATAAGGGTTTCGCTGTCCTCGAAAAGTCGAAAGCTTACCGACTCCGTTCCGTAGGGAATAATCAGCTCGGTTATCGCCGTCCCCACAAAACACTTGCTCTCAATGGACTTAAGTGACGTGGGAAGTACAATTTCTTTAAGAGAAAAACAGGATGCAAATGCACTTTCGCCGATGTAGGTCACGGTATTGGGGATTTCTATATCCGTAAGCGCAGAGCAATGCCAAAACGTGCTGCTAAGTATTTCCTTAAGCCCTTGGTGCAGCTTTACCGATTTTAAATTTTCACACCAGCTAAATGCATGTTTCCCGATTTCCGCCTGCGGCGGAAGGGTGCGCAAATCCGCCGTGACCAAGCCCGAATGCTCAAAGGCACAAACGCCAATCTTTTCTACCGCCGGCGGAAACGTGATTTCCGTTAGCGCCTTGCAGTAAGAGAAGGCTTTGTATCCTATGCTTCGAAGCGAGGAAGGAAGAACAACTTTTTTAAGGTTTTTACAGTTTTCAAAGGCACCGCTTTCCGCGCTGTAGTCAATTTCCTCAACCCCCTCCCCGAGAATAACGGTTTCCAAAGTCTCGGAGCCTGCAAAAACCCGAATGGGGACTTTCTTGATGCTGCCGGGAATAGTAATGGATTTTGCATTTTGAATTCTGCAGGATACAAAATCAAGGCTTGTTACGGGTAAATTATAAAGATGCGTAGGGATAACAAGATTTTCCTCTGTTCCTGTATAGCCTGTGATTTTTACTTCCTCGTCCAAAAGCTGAAATTCCCAGTTACCTTCCGTTAATGCAAATGCACTCATTGCCCAGCAAATCATGATTGAAAACACAACTACCGTCATCGTTAATAATTTTGCTTTTTTCATTGTCCTCATCGTTCCTTTCCTTTAAAATTTATTCTGTTATCAAAACCACTCTGCCGTTTCCGTTCCACTGTACATCTGCGCCAAAGGCTTCTGCAATTACACGCGCCGGAACCATAGTTCTGTTGTTTACCAATTGCGCAGGAACGTCAACAGGAACAGCGTTTCCATTCTTGTAAATTTCACTTGCGCCTATTGTTATCTTTACTTCAACATTTCCACGCTTTGCGGTTGCTGTGCTTGTAGCTCCGTCCCATTCAACGCTTGCGCCCATAGCTTCAAAGATTGAGCGTAGAGGAACAAGCGTTCTTCCTTCTAAAATTTCAGGGTTTTGACCATAGGAATGGAAGGATATTCTCTTGCCGTTATATAAAACATGAATACCACTGTTTACAGAGCTATCGGTAAGATAGGAAATCCCTTTCTCCCGGCAATATTCTTCCGCATAAGAGCCATCGGAACAATAGAGTATTGCATTCGGACATTTGTTTATCATGTTCCCCGACATCTTTGTTACCGTATCGGGAATAAAGACAGCTTCCAAATTTTCACATTCATTAAAAACCGGCAGAGCACCGCTCAATATCGAAACGGTTCCATAAGGAATAATGATTTGCTGAATCCCTGTTTTTGCAAATGGTCCACGATCAAGCGTAATAAGCGAAGATGGAAGCGTAACCTCTTTCAGTTCGGGGCAATCGTAAAATGCGGAGTCCCCGATAAGCGTTACACCATTTGGAATTTCAAGCTCGGAAAGCGTATCACATCCCATAAACATATGCAGGGGGATTTCGGCAATCATCGGACTTAATTTCACAGATTTCAAGCTATCACAGTCCTTAAACGCACTGCCGCCGTATTCTTTTTCAACAGGAGATAAATCAATTTCCGTTAAACCCGAATTTGCAAAAGCATAAGCGCCTATGGTCTGCATACCGGTGGGAAGCGTAATTTTTTCCAAGGATTTAC
>JAZROH010000030.1:0-6126 GCA_045648645.1 Clostridia bacterium | reverse complement strand
GGTATATCTTTATGTAGAGGGCGAACCGAAAAAAGGAGAACTTGCCGCAAATCCTCCGGAAGGCATGGAAGAGTATTTTACTTGCCGTCACGAAGTGATTTTAAAGCCGGGTGAGCAGTATACCATTATGCCGAACACGCTTCATTGGTTCAAAGCCGGAGAAGAGGGTGCGGTAGTTTCCGAGTTTTCCACAAAAAGCCGTGATGAATACGATATTTATACCGATCCGCGCATTGATGCGGCAGGCAAGAGAAATGTGTAAGGTGACAACATGAAAAAGTTTGATGTGACGGCCCTCGGTGAAATTTTAATTGATTTTACCGAAAGTGGCACAAGCGAAAACGGCGCACGGCTGTTTGAACAAAACCCCGGAGGTGCCCCGGCAAACGTTTTATCTGCTGTGGCGCATCTTGGTGGAAAAGCCGCATTCATCGGCAAAGTGGGAAAGGATATGCACGGCGCATTCCTTCGGGAAACCGTAGAACACTGCGGCATTGATACCCGTGGCCTTATTGAAACGGAAGAGGGCTTTACTACTTTAGCATTTGTGGCACTAAAGGATGGTGAGAGAAGCTTTTCCTTTGCAAGAAAGCCGGGGGCAGACACCCTTCTTACAAAAGAAGAAGTGGATTATGAAAGAATCCGTGAAAGCCGTATTTTCCATATCGGTTCTCTTTCTCTTACGGATAAGCCTGTGAAAAGCGCAAGCATAGCGGCGCTGGAATTTGCCAAAAAAGAAGACGTAATCATTTCCTATGACCCCAATTACCGTGCTTCTCTCTGGAAAAACGAAGAAACGGCAAAACGGGAAATGCGAAGTCTGATTCCTTATGCGGATGTCATCAAGATTTCCGATGAGGAAATGGCACTTCTGACGGATTTTGCAGGCGTGGAAGAAGCCGGAAAAGCACTGGTGGAACAGGGCGTAAAAGTTGCCCTTGTAACCTGCGGTGGCGAAGGGGCCTATGTCTTCACAAAAGAAGGACATGTGCATGTACCTGCCGAAGGCGGCAAACCTGTTGACACCACAGGCGCCGGCGATGCCTTTATGGGCGGCTTTTTATATCGCCTTTCCCAAAGCGGCAAAAACCCGGCGGCACTTTCTTTGGAAGAAGTAAAGAGTTTTGCTCATTTTGCAGCAAAGGTAGCAGGAGTTTGTATCGCAAGACGTGGTGCTATAAACGCTATGCCCTTGCTTTCAGAAGTGGCAGAATGAACTACGTTCAAATTCTTGATCCGAAAATAGTGAATTTTTGAGTATTTTTAAAGAAGATATGGCCTTGAATTTCTAATATAAAATCAATATAATAAGATTACAAAAAATATAGAGAGGTGTAATAACATGAAAAAAACACAAATGGCATATGCAATATGGCCCTGGGGGACCGAGACAAAAGAACAAGCAGAACTTGCGGCAAAAGAAATTACGGAAATCGGATACAAAAGTTTTGAAAGCGTAAAAGGTGCTATGTATGCGTATGACCTTAATGCGAAAGAATATAAAGCTATGCTTGATAAATACGGACTGAAAGCAGAAAGCTTTTATTTCCATATTCCGGCACCGGGACGTGAGGATGAAGAATTGTTCAATAACCTTGAAAGGGAACTGCAGTTTGCAGCGGAGATGGGCGTGGACAGAGTTACCTTGCAAGGAACATATGACCGCCCCAAAGTAATGGGGGAAAGGGAACACGAATATAATCTTAAGAATATGGTGAGATTTGCTAAAATTGCGAAAACATTTGGTCTTGCCACAGATGCACATCCTCATGTATATACATATTTTATGTTTGAAGAAGACATTCATTATGTTATGCAGAATTCGGACAGAGATCTTATTTACTTTGCACCCGATACTGCACATATCTGTGCGGCGGGCGGGAATCCGGTAGAAATGATAAGACAATACGCAGATAGAATCAATTTTACGCATCTCAAAGACTTTAAAATGGGTGACGATGTCACAGATTCCGGCTGGGTTGATTCTAACGTCCCGGTTATGACCTGTTTCCATGCGCTGGGAGACGGGACAATTGATTTTCCTGAAATATTCAGAATCTTGGAATCTGTAAACTATAGCGGACCGCTTTGCATAGAGTTTGATCGTCCGCCTGTTTCCAATGCTATAAGCGCAAAACAAAATTATGATTATCTCAGCAAGTTCCTGGAAGACTGAGAGGGACGGTAATATGAAAAAAATTAAAGTAGGCATTATCGGCATGGGCTATATCGGCGAAAGTCATATAGAAGCGCTTCGCAGAATCGGATTTTGCGAAATCGCCGCGATTGCCGATACAAATGCGGCGCTTGCAGAGAAAAAAGCAGAGCAATATGGCATCGAAAAGGTGTATTCTACGGTGGATGCGCTTCTTGACGATGCGACGATTGATGCAGTACATAACTGTACGCCGAATTTTCTGCACCGTGAAATCAATGAAAAGATTATCCGAAGCGGAAAGCATCTCTTAAGCGAAAAGCCTTTGACTTCCACATATGAAGAGGCAATGGAGCTTGTACGCCTTAAAAAGCAGTATCCGGATTCTGCCGCGTGTGTAAACTTTAACTATCGTTTAAATCCTATGGTACAGGAAACCCGCGCGCGGATTCAGAATGGAGAGGCAGGTGATATCCGCGTCATTACGGGGCATTATAACCAGGACTGGCTGATGTATGATACAGATTACTCCTGGCGTCTTGAACCGGAAATTGCAGGTGCTTCCTGCTGTGTGGCGGATATCGGTTCGCATTTTATGGATATCGTGCAGCACGTGACGGGGCATCGCATTACAAAGGTATTCGGAGACCTTGTAACCGTAATTCCGCAGCGGAAAAAGCCGCGGAGTCAGACAGAAACTTTCCGTGATGCCACGGGAGAATATGACCTTGTAGACGTAAAAAATGAAGAATATGCCGCCGTTTTATTTAAAACCGATAAAGGGGCAACGGGTGTGTTCCACGTAACAGAAGTTGCGGCAGGACACGGCTGTGATTTTGAATTTGAAATCTGTGGCGCAAATCTTTCCTACGCATGGAATCAGGAGCAAAACGACAGACTTCAGATTCTTCGACGCGGCGGCGACAACAGCATGCTTATCCGTAACCCCAACAGTATTTCCCCGTCTGTCCGTCCCTACACAAACCTTGCCATGGGACATCCTGAAGGCTGGAACGATGCCTTTAAGGGAAATATGTATGCTTTTTATAAGTATATCTCGGATGGTCAGACGGGCGAAAAACTGTTCTCCACTTTGGAGAATGCCGCTTACATTGTGCGGCTGACAGAAGCCATTATCGAAAGCAGTCAGAAAAAAACATGGATTGAAATTAAGGAGGATGTTTAAAATGTTTAAGTATTCGGTAGGTCCCTGGAATGTACATGAAGGTGCGGACTCTTACGGTCCGGCTGTACGTGATTCCTTCTCTTTCGAAGAGAAAATCAAACGGTTTAAGGACATCGGTTTTGATGCCATTCAGTTTCATGATGACGATGCTGTGCCGAACCTCAATAACATGAGTGAGGAAGCCATCATCAAGGAAGCAAAGGAGCTGAAAGGCTTTCTTGACGGTTACGGTCTCAAATCCGAGTTCGTAGCACCGCGTCTTTGGATGGACCCGCACACCGTAGACGGCGGCTTTACTTCAAATTCCAAAGAGGACAGAGAGTTTGCCATCTGGCGCGCTAAGCGTTCCATCGATATCGCACGTGCACTCGATTGTAACTACATCGTTTTGTGGCTCGCAAGAGAAGGTACTATCGTTCCCGAAAGTAAAAGCCCTTCCGAAACGGTAAAACGCCTTGTTGATGCGCTGAACATCATGCTGGATTATGACAAAGAAATCAAGGTTATGATTGAAACCAAGCCCAACGAACCGATTGACAGAAGCGTTTGCCCGACGCTCGGCCATGCGCTTGCTATTTCCGCCGCAACCAATGCCCCGTCCCGCGTAGGTGCACTTTTAGAAACGGCACACGCAGTTTTAGCAGGTCTTGACCCGGCAGGCGAAATGGGCTTTGCACTCGCAATGAATAAACTCTGGAGCGTACACTTAAACGACCAGAATGGTATCAAATTTGACGAAGATAAGAGCTTCGGCGTAGAAAATCTCAGAAGTGCCTTTAATCAGATTAAGGTTCTGAAAGAACATAACTTCTGCGCAAACGGAGAATACATCGGTCTCGACGTAAAAGCGATTCGTACACAGAAAACAGAAGTCAGCTTCACCCATCTTGAAAACAGCCTGAAAATCGCAAAATTGCTGGAAGAAAAGATGAATCGCTATGACTATGCATTTGAAAAGAAATGCAAAGAAGACAGAAACTATGAAGCACTCGAAATGTACGTTATGGAACTTTTAATGGGTGTAAAATAGTAGTATATGAAACTTTGAGGAGCAAGGCTTTCATAAGCTCATTCCATAATAATAGTTATGGCAAAAAGATAAATTATTTATAGGAATAGTTAGATGACAGAATCGATTTCTGAGTTCAATTCCTAAAAGGCCGTCCACGTTTGGTGGGCGGCCTTTTAAAGCAACAAGAATTACGGAAGGAGAGTCTTTCTATATTTATATAAGGAATAGAAGTATCAGGTTTGCCGGGGATGATTATACTATCTTTTTTGAATTTATTGGTGGTTAAAAACATTTTTAATTTCCTGAATAAAGCAAATAGATTAGACGATCATTATTGGTCTGCGGTTTGTTGTGCAGTATTTATGTAAACTGCTTTAACAAAGTGCAAACCGCTTAACTTTCTTTTAGATATTATATCTTTGATACAAAGCTTTGTATTAAAATCAAAGGAAAGTGAGGAAACGAAAGTGATATTCCGTTTCGGCAAAAAGAAATTCTTTAAGAAAATAATTCTCGGCATAAGCGCACTGCTTAAATCTATCATAGGCGGCATAGCCGAAAGTTTTATATTTTCTTAAAAACGAAAGAAACGGAGAAATTAAAATGGAGGTAAAAACAATATGCTCTGTGTGCGGCGCGGAGCTTATGGCGGATGCCTGCGCGGAATTTGACGGGGAAATATTTTGCGGAGAATGTTTAAGGAAAAAGACGATAAGCTGCGACTCTTGCGGGGAGCGCATATGCCGAGAGGAAGCACAAGGAGATGCGTTCACATCTTTATGCAACAGCAGTGCTTGGGTGTAAAAATTTGGTTATACATCCGATTATGCCGTATGGAGTTGACAAAATTAATACAGAAAATGCACTGAAAACATGGGATATAAACATTGTGTTTATGAGAGAACTGTTGCAAACAACATAGGAATATGATGTTACGATTTGCCTCTACACAGGGCATGTGGCTGTTTTTGATGTTTTGGTTCTTGGCAATGATGTCTGCGGGTTAGAAAATGAAATACGCGTGCTACATGTCCATGATAATAAGGTTAATATAGATTTGCATCTTAAAGAGAAAATTATACATTTAATTCTGTACATAGTAAAGTTGTTTTAAATTTAATAAGTCAAGGTGTTTCTTTGATTTAGTTTAAACTCTAAAATGAATAGTTAAAGAGATTTTTAATGTATAATATGGCTTCCGTCTTATCTCTGCTCATCTATAAATTGAATAAAAACCTGCGGGGCCATAAGAATCCTAAAATTCTTGGGATTCTTATGTTTTTTATTCTAATTTCCTTGGTGCTAACAGCTCCTCGCGACTTAAAAAAACTGCGATTTTTTTAATGGTGAACGACGGTGGCATTTTTCTTGGAATGCAACTTGCTTACGTCGTATTTTTTATTATAGCTTTTTATTCAATTTGCTTAATCACATTATTTATGATTAGTAGTTTAAAAACATGGTGATTTTATTGAAGTGTCGTTCCCCTCCTTTACAACTCAATAGAAAAGCAGAGAAAAGCAAGGAGGTGTGATGTATGGATAGCTCGTAAAAATTTTTATATATTTTTTTGCAGAAGTTTGCCAAAACGTGGTGTTGCAAACGGGATAATGAGTGAAAGGGGGAAGAGATCCGACTTGCGGGAACGGAAGGAGGTGATCTTAAATGATGGAACTCACTTCCTCCCAAAAGCAGACTATACAACATCAATTTGACTGTTTTTGCAAGAAAATACTTCGAGATGAAAAGGCTGATTTTCAGCGAAAAATAAAA
>JAZROH010000029.1:0-4673 GCA_045648645.1 Clostridia bacterium | reverse complement strand
TATTTGCAATAATCCCGATTTTCATAAAATTTGTTCCTTTATGCAAAAGTATATTTATAATTATACAGGATTTTTTCGGTTTCGTCAACATCCCATTATAAAAATATGCCAAAACAGGCTTTGAATATTTTCTGTAAGACGCCACACTGCAATTTTGTTCCTGTTTACTGTTCCAGTAAAGCAAAGAGCGCATCCATATTTTCTGCAGAATACTCAATTTCTTCGGAATACTGCCTTGCCGCATCGAGTAATTCCTCGTATGTATCTGCAAGACGCAAAATCATCTTCGTAGCATGAAGGGCAAATGCAATGCGTGTACGATATCTTCCGTCCAAAAGCCCGTCCCCCAAATGGCGACAGATAAAGTACGCCAAAAGCTGCTTGACGGCTGAAAGAGGCAAATTACCTACTGTATGCGAAGCAGAAAGCCTCTTTATCCTCTCTCGCCAATCGGGATGTAAAATTTCAAGCCCTGCATAAACCGCTGTCCAATCCCCGTCCGGTAATATAATGCCATAGCACGCTCCGACCTCTTCCATGCATGCCTCCACACTTTTCGAACGAAATATAGTTTCTACAATAGAATCCCTGAGGTGAAAGAAAAGCTTTTCCTCCTCGGTACATTCTTCCGCTCCATCCCCGTCAACACACACAAATTCCGGCTTTTCTTTTTGCCCTAAAATCAGCTCGCATGCTGCCTCACAGCATAGCCCTAGGCCTATCTCTGTGCGGCTTTCGTAAAAGGTACGGTATCGAGGATGGTCGGTGCAAATTCTGCAAAGCGCTTCCTCTCCCATTGTAAGAATAATATCGCAAAGATTATCCGAATTTAAAAACGGGCATCTGTCGTTTTCACCAAGGATAAAATGTGCGCCGTCACCGTCTAACGCTAAATGCTTTCGAAGCCGCCCCCCAAGCGCACCATCCACCTTTTGATATCGAGCATATGTTTCCCTGTCCACATCGATTTCCCATCCAATACAACAATTATGACGGCATGCTCCTCCGATGCATGAAAACTTTGGATAATAGTGCGGCGCGTAAACTTGCATACTCTTCCCCTTTGTTTTTCTTCCATTTTATCATAAATCCAGGAAGTAAACAAGTCCCATGCAAAAATAAGAAAGAATAATGGCTGTAGGTTTACAATAGATGTGTTACACTACACGCAATTTTGTTACGAGCAATCTCATAACAGAAATTGCATGTTCTACAAAAAATATACGGAAACTCTTAATTTTGTGTTATAGTTAAGTCACCACAACAAAAATACACACAAAGGAGATTCCGTATATGAATACTATAACACAAAATATGAGGTTTAGGCAAGCATTAATTGAATATTCTTTAAAATATGGTGTAACAAAAGCTGCCATACGCTATAAAACAAACCGCCAATACATCTACCGCTGGCGTAAACGCTACGATGGATCTCTACAATCTTTAGCCGACAAATCTCATCGACCGCATCACCACCCCAATGCACACACAAGCGAAGAATTAAAACTCATTGCAGATATGCGCAAGCGCAACATGGAATCAGGATTGGTTGTATTCTGGGTGAAGCTCCGGCAACGCGGTTATACACGCTCCATCACAGGGTTATACCGCGTCCTGCGTAGACAGGGACAAATGGCAGTTAAGCCGCCTAATCCGAAGTATATTCCCAAGCCTTATGAACAGATGCAATACCCCGGACAAAGAGTACAAATAGATGTAAAGTTTGTTCCCGAGGCTTGTATCGTCGGTGATGCAAAAGGACAAAAATTCTATCAGTATACTGCCATTGATGAATATTCAAGATTCCGTTATCTGGAAGCTTTTGACGAGCATAGCACCTACACTTCAACCGTTTTTCTTGAACATATGTTGAAAAAATTCCCGTTTAAGGTAGAATGTGTGCAGACGGATAATGGATTGGAGTTTACGAAACGCCTTGCAAACACCCAAAGTCCCACGCCAACCATGTTTGAACGCAAACTTTCCGAGCTTGGTATTCGGCATAAATATATTAAACCATATACCCCCAGACATAACGGAAAAGTAGAACGTTCACACCGTAAAGATAACGAGGAATTTTATGCCACACATACATTTTATTCCTTCGAAGATTTCGCAAAACAATTAAAGGTACGTAACTATATATACAACAAGTTTCCTATCCGTCCATTAAATTGGAGATCTCCTGACGAATGTATTCACGCCTTTCTTGAAACAGGAGAAATTTTTTGAGGAATTTTGTAACACATCATTGACAAACCTACACATGCAAAAATAAGAAAGAATAATGGCTTTCACGTTTATCATAGATGTATATAAATATTGCATGTATAACACTTATAAAACCGTTAAAAAATAAATAAAACTATAATTGGAGGTAACAAAATGTTCAAACACGAAAAAATGCTTTTTCATCCTGTAGAAGTAGAAAAGCCAAACCCACAATACGCGGTTTTGCTTCAGGAACAACTCGGAGGCGGAAATGGCGAGCTCAAAGCGGCTATGCAGTATATGTCACAGAGTTTTCGTATCAAAGACCCTGAAATCAAGGATTTGTTCCTTGACATTGCTGCCGAGGAACTCGGTCACATGGAAATGGTTGCACAAACCATTAATTTACTCAATGGACATGACGTAGATGCAATAAAAGTACAGGCTGGTGAAATTCAGTCACATGTTATATTAGGATTAAATCCCGGACTGATAAATGCCTCAGGCTATTCCTGGACTGCTGATTATGTAACGGTAACAGGAGATTTGTGTGCTGATATTTTAAGTAATATCGCATCCGAACAAAGAGCAAAAGTAGTATATGAATATCTATATCGGCAGATAGACGATAAAAAAGTAAAAGAAACCATTGATTTTCTTCTTAACCGTGAAGAAGCCCATAATCAAATGTTCCGTGACGCTTTTAACAAGGTACAAAATAGCGGGTCAAACAAAGATTTCGGCACAACCAAAGCAGCAAAGATGTATTTTTCAATGTCAGACCCGGGACCGAACGTGTTTGCAAATAACGAAACTACCGCACCGAAATTCAACAATGCGTAGATTTTGTACGGAAGTTCGTTTGTATGGAAGAGCCGAATGATTTAGATGCCGTAAGATTTTAGCTAAATTTTGCATATTCGTGCAAAGCAAAATCATTGCTCCGCAATAGCTAAATTGTTTTTCCAAAACAGCTAAATTAAATTCGCTTTCAGCGTGCAAAGCACATTTGGCTGATCTTGTTCAATTTAGCTATAAATAACCGAATAGTTTAGATGCCAGTTAATAGTTTAGAACTATGATGCAAACTTCGTTTGCAGTTATGATATATTTTCCCTCTATAAGACAAACATTGACAAAGTCAATTCATAACTTGCAAAGCAATCATAACTCATAACTTGCCGCAAGGCAAATATAACTGAAAAACGACAAGTCGAAACTTGTCGTTTTTTCTGGCAAGGCAGAACAATAATGATGCATTCATTTATTGTTTTTCTTCGCCGTGTTTATAGATGAAATGAGTATTTTCTTCAGTTCAACACAATTTCTCAGAATTGTGTTATCATCATAATATCCGCTTTCTATAAGAAGTTCAATCCAGTATTCACTTTCAGAACATTCTTTAAGCGCTATTTGAAGTTTTGCAATAAAATCGTTTTTACCGTGCCCATAAAATGCTTCTCTTATATTCGCACCGATGCTTGTGCCACTACGTATAAGTTGATTTGTAAGTACACTTTCTCTTTTTTCACTTTTTACTTTATTACAAACTTTTATTATATCTAACGCAAATTGCTTTGATTTTGTAAGTAACGGACTGTCCATGATTTTTCTCCTTTTTTATCAAACTCGCTTTTGCGAGTTTGCACCTTACTTCTTCCTTATTCCCTATTACTTATTACTTTCCAAAAATCGACAAGTCTTTTTAAGGAATAGTGAAGAGTGAATAGGTAATAAGTAAAATCGACATTCCTCTGTCGAAGAATGTCGATTTTTGGAAGAGCCGAATGGTTTAGATGCAAGTCATTTAAGCTAAATTTTGCACATTCGTGCAAAGCGAAATTATTGCTCCGCAATAGCTAAATTGTTTTTTTAACAGCTAAATTAAATTCGCATAAAGCGTGCGTAGCACATTTAGCTGCCGTAGGCAATTTAGCTGAGCTTGCTCAATTTAGCTCGCGTTAGCGAATTTAGCTGAAAAAAAGACTTGTCGAAACAAGTCTTTTTTTCTGGCTTTCGGCTACATAATAGATACAGGTCTAAAAACCTTATTTTATCAAACTTTCCAAGGTTTCATCAAATATGTTCAAAACTATCGAATACAACGAATAATTTAGATGCACTTCTTTAAAACGCAGTAACATCAACGGTATTTGGTGATAATTAATATGAAACACAACATCTAAGGAGGTTAGATGCCAAAATTGGATTTGTATGAATCAAGATCGCTTGGTAGAATTTGTTACTTAATGATAATCCTATATTTATTATTAACAGAGGAAATGAAATATCCTTTCCTCTCATCCGAGGTTCGCAACATTTATTAAGTCGATGGTTCGAATTTAAGCAGGGGAACCCACATGAACAGACACTTTGTAATAAATTATTTTTCTATATTATACCATATATATTTTTAAATAGCAATAATTTTGTGTTTTTTGTCGATTTACCAAACTCATTTT
>JAZROH010000028.1:0-21966 GCA_045648645.1 Clostridia bacterium | reverse complement strand
GGGTCACCCACAAGGGGACAGCCGATAGAAGCGAGGTGCACGCGAATCTGGTGGGACCTTCCGGAAAAAAGCTCCGCTTCCACAAGGCTCTGTTTGCCCGTGGTGGAAAGGGTGCGGTAATGGGTTTCGGCTGTTTTTCCGTCCGCGCCGATATGGCTTACATTCGTTTTTGTATTTTTTACAAGACTGCCGCAAATGATGCCGCGTTCGGGCTTTGGTATGCCGTCCACGTGGCAAAGATACAGCTTTCGCACCTCGCCGTTTCGAATTTTTTCGTTCATGGCACGAAGGGCGGCAAGGGTTTTTGCACCGATAACAATGCCGCGGGTGTTAAAATCGAGGCGGTTGCAAAGGGCGGGCGTAAAGCCGTTTTCCGCATCGGGGCGGTACGCGCCCGTTTGGTAGAGATACCATTTAAAGCGGTCTACAAGCGTATCGTGGGTATGCACATTGTCGGGCTGCGTGGCAAGGCGCGGCGGCTTTACCAAAAGCGCAATATGCGCATCCTCATATAAAACAGAAACAGCACCTGCCTTTTGGGGCGCGGCGGGCTTAGATTCGGCGAGGAGTGCATCGTCCCCGAAATATTTAATTTCATCCCCTACGGCAAGGCGGGTTTCGGGCTTTGGCTTTTTGCCGTTTACCTTAATTTTTCCTGTTCGAATGTATTTATAGATAAGACTTTTTGGCGCAGAAACCATAAGACGCGCCAAAAACGCGTCTATGCGCCGTCCGTCATCATTTTTTCCGGCTGTTAATATCCTCATTGCGGCGGAATATGGCCTACGCCCGGAAGAATATAGGTGGGGCGGTAGGGGAGCTCATTTAGTTCTTTTTCGCCGGTTACGCCGCTTAAAACTAAAACCGTATCAATTTCTGTTTGAATACCGGAGAGAATATCCGTATCCATTCTGTCGCCCACAATGGCGGTATCCGCGCGGCGTGTGCCGAGCTTTCGCATCGCGTGGCGCATGATGATGGGATTGGGCTTGCCGATAAAGTAGGCGCTTCTGCCCGTTGCCAATTCAATAGGCGCTGTCAGCGCACGGCAGGCGGGAAGAATACCCCGTTCCGAGGGCCCTGTAAGGTCGGTATTGGTGCCGATGAGCTTTGCACCGCCCAGCACCAGATGAATGGCATGCTCAATTTTTTCGAAGCTGTAGGAACGGCTTTCGCCTACAACAACATAGTCGGGATTATAGTCGTTCATGGAAATGCCGGCGTCATAAAGCGCACCCGTAAGCCCCGGCTCGCCGATGACATACGCGCTTCCGCCCGGGCATTGGCTTGCCAGGAAAGAGGCGGTGGCAAGGGCGCTGGTGTAAAAATGGGATGGGTCAATGTCCAGCCCGAGTCGCGCAAGCTTTTGGGAAAGCTCCCGCGGGGAGCGTTCGCTGCTGTTTGTCAGGAACAGAAAATTTTTGTTTTCACGGTGAATCCAGTCCAGAAAACGATCCACGCCGTCGAGAAGCTTCGAGCCGTGATAGATAACGCCGTCCATGTCGCATATAAAGCCTTTTTTTGCATGAAGTGCGTCAAGGTTTTTGGAAATTTCAATCATAGCAGAGGTTCCTTTCGTTTTTTATAGGAGAGAAACGGTTTTGCCTGCCCCTTCTATGCGACAACCGTCGGCAGTGCGCCGAAAGAGCAGCGTTACGCCGTATTTTTCAGAAAGATAGGTAAAGTTTTCCCTGTGCTGTCCTAAGACGAGCGAGGTAAGGCGTTCGGCACAGAAAACGGTGATTTCTTTTGTGTCCATTTGGGGAATCGCGCGTGCAAGACGGTCACGCCAAAGGCGGGAACGTACCATTTCGCCGAGTGCCGGATGGTAAGCACCGCCTGCCGCTTTTGCACCGAGGGTTTCCGTTTCCTGCAGTCCTATGCGAATTACGCGCACCCCGCCTTCTTCTAAAACGGAAAGTGCGGCGGCGGCACGGGATACAGTTTCCTCCATAGTGGGGGGCGTGTAGGTGCCTGCCTGCATAAAGCCGTATAGCGCCGTATCATAAAACACAACCGTGGGATATATGCGGGCAATGGATGCGCCGAGCGCGACAAAGGCGCGGGCAGTTTCTACCTCCGTTTCCATGGTGGAGGCGGGAAGCCCCGTCATCATCTGCAGCCCCAGCGTCAGCCCGCCTTCCCGTATGAGAGAGGCGGCGCGGATGGTGTCCGAAGGGGTGTGCCCGCGGCGGGAAGCCTTTAAAACTTCGTCCGACATGGACTGCGCACCAAGCTCCACGGTTTTTACGCCGTTTTCCTTTAAAAAGGCAACGGTGTCCGCGTCAATACAATCCGGTCTTGTAGAAACACGGATGCTTTCTGCCACCCCGCTTTCCAGAAAGGGGCGGGCGGCGGCAAGATAAGCTGCCTGGTCTTTTCGGGGAATCCCTGTAAAGCTGCCACCGAAAAAGGCGATTTCCGCACGTTTTTCCCCGCGGGTGGCAAGATGGCTTTGTATGGAAAAAGCGACGCTTTCGGGAGAAGGCGCCGCTTGTACGTTTGTTACGGATCTTTGGCTGCAAAAGGCACAATCATGCGGACAGCCCAAATGGGGAATAAACACGGGGATATTCATATGTGTTTTCATAGACTGTCCTCCAGCGCTTGCTTTGCTGCCACCTGTTCTGCCGCCTTTTTGGTTTTTCCGCTTCCCGTGCCCAGACAGGTTTCATTCTGGAAAACGGAAACGGTGAATTCCTTGGCATGGTCAGGGCCGCTTTCATGCGTTACTACATAGAGAAGCGGCGCGGCATGCTTGCCCTGCAGTTTTTCCTGCAGTGCCGTCTTATAGTCCCGCGCGGCACCGCCTTCGATAGCGGCTTCTATGGTTTCGGTTAAGAAGGAAAGCACATATTTGCCTGCCTTTTCCTTTCCGGCATCCAGATACAGCGCCGCAATCAAGGCTTCCATGGCATCTGCCAAAACGGACGGACGGGATGCGCCACCCGAGGCGGCTTCGCCGTGTCCAAGACGCAAATACTGCCCGATTCCCATTTGGCGGGCATGGTGGGCAAGGGCTTTTTCGCAAACGCTTTGCGCCCGTACCCGCGTCATTTCCCCTTCCGTGATGGCGGGAATTCGACCAAAAAGATAATCACTTACAATAATGCTTAAAACGGCATCGCCCAGAAATTCCAGCCGTTCGTTGGAGGCGCATTTTTTTTCGTTCGCGAAGGAACTGTGGGTAATGGCTTCCGCAAGAAGGGCGGGGCGGGCGAAGGTGTGCCCCATAAGGCGCTCAAAGAAGGAAAGCGCAGTCTTAGGCATGGGACTTAATGTACGCAACCGCATCACCGACAGTGCGGATATTCTCGGCATCCTCATCCATGATGGAGAGCGAGAATTCATCCTCAAATGCCATAATCAGTTCCACAATGTCAAGGGAATCTGCGCCCAATGTGTCAATAAATGCATCGTCCTCTGTGATGCTTGCGGCGTCTATACCGAGCTGGTCTGCAATAATTTCTGCAACTTTTTCAAATACCATGTTTAAATTCTCCTTTCATATACTGCTGTATGGTAATCTATAATGATTATAGATGATTCCAATAAAAATTGCAAGTATTTTTGGAATTTTTTATGAAAAACAAAAACGGCAAGCCGCTAAAAAGGCGCGTACCTACCGTTTTTTGCCGTGTTTTCTTTATTTCTCAGCCAAGCTTTTTACGAGTTTTTCTACCATTTCCAGTTTTTCGTCATCGAGTTTTTTGAGATGTTTGTTTATTGTGTGCAGTTTTACAGGATTGGAAGCGTCGCTATCAAAAAATTCGCTCGGTGTAATTTCCAGATACTCACATATAAAAAAGAATACGGGTAAAGAAGGGGTTCCCTGTCCTGTTTCTATATGGTTGATATAGCCTGCATTTTGCCCGATGGATAAACTCATTTCGCGAGCCGATACGTTTTTCTTTGTGCGCAGCGTAGCCAGTCGCAACGCAAAGTCCTTTTCGTCCATACTTTCACCACCTATGTTATATTGTAAAGCATACAACTAACAAATATGCGCCACAAAAAAGCACTAATAGATTGCAATGTGCTTTTATATATGATACGATAAAGAAAATAAGTGCATATAAAAGCACACCAAACGGTTTGCAATGATACACTATGCAAATAAGGTATTGTATTAAGGGGGAAAACAAATGAAAAAAATTACAGAAAAATTGGATCAAATGGCAATAAACATATTTGACTTTAACGTTGCGATGCAAGAACGAAATTTTGCTTATATGTCGGATATCTATAATGAGATGATGCGTTTTGAAAGTGGGGATAGTTGCGGAGATGAATATTATTTCACAGAGGTAATGGATGGGTATAATATAGAATTTCCTGTTATTGCACAAAATATAATTCGTACTTTTGGAAGAGCCTTTTATTATGCATTGAAAACGGATTATATTCTATATGATAAAAAAGAAGATACTGTTGATAAAAGAGAAGAAAACAAAATATTTAAAATCTATAAAACCGGAAGCTTGGAAGCAGATAGAATTGGGCTTACAGGAAATAGAATTACACTTACCCCAAAGGCTGTTAAAACACTTAGCTTATCAGTTGGAGATATGGTGAAAATAACAATATTAAACGAATCGTTTATAGTTGAAAAGTTTGAACAGAGTTTGTAAAGGATATAGTAATGGGTATACACTTGTTCGGGCTGCTGGATTTAGCGCCCGCCGTTCAAAGGCAAAAAACAAAGAAATCCGCAAAGGTTTTGCGGATTTCAATGCAAAGTTGTTGTCTTTATTTTGTTGTTAAAACATAAGCGGGGATATTCCCTGCCTTTGAATGGCGGGCGCTAAATCCAACAGTCCTTTTTAATTTTCAAGGAAATTGAACAGTTCCTTGATGGTTACGGCTCTGCCCTCTGCCATAGAGATGTTTGCGGCGGCTCCGATGCCGAGGCTCATGGCACCGGCGCGGGTGTCGGCAAGCTGACCGAGGGGGTCGGCCGTGCAGCCGCGGAAGAGTGCAGCACGCATCAGCGGGTCGCTGCCGCCGTGACCGCCCAGATTGTCCTTTGTAACCTGATCGGCACCGGCAAGATGCTTGGGAAGCGTTTCCTTCTCGGGAAGCTTATATGTAATTTCTTCGCCGAGGCGGTTGTATACGCGGATATCTTTCATATTCAGGGAAGCAACCCGTGCAACCTCAAGCCGTCCTTCGCTGCCGTTGAAAACAATTTTCATGCCTTCATAGGGGCAATGGGCGTTTAAGGCATAGGTGGCAACAATGCCGGAGGCATACTGAATGTTTAAGGCAACCGTATCTTCAATGTCAATTTCATCGGAGAAGATACATCTGTCGCGCTTGTAACCGTCCACATCCTCTACATCGAAATACATCTTTTTGTAGAAATCATTATCTTCGATATCCAGATAATATTCACATGTCTTTTTGTATTCGCAGGTCAGGCAACGCTCGCCGTGGGGCTGATGGTCGGGCGTGTAGAAACGACGGGTGCCGAAAGCGTTGATTTTGGCAGGCTCGTCTTCAAGCCACCAGTTCAAAAGGTCAAAATGGTGTGTGGATTTATGAATAAGGAGAGAACCGGAGTTTTCGCGGCGGCTATGCCATCTTCTGAAGTAATCGGCGCCGTGGCTTGTATTGAGCATCCATTCATAATGCACGCTGTAAATATCGCCGATGATGTTTTGGCGCAGAAGCTCCTTTACGCGCACGAAAAAGGGCATAAAGCGGCAGTTGAAGGTAACGCGGACGGATTTGCCCGTACGCTTTTCCGCTTCGATAATGGCGTTGCATTTTTCGCCGTCCGTGGTCATGGGTTTTTCGCTGATTACGTCACAGCCTGCCTCAAGCGCACGAATGATATAGTCATGATGTGCTGCATCCTTGGTGGTAACAATTACAACATCCGGTGCAGTTTCCGCAATCATTTTGTCAAAATCCGTGTAGACGGGTGCGGAAATTCCGGCATAGTCCAATGCCGCCTCGGCACGCTTAGGGTTTAGGTCGCAGGCGGAAACCAGCGTTGCGCAGTCCGGCAGTTCTTTGGCGATGGGGCACAGATACGCCTGTGTGCCACGGTGGCCTGTGCCGACGATAGCATATTTTTTCATCTCTTGCATCTCCTTATACTTACAAAAAATTCGGCTGTTTCAGCCTTTTCACGGGTACTGTACACCATTTTTCCGGGCGTGTCAAGCGATTTATTGGATTTTGTTAAAAATCGGTTTAAAACAGCACAAAAAAAGTAATAAAAAAGCACAAAAAAAGTAATTGGGAGAGGAAGATTACTATTGTAATTTGGGTGGATTTGGTGTATAATTGATGCATATAGAAATATTAAATTTACCGAAAGGGAACAGGATATGAAAGAGCTGGCATGCCTACGATGTAATCATGAAATGAAATACTGCGGTACAAGAAAAATTCAATTGGGCGAAACCGGCTGGGTATTAGGCGATTTACCAAACTTGCTTGCGGGGGCAATGGAAGTGGATATATATTCATGTGCCAAATGTGGAAAAATTGAGTTTTACCATACTGAGCATCATGAAAATGAGATCGCGCAAACCAAATGTCCCAGATGTGGTCAAAAGCATGATTGTGACTATCCCAGATGTCCTTTTTGCGGATATAAATATCAAGGATAAATAATTTTTTAATTCTGACTTGACACGAAAGGAATTGGTTATGAAAATACTAGTTGTAGACGGAAACAGCATTTTAAACCGCGCATTTTATGCTATACCCTATTTAACTGCGCCGGACGGACTGCATACCGGCGGGATATACGGATTTTTGGTGTCCTTTATGAAAACGGTGAAGGCGGAAGCGCCCGACGGCGTGGCGGTGGCGTTTGACCTGCCTGCGCCCACCTTTCGGCATCAGGTGTATAGCGAATATAAAGCGACGCGCCATAAAATGCCCGCGGAGCTTGCGGAGCAGCTGCCTGTTTTAAAGGAAATCCTTGCGGCGATGCAGGTGACGATTTTAGAGCAGGAAGGCTATGAGGCAGACGATATTATCGGCACAGTGTCCCGCCTATGCGAAGAGGCGGGCGCGGATTGCCGGATTATGACGGGAGACCGGGACGATTTACAGCTGGCAAGCGAGAAAACGCACATTCTTTTAACCACCACGCGGGGCGGCAAGACGGAAACGGTGGAATATGACAGCGCGGCGGTGGCGGAAAAATACGGCGTTTCGCCCTTGGCGCTTATCGAAGTGAAAGGGCTTATGGGCGACACCTCCGATAATATTCCGGGGGTGCGGGGCATTGGCGAGAAAACGGCACTTTCTTTAATTCAGAAATACCAGACCCTTGAAGGGGTGTATGAAAACATAGACGAAATTCGCGGCGCACAGCACACAAAGCTTGCCGAGGGACGGGAAATGGCATTTTTAAGCCGCGACCTCGGCAGAATTTGCCGGGAGGTACCGCTATCCAAAGCACTTTCGGATTTTGCCACAAAGCCTTACAAGGAGGACGCCCTCGGGGCGATTTTCCGCCGTTTGGAGTTTCGGGCATTACTTGAGGAGCTTTCTATTCCCGCAGGCGGCGCGGAAACGGTGAGAGCAGATGCCGTGCCGTATAAAAATGAACTGGAAAACGAAAAATTGCTGTATTTTTATGCCGAGGACGGCACGTACTTTATGACGGCGGGGAGCGAAGTGTATGCCCTTTCCGAAGAAGAGGCACTTCCGCTTCTTGCAGGAGAGGACAAGCAAAAAATCGGGCATAATTTAAAGAGCACCATGGTGCACATGCTTTGGAAAGGACTCGAATTTCAAGGTGCGGCGTTTGATACGGAGATTGGGGCGTACATTTTAGACCCGGCGCAGAGTACGTACACACTGGCGGACGTTTGCGAAACGTATGCGGGAAAACGACCGGAAAACGGGGCTGCCGCAGTTCTGCTTCTGCCAGACGTTGTAGAAAAAATGCAGGCAGAAATGGAGAAAAGAGCGCAAACGGCGCTGTACTTTGATTTGGAACTTCCCACGGTGGCGGCACTGGCACGCATGGAGCATGCGGGCATTTTGGCAGAGGGCACACAGCTTTCTGCGCTTTCCGAAAAGCTTTCTGCGTCTATAGAAGGACTGGAAACAGCAATTTATGCGGGCGCAGGCGAGGTTTTCAACATTCAGTCTCCGAAGCAGCTGGGCGTAATTTTATTTGAAAAGCTTGGGCTTCCCGCGGCGAAAAAGACAAAGACGGGGTACTCTACCGACGCGGCAACGCTTGAAAAGCTGCGCGGTAAGCACCCGATTATTGAAGATATTTTGGAATACAGACAGCTTGCAAAGCTGAAATCCACTTACGCGGAGGGGCTTTTGCCCATGATAAACCCGCAAACGGGGCGGATTCATTCGACCTTCCACCAAACGGTGACCACGACGGGGCGGCTTTCTTCCTCTGACCCGAATTTGCAGAATATTCCCGTAAAAACAGAGCTTGGACGGGAAATTCGAAAGGTATTTACGGCGAAGGACGGCTTTGTGCTGGTGGATGCGGACTATTCCCAGATTGAGCTTCGTGTGCTGGCGCACATGTCAGGGGATGCACGTATGCAGGCGGCGTTTCTGGAAAACGCGGATATTCACACGAAGACAGCGGCAGAGATTTTCGGCGTTGCGGAATTTTTGGTCACGCCCGAAATGCGCGCCCGCGCAAAGACCATTAATTTCGGTATTATCTACGGCATGGGCGATTTTACGCTTGCGGGAGACCTGAAGACAAGCCGAAAAGAAGCGAAAAATTATATTGACAGCTATTTTTATACCTATGGCGGGGTACGCGCGTTTATGGAGGATGCAAAGGCGTTTGCAAGAGAAAACGGGTATGCAAAAACCATGCTTGGCAGAAGACGGTATATTCCGGAAATCGCCGCGTCGAATTTTAACGTTCGGGCATTTGGGGAACGGGTGGCAATGAATGCACCCATTCAAGGAAGTGCCGCAGACATTATAAAAGCCGCCATGCTGCGGGTAGAAAAGGCGCTGGAGGCAGAAGTGCCCGAGGCGCGGCTTGTTCTGCAGGTTCACGACGAACTTATCGTGGAAGCGCCCGAGGCGCGCGCAGAGGAAGTAGCGGCGCTGATGAAACGGGAAATGGAAGGCGCGGCAGAGATGGCGGTACCGCTTTGTGTTGAGGTGGGCTTTGGAAAAAGCTGGTATAACGCAAAAGCATAACGGAGGAGAAGGGCATGAAAATATGGCTTACGGGCGGAAGCGGAAGCGGCAAAAGTGCCGTGGCGGCGTTGTTTGCCAAAAAAGGCTATAAGATTATAGATGCAGACAGAATTGCACGGGAAATCGCAAGCCCCGGGGGCGGGGCGTATCGGGAACTTTTGGAGGCGTTCGGTTCGGAATTTCTCTTGCCTGACGGCGGGCTTGACCGGCGCAGACTGGGGCGCGCCGTGTTCGGGGATGCGGAAAAACTTGCGCTTCTAAATCGCATTACCCATAAATATATAATAGAAGAAATGGTACGGCAGAGCGAAGGGGAGAAAAACGCGGTCATGGACGCGCCGCTTCCCAACACGTTTGGCGTGCCGTGTGATAAAACACTGTATGTAACAGCCCCGCCCGCGGTGCGCGTGGAGAGAATTATGGCACGGGACGCCCTTTCCAAAGCGGACGCTGCGGCAAGAATCGGGGCGCAGGATTCGGATGCTATTTATCGAAGTACCGCCGATGCCGTTTTGGAAAACGACGGGGATATGGCGGCGCTTGCAGAGAAGACAGAACAGTATATAAAGGAATGGTTTACGACTTGAAAAGAAGAGGTTGTGGTTGCGGCTGCGGATTGCGGCTGCTTTTATGGATTTTTGTGCTTTTCATATTGGTATGGGGCGTGCGATACGGGATGTCGCGGCTTTTTCCCATGCCATATAAAGAAACGGTTCTGGCAGCGGCGAAGGACTACGATGTGCCGCCTGCGCTTTTATATGCGCTTATCAAAGCGGAAAGCAATTTTGACCCCGATGCCGAGTCCCAAAAGGGCGCGAAGGGGCTTATGCAGCTAATGGACAAAACGGCGGCGGAATGTGCCGAAAAAACGGAGATGGCACTTACGGACGTTTTTGCGCCGGAACAAAATATTAAGCTGGGCGCGTACTATCTCGGGAAGCTTCTTGATATGTATGGCGGAGATGAAAAAAGCGCCGTTGCCGCATATAATGCGGGGCATGGGCGCGTGGATGGCTGGCTTTCGGATATGCGCTATTCGCCGGACGGAAAAATACTTTTGGAAATTCCGTTTCCCGAAACGGAGCGGTATGTACGAAAAGTAGAATTATATAAAACGATATACGAACAAAGGCTGAAGCTGTAGAAAAACATGTTTTTCTACAGCTTCAATACATTTGTAACATGGGCAATTCCGTCTGAAACGGTGAAATGAATGTCGTAGGAAGCAAAGCGCATGCAATACACCCGTGCGGGGTCATCCTGATAGGAGGGACGGGGGTCTTGCGAGAGCGCGGCGCGTGCCGCCGCCTGTTTTTCAGGTTCGATTTTAGCAAGCAGGGCGGGCGGGAAGTCCACGGAAAGCGCATATTCCCGCACTTCATCTGCATAGCCGCCGCGGGCATCGGGGCGGGCGTCGGCAAAAGGGAGATAGGGTTTTATATCGAGAATGGGTGTGCCGTCGAGCATATCCACGCCACTGACAAGGAGCACTTGCCCTTCTTTTTCCGTTTCTTCCACGCCTAAAAGCTGCACGCAGGAAAGCCCGATGGGATTCGGGCGAAAGGGCGAACGGCTGGCGAATACACCGATTCGGCGGTTCCCGCCAAGACGCGGCGGGCGCACGGTGGGTGACCATTCGGCGCGATGTGCTTTTGAAAAATCAAATAAAATCCACAGGTGCGAAAAGCCCTCGATGCCGCGAAGGGCATCAGGCGAGCGATAGGCAGGCAGAAAGACAATACGCCCCCGCGCTTCGGGGACACAGCCGCTTTGCCGCGGAATGCCGAATTTTTCTTTGAAATCGGTTTCGATGTACGCAATGGGCTTTACGGTAAACATAAATGGCCGCCTTTCGAGGATTTTATAGTAAGTATAGCATAAGTGGCGTAAAAAGTAAATACGAAAAAGGAAATCTGTGGTATGTTTTTGTCGGCGAAGCGGGGCAAAGTATTTTTAGTGAAGAGGGAATAGTGAATAAGTAAAAATCCGCACACTATTGTGTGCGGATTTTTGGTGGACCTGAAGGGGATCGAACCCTCGACCTCTGCATTGCGAACGCAGCACTCTCCCAGCTGAGCTACAGGCCCGTATTCATAACAAAGCTTAGTATATCACAGAAGAAGCGGTTTGTCAAGATTTTTTTAGAAAAATAGAAGCGGGGAGGGACACAGGGGCACCGTGCAAATGGTAAGGGCTGCGAAAACGCTTCGCAGCCCTTTTAGAGTTCTTTTTTACTTGCGGACGTCCCACAGTCCGAGTGCGGGATTACTGATATAGTAAATTTCCTCGCCGTCGGGCAGGGTGTTAAAGCCATCCTTTAATACAGCGGGGTCATACTTTGCTGCAGCTTCCTTATACGGAATATAATTAAAGGCAACACCGCGAACTTCTTCTTCCGTTACAAGCTCTGTGCAGTAGGTAATGGAGAAGCGCCCGTCGGAAGAGCCGTGGATAAGGTGCGCTGCAACTGACAGGTTTTCCTGTAAATCCTGATTTTCATCTACAAGCCTTAGCACATTTTCACGACCTACATAGCCGTACTTACGGATAAGACGGTCGTTTTCCTCGTCCTCACCGAACATGCGGATGCCGGGGGCAAGAACGATAAGCTCGCCGCCGTCGGCAATTGCCATGCGGGTGCGGTAAACAGACTTGTTACCGAGCCAGGTGCTCTTGAATTCGCGGGGGTCAAGGTATACAACAACCTTTTTAAGCGGTGCATCCACATACGTAAAGTTAGTGCTTTGGCTTTTCGAAACAGCTTTTTCAAAATAAGAACGCTCCGAGCCGATATAAAGACCGTGAATAAACACGTCATCACCAACATTGGTGGTAACGGTCAGCACAAACAGAAGCGGAACGTTAGAAAGGAAGTTTTCCTGTGCGTAGTCAAAGACCTTGCGCACGGGGGAGAAGTCCTTACCCATAATGCGTTCCATGCCGTAGAATGCGCCCAGCATGTGAGAGCTGTTAATCATGCTGTTACCGCCGCAACCGACAAAAATATTCTTAGAGTAGTTTGCCATACCCACAACCTCGTGGGGCACAACCTGTCCGGCAGAAATAATCAGGTCGTAGGACGGGTCGAGCAGGCGACGGTTTACCTCTACGTCAATTTTGTTATTGACAAGGCCTTCCGAAACCTCGGAAACAAATTCCGCAGGGACTTCGCCGATTTTCACAACGTCTGTTTTCCAGTTGTGCACAATCATTCTGTCAAACGGAACGTCGGGACCGAAAAAGGCAACCCATTCTTCTTCCGTCATGGGTACGTGGGTGCCGAGAGCGGGAAGAATATCAATTTCGCATCTTTCCTTTAAAAGGTCGTAGTAAATACGGGTGATATCACCGGCGCCACTGTACATGCGGGTGTAATCCGGCGGAATAATCAAAACCTTTTTAAGGTTCTTGCCTTCAATGGATTTTTCAAGGGCGGCACGAAGCTCTGCCTCGGTAAGCCCTTTTGCGCTTTCATAAACCATGGTTTGCCTCCTTATTATACGCCGGAGTAGGCTGCGAAGCCGCCGTCAACAGGAACAACAACACCGTTTACAAAGCCGGATGCGCCATTGTCACACAGCCAAAGCAGCGTGCCGAGAAGCTCTTCTGCTTCGCCGAAACGATCCATGGGCGTCTGGGACAAAATCTTGCGGGAACGGTCGGTATAAGAGCCGTCCTCGTTCATAAGAAGGGCGCGGTTCTGGTTGGTTACGAAGAAACCGGGTGCAATTGCGTTTACGCGAATGCCAACCTTGGAGAAGTGAACTGCAAGCCACTGTGTAAAGTTAGAAATAGCGGCTTTTGCGCCGGAGTATGCGGGGATTTTGGTTAAGGGGCAGAAAGCATTCATGGAAGAAACGTTTACGATAATGGCGTTTCTTTCAATCATGTCCTTTGCGAAAACCTGTGTGGGGAGCAGCGTGCCGAGGAAGTTGAGGTTGAATACGAATTCAACGCCCTTGGGGTCAAGGTTAAAGAAGGTTTTGATTTCTTCATTATCAACGTCTTCGGGGAAGAGATATTCCTTATCGGTAGTACCTCTGGGATTGTTACCGCCGGCACCGTTTAAGAGAATATCGCACTTGCCGAAAGCTTTGAGCACTTCTTCGCGAGCAGCTTCAATGCTTTCCTTCTGCAAAACGTTCGTTTCAATGCCGATTGCCTTGCCGCCCTCGGCGCAGATTTTTTCGGCAACTTCCTTTGCGCGTTCGCCGTTGAGGTCCAAAAGCGCAACGGATGCGCCGTTTGCTGCGAGTGCTTCTGCAAACATGCTGCAGAGAATGCCTGCGGCACCTGTTACAACTGCAACCTTACCTTTAAGGTCAATAGAAAGGGGTGTTTTCATCATAAGAGTAGCCTCCCATATAATAATAAATTTCCTATATTATAGCAAATGCAAGGCGGAAAGTCAAGCCTTTTCCCGTATTTTACAGGTGGGAAAGCATTTGTCCCATTGGTGATGGACAGTATGAAAGCTATATTTATATATATAATAAGGAAGAAACTCCGGAACATATACCCGGGAAATATAGTTTTGGATAGAAAAATAGAAAACATTTCGACAAAAAACTTGACAAACCCCTAAAAATGACGTATACTGATAAACAGGATTGTTTGCCTTGGATACGGGCGGCACCTTTTGTGACAAGGATATAGTCGCAATTTTACATTTGTGTTACAAGTGAAAAAAACGCTTGACGAATGTAAATCGGGGTGCTATAATCAGTCCTGTAAGGGAAATACTCCGTATTTTCCATGCACAGTCGCAGTTGAAAGAGATGCGACGCGTGCAAGCAGATCGTATCTCTTTCAGAATAAAAAATTTTTTAAGGAGGATTTGAGACATGAAAAATCTCAAAAAAGTTCTGGCATTCGTAACCATGATTACGATGCTGCTCAGCGTAGCAGTTAGCGCCGGCACCCTGTATCCGGATGTTGACGACAACGCATCTTACGTTGAAGCAGTAGAAACACTGAACGCTCTGGGCATCATGATTGGTGATGACAAGGGCAACTTCAACCCGGAAGCGAGCATTACAAGAGCTGAAACTGCAGCTATCGTAACTCGCATGAAGGCTCTGGGTGAAGCCGCAAGCGCAGCTGGCGGCACAAACTTCAGCGACGTTCCCGCTGATCACTGGGCAGCAGGTTACATCAACCTGGCTGAACAGAGCAAGATCATCAACGGCTATGGCGATGGTACCTTCGGTCCTTCCGATGCAGTTACCTACGAACAGGTTATCAAGATGATCGTTGCAGCTCTGGGTTACACTCCCGAAGCTGACACAAAGGGCGGTTACCCCTCCGGTTACATGATTATCGCTTCCCGCGAAGAAATCACCAAGGGTGTTTCCGTAACTGCTGGCGCAGAAGCTCCCAGATCTGCAGTTGCACGTCTGGTATTCAACGCTCTTGATGTTCCGGTTATGGAACAGGTAAGCTTCAAGACAGGTGAAGAGGAATTCGCAGCACAGGATGGTGTTAGATACCCCCTCAAGACCCTTCTGAAGAATGCTCTTAAGGTTGACAAGTACGAAGGTGTTATCAACGACACATACCTCACAGCAGGTAATGACGTTGAAGACGACTTCATCAAGATTCTTGTTGACAGCGTAAACGGCAGCAAGGATGACGAAGTTTACGAAGAAATCGGCACAACTGTTTCCTTCGCAGAAGGCAAGACTAATGCAGCTCCGCTGTTTGGTAACTGGGTTGTTGCATACGTTGTAGAAGATGATGAAACCGGCGAAGATACTCTTATCGGCATCACCAAGAAGTCCGGCAAGAACACCGAAATCACCATCGACTACACTCAGCTCGTAGCTTTCACTGCACCCACCAGCACAGTTAACGGTGAACTCAGCTACTACGAAACTGAAACAAGCACCATTGATACCGACCTCGAAATCGTTGCAGGCGTTTCCTACTACTTCAATGGTAAGAAGGATGCTTCCGGCGCAGAATTCATTGACTTCATGGATGATGTTGAAGCTGATGAAATCGCAATCGGTACTGTAACTCTGGTTGACAACAACAACGACGATGTTTATGACATCATCATGCTCATGAGCGCTACCAACAACTACGTTGTAAACGCTGTTGATGCAGCTGCAAAGCGCCTCGAAGCAAAAGACGGTTCCAACATTCCGCTGGATGTTGACGATGCAAACACAATCGTTAAGTTCTACAAGGCTGATGGCACTGTTGCAGACTTTGCTGACATCAAAGAAGGCGACGTTCTGACCACTTACGAAAACGGCAACCTGGTAACTGTTTACATTTCCGACGCTAAGGTTGAAGGCGTTGTTAAGGAACAGATTCCGGCTGCAAACGAAGACCATGCTTACGGCATTGCTGACGGCAACTATCGCGTAGCTTACCAGGCTGGTGATTTTGTTATCGGCGTAAACGTTGGTGACGACGGTATCTTCTACCTCAACCACATCGGCAGAATCGTTGCTAAGGATGCTGCTGCTGCTTCCGGTAACTATGCTTACCTCCTCGAAGCTGTTAAGACAAGCGACATCAATGGTGTAACGGTTGAAATGAAGTATATGACCAGCGAAGGCGTTTGGGAAACTGCAATGCTTGCTGCTAAGGTAACTCCGATTATCAATGGTAATGCAGGCGATGCTGTTGCTGTTGCTGAAATTGATGCACAGTTTGCACCGCTGTTCGTAAAGTCTGCTGACGAAGCTGAAGGCTTTATCACTGAAGGTACTGCGCAGCAGAGACTGTTCCAGTTCTCAAAGAACAGCGCTGGCAAAATCAACAAGCTCTTTATTATCAGCAATGAAGAAGGCGCTCCCGCAATGGAAGATTCCAGCGCAGCTTTCTCCATGGATCTGTCTGCAACAGATAAGATCTATAAGGCTTCTCAGAAGAAGCTCGGCAACCTCTACTTCAACGATGAAACTCCGGTATTCAGCATAAACACTGCTCTTGCAGATGAAGATGATGTAACCCTGACAAAGGTAAGCGCATTCTTCAGCGATGATACCACTTATGATTGCCTCGTAGAAGGTTACGACATTGAGAACGGTGTTCCCAGCATGGTTGTTGCATACGATGCAACTGCAGACATTCTGGAAAGCACCAAGGGTCTCCTCGTTACTAAGATTTCTACTATCACCAATGCAAACGGTGCTTCCATCAAGAAGCTCTACGGCTACCAGAACGGCGTTGAAGTAACAGCTGAAGAAGCTGAAGATTTCTGGACAGTATCCGGTGCTGACGATGAAGTTGAAGCTGGTGACTTTGTAATCTTCTCTCTCGATGCAAATGGTGCTATCGACAAGATCGACGTTCTCATGGATGTAGATACTGCAGCTACCATTATCAATGATTCCAAGATTAAGCGGATTCCCGCTACTGCAGAACAGTATATCGGTGAATACGGCACGTTTACAAGAAACATCTTCGGTTTTGCACAGAAGAGAAAGACCGGTGGTCAGCTCGTTATTGCAGAAAGCTGGTACGAAGGTGCAGCTGCTCTTGATGATGATGGCAGCGACATGTCTCTCCTGATGACCGGCAAGGACGTAAGCTTCTATGAAGTAAACCTTCTCAGAACTCCGAACTCCTACGCTGTATCTTCCTACGGTGAAATCGAAACCGAAAGCCGTGTAAGCACAGCAAGCAAGGATAGAGTTTCTAACTGGGTATACGTTCGTGAATACGACGGTGCTGTAATGGATGTAGTTATCTACACCGCTGAAAACCCGACAGAAGCTGAATGGGAAGCAGCTACCTCTACTGATGATTCTGGTTCTGGCGATGATACCACAACAGGTGGTGACGATACCACAACTGATGGTGAATAATAAGCAATTTGCTTAAAATTAAAACGGCCTCCCTTTTTGGGAGGTCGTTTTTCTATGCATTAAAAACAGGGAATAAGGGAGGGGCAGAGAAACACTTTTTCCAGCACTCTATTGAAGGCATCTGTACAATAGTAGCTTTTTATGAGCCATGTGGGGACGTACATTTTTTGGCACAAACAGTCACACTTCGCGCAGCCCGGCATTTTTCCAAGAAACAATTTTTAATAAAGGTTGATTTTATTTTTAAATTGTGGTATACTTAAGTTAGTACGCAAGATAATACTTATGAGAGGTGATTATATGAATCCCTATACACCGCCGTACCATATAACGAACAGCATGCTGACATATGTTTCGCGTATAGCCGAAAAAGTTGGAAAAATCAGCATTACGAGCAATATGCAGACGAAACCACATTTGAGAAAAAACAATCGAATTAAGTCGATACATTCTTCCTTGAAAATTGAAGCAAATTCTCTTTCCATGGGGCAGGTTCGTGATGTCATAAACGGGAAACTTGTTTTAGGCGCACAAAAAGAAATTCAAGAAGTTAAAAACGCTTATGCTGCCTATGAAAGACTTTTGGAAATCAATCCTTATGATATACATGTGCTTAAAAGCTTTCATGGCATTATGACAAAATATCTTGTGGATGAAGCGGGGGAGTTCCGTAAGGGAGAAGAAGGCGTTTTCAGCGGGGACACATGCATCTTTATGGCACCGCCTGCCAAAATGGTGCCAACGCTTATGGAGAATCTGTTTGATTGGCTCTCACGCTACAAAGATGAAATACATCCGCTTATTTTAGCAGGTGTTTTTCATTACGAATTTGTGTTCATTCATCCGTTTACAGATGGTAACGGACGAATGGCAAGATTATGGCATAGCGCGATTTTAACAAAATGGAATCCGGTGTTTGAATATATACCGATAGAAAGCCAGATTGCTAAATTTCAGGATGCGTATTATAATGCGATTGCGAAATGTCATAAAGAAGGAAGCGCCAATAGTTTTATTGAATTTATCTTAAAACAGATTGATGCGATTCTTGGCGAAATTACAGCAGAGGATTTCGCACCGGATGAAAATATTTCGGAATATGTAAAGAGATTACTGGGTGTAATGGAATATAATATGCCGTATACATTATCCGCGCTTATGGATTTGTTAGGGCTGAAATCAAAGGAAACAATACGTCGGCATTATATTCACCCTGCACTTTCGCTGGGTCTTATACAAATGACGCTCCCTGATAGGCCGCGAAGCAGAAATCAAAGATATATAAAATGTTGAAAAGATAAAATGAAACTGAAAAAGGGCTGTAGCAAAATGAAATGGGTTTTGCTACAGCCTCTTTAAACATTATTTCTCGATTTTAACGGCGGTTTCTATTTTTTCTGCCAGCGCATCGAGGTAGTCGCCTTTGAAATCTTCGATGTTTCCGCTGTCACATGCGGCGGCAAGCGCAGGGCTCATGGGGATTTCGGCTACTGTATCAATACCGAAGTCCTCCGCAAAGCTGTGAACGTGGCTTTCGCCGAAAATGCGGTGCTTTCCTTGGCAATCGGGACATTCGAAATAGGACATGTTTTCTACGATGCCTAAAATTGGAATAGAAAGCATTTCTGCCATACGCACAGCTTTTCCTACAATCATGCCGACAAGCTCCTGCGGGGAGGTTACGACCACAATGCCGTCAATGGGCAGGGATTGGTATACGGTAAGCGGAACATCCCCTGTGCCAGGCGGCATATCGACGAAGAGATAATCTACATCCTCCCAGATAACATCCGTCCAGAATTGTTTAACGGTGCCTGCGATAACGGGGCCGCGCCATACAACCGGGTCGGTTTCGTTTTCGAGGAGAAGGTTTAGGGACATTACGGAAATTCCTGTTTTGGTCACTACCGGAAGGATACCGGTTTCAATCGCCTGTGCGCGTTCGGTAAGCCCGAAGGATTTTGGGATGGAAGGACCGGTAATATCCGCGTCCAAAATGCCGGCAGAATAGCCTTTTCTCTGCATAAGCACGGAAAGGAGAGAGGTGACAAGGGATTTGCCGACACCGCCCTTACCGCTGACAACGCCGATAACCTTTTTCACGCTGGACATCGGATGGGGATTTTCCAAAAAGCTTTGGGGTGCAGTACGGCTGCTGCAGTTGGAGCTGCAGGATGAACAGTCGTGGGAACAATTTTCACTCATGATTTTGCCTCCTGAATTTTGTAGTTTTAAATACGTGTAATTTTAATCGATATGCAAACTAAAGTTTGCTCGATATTTTTGCTTTCGCAAAATCGTTATGCTATGAATTCATATCGACGATTTCAAGCAAAGCTTAAAATCATTATACCACTATTTTCCCCCAATGTCAATTTATAAATTCGCTATATTACAGCCTTGTTAAATCCCCGTGTTTTTTTTATGAGAAAGGGGGGAGGTATCTTGACAATTGTGTAAACTTTCTTTAAGATATAAGTTGTGGTAGAGTACATAGGGTAAGCCTTTCTGCCGCAAAAAATGTGGTAAAGGATTTGATACAAATGATAAAGCGGATACTTTCGCTGTTTATATGTCTTTTATTTTTCTCTTTTCCCGCGGCTGCTGACTATGAAAGCGAGCTTGCCGCATTTCCCGCCGCGTGGCAAGCATCTCTTCGCGCGCTGCACGAAAAATATCCGGAATGGGTGTTTGTGGCTGTTCCTACGGGACTGGAATGGGATGATGCGGTGGAAGCGGAAACGGGCAAAAAAAGTCTGGTTGAGAAATATTACAGCCCGCTTCTTCGAAACACGGGGGAGGGACATTATAACCCTGCTACCGGTGCATACACTTATCATGATGCTTCTACATGGGTGTCTGCGTCCCGTGCCATGGTTGACTATTTTCTAAACCCTGCTAACTTCCTGAATGAAATCTATATTTTTCAGTTTGAGGCGCTTTCCTACGATACCACCTACCATACCCGCGAAGGGGTCGAACTGATTTTAAAAGGCACATTTATGCATGAAACCCCCATTTCCTATGTGACGGCAGAGGGGCTTTTGGTGGAAACGGAAAAAACATATAGTGAGGTTATTATGGAAGCGGCGGTGGCAAGCGGCGTTTCGCCTTACTATTTAGCATCGAAAATCCGAACGGAAATCGGCATTTCGCCCTCCGGAAGCGTGACGGGAACATACGGGGGGTATCCGGGCATTTATAATTTTTATAATATCGGGGCAAACGACGGGGCAAACCCGATTGCAAACGGACTGAATTGGGCGAGCCTCGGCACGTCCTACGGCAGACCGTGGACAACACCGGAAAGCTCTATTATAAACGGGGCAATCTGGATTGGTGAGCTGTATATTTCAAAAGGGCAGAATACAATGTATTTTGAACGCTTTAATGTGGGACCGGACAGCGGGTATGCCCGTTATTCTCACCAGTATATGACGAATGTTTACGGCGCGGCGGGGCAGGCGTACAGCACCTATAACGGCTACGAAGCCGCCGGAACGCTTGCCGATGCCAAGGTGTTTTATATTCCCACTTTTTTGAACATGCCCGCAGCAAACACAAGGGTTTCTCTGACGGGCACTAATGCGCCGAGCGGAAAATGCAATTACAGCGGCGGCGTAAATGTACGCTCAGGGCCTTCTGTGACGCACGAAGTGGCGGGGCGGCTTTCGTATCAGGAAACGGTAACAGTGCTTGCCGGCACACGGACGGATTCCGCTGACCGGATGCATGTTCTGGAAAATCCGTACTGGTATAAAATTCAAAGCGGCGGGCTTTCCGGCTATGTGAGCGCAGCATATATTGACCTTATTCCGTCGGTACAGATGAACGCAGGGGAAAGCATTTCACTCTTTCCTGCGGCTGACGGCGGTGCGGGTAGGCTTTACTGGGAAAACGAAAACCGTGACGTAGTGACGGTAGATGAAACAGGTGTCGTTATAGCAAAAAAAGGAGGCACGGCACTTCTTCGTGCGTTTACCTCCGGCGGGGGGATGGCTGCCGTGGCGGTGGCAGTTTCCGGGGCTTTTCTTGATATGAACGGACACTGGGCAAAACCGGTTGTAGAAAAAGTGGCGGAAATGGGTCTTTTCACGGGGACGAGTGACACAACCTTCTCACCCGACACCGATATGACCCGCAGTATGTTCATCACCGTTTTGGCGCGACTGTATACCGAAATGGGTGGCAAGGCAGGCGGCGATGCTTCTGCGCTTCCGTATCTCGATATCGACCCTGCCGCGTGGTACGCGTCTTCCGTGGCGTGGGCATATAACGGAAATATTCTTCCCTTCGGTGATGGCGCAATGTTCAGCCCCTCCGCGCCTGTAACGAGAGGGGAAATGGCACAGGCGGCGTATTATCTTGCGGCATACATGGGGCAGAACACGAAGGCATCCCTTGCCGCGGGCGAAGGGTTTACGGATTTTGCCGCGCTTTCCGCGGAGGAACAGCAGGCGGCGGCATGGTGCTATGAAAAAGGCATTATGCGCGGCATGGGCGACGGGACGCTTGGTATGGGCGAAACGGCGACACGGGCGCAGGTGGCGCAGATTGCAATGAATCTATATAATGCCTTGCGAGGGATGTAAAAAATGTCCAGAACGCAAAAGGGAAAAGAAAATAAGGGTTGATTCAAAGATTAATCTTTAAAGTAGTCTAAAAATGAAAAAAATCTTATTACATTCGATTTTCCAAAGGATTAGATCCTTTTTGCTACGAACAAACTTCGCCGCTCGCCGACGTCGCAACGTTCGCTTTGGCTCAGTTTGCCCGTTCTGAATCATTTTTTCCTATCCCCAACGAGAGAGAAGAGAAAGGAGCTGTATTTTTACAGCTCCTTATTTGTATAACGAAAACCACGCGATAGTCGCGTGGTTCAATCAAGGTTAACCGGTGAACAAAAATCCTCCAATGTGTTATAATAAAAATGACCTGCCAGTCAAAATAAAAACACATTGGAGGATTTATCTATGAA
>JAZROH010000027.1:0-25990 GCA_045648645.1 Clostridia bacterium | reverse complement strand
GCCGGCTTTTCCCAAAGTGAAGCCGTGCGGCTTTGGGGTTCGTATTCCGGCTATGCCGTGCCGATTTTCAACATGCCGCCGACGCTTCTTACCGCTATCAGCATAAGCCTTGTCCCCGCCATTGCCTCTTCCTTTATAAGCGGCAGAAAGACAAGGGCACAGGAAAGCGCTGAATCAGCAATTCGCATCACAACGCTTTTTGCCCTTCCCTGTTCGGCAGGTATATCCCTCTTGTCCTTCCCCATTTTGTCCCTCATCTATAATAATACAAACGCCTCCCCCATGCTTGCCATTTTAGGATGGGCGATTGTATTCGTATCCCTTGTGCAGGTAACAAACGCCATTTTGCAGGCAATCGGGAAGGTTTACGTTCCCGTCATCCACATGGTAATCGGCGGTATCGTTAAAATTTGCGTAAACTATTTTCTGGTTTCCAGTCCTGCCATTAACATTTGCGGCGCGCCTGTAGGCACCACTATATGTTACGCCCTGATTTTAGCTTTGAATTTATATGCTATCAAGAAGGAACTTGGTGCGCGGTATAGTTTTTTGGATATGCTCGTCCGCCCGCTCTTTTCTACCCTTATCATGGGCGGTATTGTTCTTCTTTTATATCGGCTCACGCTTCCTTTGGGACGTGTCCTCGCGGTTGGCATTCCGATTGTCGGCGGTGCGGCAGTTTACGCCGTGATGCTCTTCTGTCTCCGTGCCATCAAGGAAGCGGATGTTCTGCTTCTGCCAAAGGGTGAAGCCTTAGTTCGCCTTTTAAAACGTGCAAAATTACTACGATAGGAGAAAAAAGTATGCAATACACATTTCAGGATTTAGTTGACATTATTGCCCGTCTTCGCGGCGAAGGAGGCTGCCCGTGGGACGCAGAACAGACCCACGAAAGCCTTAAGAAAAATATGATTGAAGAAGCCTATGAGGCTTTAGAAGCCATTGACAGCGGCATTGGTGCCAAAATGGCAGATGAACTTGGAGACCTCCTTTTGCAGATTGTGTTTCATGCACAAATCGGGAGCGAAGAAAATGAATTTACCATGACAGACGTAACAACAGCCGTTTGCGAAAAAATGATTCGCCGCCACCCGCACGTGTTTGCAGATGTTACGGTGCAAAACAGTGACGAGGTACTGGCAAACTGGGAGGAAATAAAGAAAAAGGAAAACGGACAGCGAACGACAGCAGGCTCTATGTCCACCGTTTCCCGTTACCTTCCCGCCCTTATGCGGGCAGCCAAGGTGCAAGGCAAGGCGGCAAAGGTGGGTTTTGATTGGGAAAAACCGGAAGAAGCACTTTTAAAAGTACACGAGGAAGCAAATGAGCTTTCTGCCGCCCTCTCGGAAAAAACCAATATACGGGAGGAAATCGGTGACTTGCTGTTTGCTGCTGTAAATACGGCACGGCTTGCGGGCGTAGATGCCGAAGAAGCCCTTACGCTTGCAACGGATAAATTTATACGCCGATTCACCTTTGTGGAAGAAACGGCGCATAAAAGCGGCAAAAAGTTAGATACTATGACCATAAACGAAATGGATGTTTTGTGGAATATGTCGAAAAATAAGGAAATAAAATAAAAAAAGAAGGAAATTTTCCACAAACAACGAAAATATATAGTGTGTTGTTTTTTAGCAACGCAAATAAGATTTTCACGTTGGAGGTTTTCGAGATGAACAAGAGTGAATTAGTCGCAGCTATTGCGGCACAGGCAAGCATGTCCAAGAAGGATGCAGAAAGCTTTGTAAATGCTTTTGCTTCCTGCGTTACGGATGCACTTGCTAAAAACGACAAGGTGCAGCTCGTAGGCTTTGGTACATTTGAAACCAGAACCCGCGCCGCGCGCGAGGGCATTAACCCGCAAACCAAAAAGAAAATCACCATTCCCGCATCGAAGTCTCCGGCATTCAAGGCCGGCAAGGCTCTGCGTGATGCCGTCAACTAAAATTATATTGCTTACAAAAAGTCGTATGGTACAAGTTGCCATACGATTTTTTATTCTTATTGCCCCCATTTCTTTTCTTTTTTCAAAAATTTTTATTCTACCGCACAAACTGACAATTTTTTTCTTTCTTCTCTGCTATACTGATAGGACAAGCATAGCAGAAAGGAAGTCTTTATTTTGGAAGTCGGTAAGTATCCCGGCGGCATGATGCCGCATTTGATGCAAAACAAAAGCAAAAAAATACATATGCGAAAACTCGGGCTATTGCTCCTTGCATGGCTCATTGCAGGGTGCTCGCTTTTTGGAGAAATCATGCCCTTCGGCGCTGCACTGTACGCTGCCGAATATATTACCATGCCGCCTGTTTCGATAGGGGCAGTCGTCATTTTCGCCGCTCTTTTCCCAAGCTTTCTTCCCGCCGCAGCCATCAAATATGCCATGGCGCTGGTTTTGTTTTCGCTGATTGCAAAAAAGTATGGCGACTCCATTACAAAAGTGCCGCTTCGCCGCGGTGCGCTTATGGGCGGATGTGTATTCACCGCAGGACTATTTATGCTCTTCGGCGGTCAGATTTTAATGTATGACTGCTTTATTTTGGTGCTGGAAGCCGCAATCACCTGTGCGGCTGTCTGCCTTTTTGCAAATGCACGTACGGCTTTTTCAAAAAGCAGGTCTTTTTCTGCTCCCGCCGATGTACTCTCCGTTTCCGCCCTCTCCGGTGTTGCCATTCTGGGCATTTCCGGTTTATTTCGTCTGACCGGACTTAGTCTTACCATTCCGCTTTCCGTCCTTGTTGTTCTGCTTTTGACCCATGAAAGCGGTATGACCTCGGGCGCCACCGCCGGTATTACGTTAGGACTTCTGGCGACGCTGGAAAGCGGCAATCCGGTGCTTGGCGCATTTGCCGTTTCCGGTATGGCTGCCGGATATTTCTCCCGCTATGGGCGCGCCGGTGCAGCCCTAGCCTTTATTTGTGCCAATGCTGCCATCACCTTTTATACAGGCGGCACCGCAGAAATGGTCTTGCACATTTCGGAAATTTTAGCGCCCTGCCTTGTGTATCTTGCGCTTCCGCCCGGTCTGCTCGGCCGGCTTACTGCTCCCACCAAAACGGGAAACACGCCTCATAGTCGCGTAAAAAACTTTTTATGTGCGGAGCTTCGGGATAAAGCAGATGCCTTTTCACATCTTGCCTGCACCTTTACGGATATTTCGGAAAACAAGCTTCTCTCATCGCATGCCGCCGCGGCATCCTTTTTTGAAAAAACAGCACGGCATGCCTGTGAGGGCTGTAAAAAGCTTTCCTTCTGTTGGAAAAGAGAATTTCACCGTACATATGCAGCATTTTTCGTCATGCTTGAAATCTGCAGCCGGGAGGGCAAGGTTTCTCCGGACGATATTCCGGTTTCACTCGAGGAAAAGTGCATACGTCCGACAGCCTTGCTGGATGCCTTCAATCGTATGTATGCGGTTTATAAAGTCGATACACTTTGGGAAACCCGCATGCAGGAGGCACGCCAACTCATTGCCCGTCAACTTTCCTCGGTATCCCATATTCTTGCAGTGATGGAAAAGAATGTAAAAAGCGGCCTTTCGGAAAACGCCGCCACCGAAGACCTTCTTCGGGCGCATCTTACAGAAAAACATATTCCCGTGCGGGATATTCAGGTAATGGAACGCCGTAGGGGTGCGCTATCGGTCACCGTTTCCGCCGACCCAGGCATAGACCCCGAGCCGATTGCCGCCATTGTTTCCGAAGCACTCGGCACACCGATGGAAGTTACGTCAGCACAAAAAGGGCATATTCGTCTTGCACCTGCGCATCATATACATCTTGCAATCAGCGGCGAAACCATCCCCAGGGACGGAAGCGAAAAAAGCGGGGACAGCTTCGACAGTATTTATCTCGAAAACGGATGCTATCTCCTCGCCATTAGTGACGGCATGGGCAGTGGCAAACGGGCAGGTGAGGACAGTCGCGCCGCCGTAGGTATGCTTCGCGCCTTGTTTTCAGCAGGGTTTGATGCAGAAACCGCTGTGGGACTCGTTAATTCTATTCTCGTTTTAAAATCTGCGGAGGAAACCTTTGCAACACTTGACCTTCTCCTTGTAAACACTCGTAGCTTTGAAGCGGAATTTATTAAAGCAGGTGCTGCCGCAAGCTTTATAAAACGGGGAACTTCTGTTCGCACCTATACTGCCGGTTCTCTTCCTGCCGGCATGCTTGCCTCCCCCGATGCTGCCAAAATGCAGACGAAAGTTTCTCCGGGGGATATGATTGTGATGCTTTCCGACGGCATTGCCGACCCGAAATGCCGTGCAGACAATGCCGATTGGGTGGCAGAAGCCATGCGCACCTATACCGGAAATGACCCCCATGCACTCTGCCAGATTATTCTGCAGCTTGCAAAAGAAAAAAGCGGCGGTAAAGTACAGGATGATATGACCGTACTGTGTGCCGCCATTTGTGATAATACAAATTATGTTGCATAGCCTTCCCTCTTTTGGGACAAACTACCAGTAAACACGCCCGGAGGTGCCAATATGAGAAGTAAAAAAGTATTTGTGGTCAAAAATTTCAAATCCCCCTACATCGAAGAGGCAATCTTCATCCTGCGGGAGGACGCGCCTTCGGAGGCAGCCCTGCCCGATGCCGTTTCGGAAGCCGAACGAATTATCACGGGGTATCTGGCAGGGCTGGATTGTCCAAATCCGCCGAAAAAAAAGAGGCGCGGACGTATTCTCGCTGCCGCGCTTGGTGTTCTTTCTATTATAGGTCTTATGCTGTTACTTTTGTAAATATACAAAAATGGGCTTCACTATAGAGTGAATGCCCACTTTTTATTCTTTTTCAAACTTAATAATGTCACTTACTTCACAATCCAGTGCATAGCAAAGCGCATCAAGCGTCTTCGTGCTGATGGCTTCTCCCTTTTTCATCCTGTACAACGTATTGGCAGAAAAACCCTGTTTGAAAATCATATAATATTCCGTTAACCCTTTCCTAAAAAGGGTTTCATAAAAAGGCTTATAACTTATCAATTTTATCACCTTTTTTATTTTATCATACTTAACCTATTGACAATACTCAATATATTAAGTATAATGGAACTATACCTTATTTATTTTCCCTAAAGAAGAACTTTTTATGTTATAAATAAAAACAATGACAAGAGAGATGCAGATGAAAAAAAGTATTTTAAAGCGGATAAATATTTCGTGGCTTCTTGCAGCCTGTTCGACAAATGACATGCGCATAAAACAAGCGTTCAAAGCGTTAAAGATTTCCAAAGAACTTATCTGCGATTTATTATTTTATGAACGCGTGCCGGGAGAATTTTTTATTGGCGAACTTGTTCAAAATGAACATTTTGATCGGTGGACTATTGGAACGACAGAAAACCATCCGTCTACGGATTACCTAAAAAAAGTGGAGTGCACGAATTTAGATCTTAAAAACGGAGAAGCTGTAATACTTGCGCATTGTCTGGCACGTTCTCCTCTTTTGGAAATACGCGAAAGTTTTACATTACAGTTTAAATTTAACACTACCGTAGCTTCTTGGGATATACAGTCTGTGAAGTCTGTACAGCATGATTATACCCTCTTATCCGATATTACGGGAACATATGTAGAAATGGGACGAGGCACAAGCAAGCACGTCACCATTTCCAAAAACAATGAAAAACTTTTTATTGCGGGCGATTTTCCTCATGAAGAAAATCTGTTTTTCGATCATACAGAGATAGAAATTAATGGTTTATATGCTATGTGGGCAATGGCTTATACTGCCGATCGGTCGCACGCTAAGGGTACAAAATTAAGTTTTGCCCCCGATACGGGACAATTGATTTTTCAAGGAAATTCTTTCGACACGCGGTCATATGCATTTATAAAGGAATAACGAAAGCAATAAAAAGCTGTACCCATGTACAGCTTCGAGTAACCCAAAGCTTTCGCTTTGGCTCACTTTGTCCGTTCTGAAACATTTTTCCCTATTCCACAAAAGGGTCTGTAAAAAGTCAAGTTTTTTTACAGACCCTATTTTATCGCTTTATTTTATACACCCATATTTCGATGGGTTTGCCTCCATTTTTGCGGGGACTGCCCCGTTTTCTCCCGAAACAGCTTTATAAAATACGAATAGGATGCAAAGCCCGATTTTTCCGAAACCATTGTCACACTCAGGTTGGTGGTCATTAAATAGTTTTTTGCCATATGCAAGCGGTAATCTGTCAAATAGCTGTGGAGCGTCTGTCCCGTAAACAGCTTCATAATGCGACTTAAATGGTAGGGATGATAGTTAAAGCGTTCCGCAATCATTTGATTGGTAAGCTCCGGTTGGCTGTAGTTTTCGCGAATGTATTCGCTGACGCTTTGCGCAAGCTCATACCCTGCACTTCCGCTCTTATATCCCTTTAAAATTTCAAACATCGCGCTTTTAAGGCTTGCGGAAGCCAAGGGTTTATAATACGGTGCTTGCTGCAAAAAACCATCCACACATTTTGCTACATAATTTCGAACATGCAAACCATTCGGCTCTACAATGGGGACGGAAAATTCCTCCGGAAGTGTGTATAAGGGCATCCTTTCCCGGACAAAATCATCCTCAGTTGCCGTTCCCAGTGAGCGGGTAATGTGGCAAAATGCATCTGTCATATCAAAATTTAAAACATAGATTTTAACCGCCGTGTGGTCTGTAAAAGAAAAACGATATCTTGTTCCCGGTGGCAAAAAGGCAAGTGTATTTTCCGAAACCGTGTAGCTTTGTCCGCTTGCCGAAAGCTTCCCTTCCCCGCGCGCCACATAGAAAAGACGGCAATCATAGCAAATGCAGTCCTTCCGCACAGGCTGGTAAAAGGTATGCAGACGCGCATAGCGAATGAACGGATTTATTGTATCTAAATTCAAACCATCACCCTCTTTTCCTGTATTGTAACACAATATTTTCTCTCTTGCAAGTAAATGTTTGTTTTGTTATGTTTTTCAGTTTGCACTCTTCTATTTTTTATGTGAAACTATCTGTATAATAAAAACAAAAGGAGATGGCAAATATGCGATTTTCAGTAGGCTACCGCACAGAAGCGGAAACCGGATTTATACAGGAAATCATCGCGCGTAAAGAAGCTCTGCATGAGGTTTACTTTTCCTGGGGCAGTTTCCCGAGCGGCAGAAATGACCAGACGCGAAGCGAAGGACTCACCCCCTGGGAAGCGCAAGCACGACAAATGGAAGATATTTCTGCGCTTTCCAAAGAAGGTATTCGATTAAATTTACTATTTAACGCCGGTTGCTACGGTGCCTCTGCGCAGTCCCGTGCTTTGTTTTCCGAAATTGGAACGACTGTGGATTTTGTAGCCGGTCGGTATGGGCTTGCCTCTGTAACGACCACTTCTCCCCTGATTGCGAAATTTATAAAGCAAAATTTTCCCGGCATTGAAACCCGCGCATCCGTAAATATGAAAATCGGAACACCTCACGGCTTCGATTATGTTTCGGAATACTTTGACAGTTTCTATGTACAAAGAGAAAAAAACCGTGATTTCAATGCGCTTCATGAAATACGTGCCTGGTGCGATGCCAACGGAAAGGAAATGTACCTTCTGGCAAACAGCGGCTGTCTAAACGACTGCTCCGCGCACACCTTTCATGATAATCTCGTCGCACACGAAAAGGAAACTTCGCAAAGAGACAACGGGTACGCGTTTCGCGGCGTGTGTTGGGATTATCTGGAAAAACCCGAAAAGCGTTCCTGCCTTGTAACGCATACAAGCTTTATCCGTCCGGAAGACGTTCCCCTTTATGAAGGAATCGTCCCTGCGATGAAGCTGGCAACCCGTGTACATGAAAACCCCGTCCGCATACTTCGGGCATACATCGACAAAGGTGCATTTTCCGGCAATCTCCCCACGCTGCTTGAGCCAAACCATGCCGGTGCAATTTATCCCTATATATTGGAAAACAGTAAAATAGAAGCTACGATTGAAAATGAAAAACTTACATACAAAGCCCCTGCGGCTTTTATAAGATTGGAGGATGTATATGCTGACAAGCCAAATGATTAAAGAGGCGGCACTGGAAGCGGGTGCCGACAAATGCGGCATCGGACCGATGTCCCGTTTTGACGGCGCGCCTCGTGAAATGAACCCGCAATTTTTATTTCCGGAAGCAAAAAGCTGTATTGCTTTTGCTTTCCGTATTCCCCGCGGTGTACAGCGCGGCATTGAGGAAGGTACGCAGTTTTATCAGTACCCCTCCATGGCATACGGCGGCATCAACGAAATTTATGCCCCTGCCGTTTTGTACCATGTGGGAAAGGTGATTGAAGATGAAGGCTATGAAGCCTTTGTGTACAGAAACACCGGTGCGAGAGGCGTTGTGTCCGATATGGACGGCTCTCCCGGCAACACCCTTTCCCCCGAAGAACAAATTGAAATCAGTAAACACGCAAAAGGCAAAACGGCGCACCACAGAAGTGTGCAGTTTACCCGTGCGGTGGAAGAAGGAAAAGTCCCGCCGGATTTACAGTTCCAGTTCAGACTCGCGGCTGTTGCCTGCGGACTTGGCGAAATTGGCTGGAGTAAAATGCTGCTTACGCCTGAATTTGGTCCGCTGCAGCGCGTTGCCTTTATTTTTACGGATGCGGAGCTTGAATATGATGACATGTATGACGGTCCTCCCCTTTGCCGTAAATGCGGTGCATGCGTCCGCGAATGTCCTGGCGGCTGTATCCCCGATATGAAGTCCGGAAAAACCGTTTCCGTTGACCTTGCAGGCAAGAAATGCGAATGGGGCGATATTGATATGTGGCGCTGCTATGCCTTCTATACCCACGGCGGCAGGTACTATAATCCTTTCGTTCCCAAAGAGGTCTTTGATAAAAACGAGGATGGTATGCTGGATTTGTTGGAAGGCGTTACGGACGTTGCCAATGAAAAAGAGGTTATGAAGGTCTACACAGCACTTGAAAAATACTTCCCCAGCTGGGTTGGATACAACATGGCAAAATGCGGTGGCTGTATTCGTGCATGCGTCAGCATGCTGGAAAAGAAAGGCGGCTGTATGGAAGGGCGGTTTGAAGCACCGCTTCGCCATGAAATGAAAGCGTGGAAGATGGACAGATGATTGAAATTTTAGAAAACCACGGCAGCGGTTTTTCTGCCATGGTAACCTTCGAAGGTTGGAAGGTAGCATTTATTACATATTCCGAGCAGTATGATGCGCTGACGGAAATGAAGCGCCACATGGAAACGGATGAGGTCTTTGCGCTTCTTCGCGGCACGGCAACCATCTATACGCTTGATGACCGCCTTTTGGAAACCGAAATGGAAAGCGGTAAGCTGTACAACGTACAAAAAGGGACGTGGCATCACGTAAAGGTCAGTCCCGAAGCATGCCTTCTGGTGGTAGAAAACAGCAATACGACAAAAAATAATACGGAAAGGATGATATATCATGCTCACAGCGCGCGAGATTAAAGAAAAAGCTATCGAACTTGGCGCAGGAGTTTGCGGCATTGGCGATATTTCCCATTTTGTCGGCGATAATCCCCAGCATAATCCGCTGGAAATTCTCCCCAATGCTAAATGTATTATCGGGTTCGGGCTTCCCGTTCCCCGCGGTCTTTACCGCACCATGGAAGAAAAAAGACAGTTTTTTAACTACACCAATTTAGGTGTAAAATATACGGACGAAAGCTTTGCGGAAATCTTTCTCTTTAAAATGGGATGTATCATTGAAAACGCAGGGTATGATGCCTGTCTGCAAAGAAGTATTCCCGGCTTTCGGGTAAAGGGGGATAAAACCACCAACCCCGAGGTCAGCCGGATTTACGAACTGCAATTTGCAAGCCCCGTAGCGGAAGGGAAACCCGCACCGGACGTTATTATTGATTATAACAAGGCAGCCGAGGTCTGCGGTCTTGGTAAAACAGGACTGCACGGCAAGGTGATTGCCCCGAAATACGGTCCATTTATGCGGTATGTATTTATTATTACCGATATGCCGCTGGCTAGTGACGCACCCTTCGGGGAAAACCTTTGTGATAGGTGCGGCAAATGCCTATCTGCCTGTCCCGGAAAAGCCATTTCCGAAAAAGGAGTGGATACATGGCAATGCAGCGTATACTATCGCGGCGCACATCGTTCCAATCCCTTTATTACAGAAGACTTTTTAAAGGACAATCCGGAACGGGAAAGCATTTTAAACGGCGAAAAAAGATTTGATAAGGAAAGCGCACAGGCACTCTATCCCCATCTTTCTTTCCTGCCGCAAACCCATTTCGGCTATGTAGCATGTCTTTGCGGAAAAAGCTGCGAAACCGTTTGCTACAACCATTTAAAGGAGGCAGGAAAGCTATGAGAGAACAAATCATTGCACTCGCAAAAAAACTGGATGCAGATTTAGTCGGCTTTGCGCCCGCATCGCGTTTTGAAAAGGATGACCCGGTATTTCGCATTTTCCCCGATACTAAAACCGTTATCGGGCTTGGATTCCGCGTCCTTCGCGGCATTTACCGCGGTGTAGAGGAAGGAACAACCTACTATCAGTATACCACCATGGGGGTTGAAAATCTGGAAGAAACCGTTATGCCCATGGCACTCCTTCGTCTTTCCAATTTAATTGAAGAAAACGGCGGCACAGCCGTCCCGCAGCGCTTCAGCCCGCTCATTATGGAAGCAGAAAACGAAACAAACCCTGAGGTTGACTATACGGACGTATTCCGCGGCATAAAAGACGAGCCACAGCTTGACTTTCTCGCCTGTGCCGTAAAGTGCGGACTTGGCGAGGAAAGCAAAATTCACAGTCTTCTCACTCCCGAATTTGGACCGTTTGTACGCGTTTGCTTTATTCTGACGGATTTAGAGCTTACGCCCTCTCCCTTATGCGACGTACAGCTTTGTGACGGCTGCAACGAATGCATAAAGGCTTGCCCCGGTCACGCTATCGACGAAAACGGTGAAACCAACACCTGGCGCTGTGCCGTTTACTATAACGGCGCTTGCGGCAGCAAAAACCCCTTCATGCCGCCGGAAGCGTTTGGTGACTTTGACCTGAAAACAAAAATGGAAATTATAAAGGGCACAGCGGAATTTGACAGCGAGGAAGCAAAAAATATTTTGGATAACATTTATTTCTATCCTCCCGCCAAGCATTTTTACCGTACATCCATCTGCGGCAGAGCCTGTGACAGAGCTTGCTACATCCATCTTGAGGAAAAGGGACTCCTAACCCGCAGTTTCAAGCGCCCCTTCCGCCGCAAAGCGGACTGGAAGCTTTCGCTTGACCAATTTGAGCAGTATGAAGCACAGAAAGGAGAAACAAAATGAATCGTGAAAAAATGAAAATTGCCGTTATCGGTTGCGGCCGCTTCTCCCCCAACTTTGTTCCGCTTTTTAAAGCACATCCGGTCGTAGAAAAGGTTTATGTGTGCGACCTGAAAAAGGATAGAGAAGAAGATTTCGCAAAACGCTTTGACGTAGAACGAATCGAAAGCTTTGAAGCCGCACTTGCCTCCCCTGAAATTAATGCCGTTGCTATTTTTACGCAGCGTTTTGCCCATGGCAAAATGGTTATTGCGGCACTGAAAGCCGGAAAACACGTTTACAGCGCAGTTCCCTGCGCAATTGATATTGATGAAATCCGCGAAATTGCGCGGCTTGTAGAAGAAACAAGACTGACTTATTCCATGGGTGAAACAGGCTTCTACCGCGCCCCTGCCATCCATTGCCGCAAGGAATTTGCAAAAGGTGCTTTCGGCAAATTTGTATACGGCGAGGCGCAGTATAACCACGATATCCGTAATATGGAGGAAAGCTTTAAAAGCTCGGGCGGTGAGGATTGGAAGAAGTTTGCAGGGATTCCCCCCATGTTCTATCCCACCCATTCCACTTCCATGATATTAAGTGCTATGCCGGGTGTATACGCCACCCGCGTTACCGCCTTCGGCTATGCCGGAAGTCCCCGCACGGATATTTACGGCACGGACGGGCAAAACAGATATGATAATCCCTTCTCCTGTACCACCATGCTCCTGCAGCTTTCAAACGGCGGCGTTGCCAGAATCAGCGAAAACCGTTGCATTGGCTGGATGAGCCCTGAAACATACATCAGTCAGTTTTACGGTACGGACGGCGGCTACGAATTCTCCGTTGCCCACCACCACCAGACCCATTGGGATCCGGATCGACCCGGAAAGGTGATTATGAAGGATGTAACCGAAGCGCTGCAGCCGGCATCGGTAACCGCGCTTATCCGTGAGGATTACGATAAGGCAGTACAGGAAATCGCCGATACCATGGGCTTTCGTGAAACCTCCCCCGTACAGCCCACCGCACGTCTTCCCAAAGAATACGAAGGCATCCACAACGGGCATAACGGCACGCATCATTTCCTGATTGATGATTTCTGCCGCGCCTACGCTACCGGCAAGCTTTCCCCCACAAACATCTGGGCTGTAGCACGATATAACATCCCCGGTCTTGTGGCGCATAAGTCCGCTCTTGCAGGTGGCGTTCCCATGGACGTTCCGGACCTCGGCAACCCGCCGGCAGACTGGGAAGTATTGGACTGGGAAAAATAAAATATGGGGCTGTTTTAAAAATAATTTTTTAAACAGCCCCACTCATTTTTGCATCTTAGCTTTATATTCTCTTCTTTATAACGCTACGCCCGTAATGCGGCTGATTTCCGCCCACAGTTCCTCTTTTCCCGTTCCCTTTTCGCCGGAAAACGGAAGGAGAACATCCTGCTCTGTAAGCTGCAACGTATCGCGAATGACCGAAAGATGCTCCTCAATTTTCGTTTTTCCAAGTTTATCACATTTTGTGGCAACAACAGTAACCTCTCCAAAACGCTCCCGAATCCAGTTGTACATCATCACGTCGTTTGCCGTAGGCTTATGTCGCGCATCCACCAAAAGCAAGACTCCTCGAAGCTGTTGACGGGTGTCCAGATACGTGTTAATCATCTTGCCCCATCGTTCCTGTTCCTCTCTGGAAACCCGTGCAAACCCATAGCCGGGCAAATCCACAAAGAAAACCTGATCATCAATATTATAAAAATTTATCGTTGCTGTTTTTCCGGGCGTTGCGCTTGTTCTTGCAAGCTTATTCCGGTTCAAAAGCTTATTGATGCAAGAGGACTTTCCCACATTAGACCGTCCCGCCATGGCAATTTCCGGCATAGCGGTAGGGGGATACTGCTTCGGTTGCACTGCGGAAATGGTAAGCGTCGCATTATGTATATTTAAATTCATACAAGACCTCCAATTTCTTCTACGGTTTCTACAATATATGCAGGCTTTGCGGCGCGAAGCGCATCATGGTCTCCAAAGCCGTATAATACACCAATTGTGGGCAAGCTGTTCGCCCGCGCGCCTTCCACATCATAAATCGTGTCACCCACCATCACAATATCCTCATGACTTGCCATGGATTTCGCTAGTGCCACAATCTTATCTTTTGTGTCAAAATTCTTATCAAAGCCGGCACCGACAATTTCCTTAAAATATCCGTCCAGCTTCCAAAACTCCAAAATCGCACGGGAATAAACTGTGGGCTTTGCGGTGGCAACAAAAAGTTCACGTCCTCGGGCACAAAGGTCTTCCAAAAGCTCCCGTATCCCGTCATAGGGCACACACTGGCGAAGTCCCTTCTCGCCATAATAGACGCGATATGATGCCAAAAGCTTTTCCGCCATATCCTCGTCCACCCCGCAGTACCGCATAAAAGATGCGCGAAGGGGCGGCCCTACAAATTTCTCCCGCACGCCATACGGAAGGGGCGGCAGCTTCTGGCTCTCAAGCGCATAACGAACGCCCTCCGTAATACCTTCTGCACTATTGATAATTGTGCCGTCCAAATCGAAAAGAATGGTGCTGTACATTAGCCTCTCCTATCACAAACAGGGGGACTGCCATGCAGATCCCCCTGAATTTTAGTTTCTTACTAGATTTCTCCAGTCTAAGTCACCACGGCTAAGTCCCAAAACCAAGACCTCTGCCGTTGCCATATTGGTGGCAATTGGAATGGTGTGCACGTCACAAAGACGCAAAATCGTGGATACATCCGGCTCATAGGGCATTGCTGTCAGCGGGTCTTCAAAAAACAATACAAGGTCAATTTCATTGTAGGCAATGCGCGCACCGATTTGTTGGTCGCCGCCTTGCGTACCCGACAAAAATTTCTGTACCGGCAGTCCCGTGGTTTCTTCTACCAAATCGCCTGTACCCGCGGTCGAATATAAATTATGCTGCACTAAAATCGCCTTATAAGCCGTGCAGAATTGAACCATCAGTTCTTTTTTCTTGTCGTGCGCAATCAGTGCAATATTCATATGTACCCCTCTCTTTGTTCTGTCAATTTTTTATGATAGACAATCGCATGTCTTGCTTATTTGTATCTCTTTTTACGCTTCTTTTCTTCTAAACAAACGGGCAAGTCCTTTTCGCTTGGGACGCATATCCAGAAGCGGCACATGCTCACCCATAACACGGCGGGCAATATTACGGTATGCCATCCCTGCAGGGCTTTTCTCTGCATCCGCTACCACTTCGCCGCACATACTTCCAATTAAAACGGCATCATCCTCCGGCACAACGCCCAAAAGCGCCGTCCCAAGGCTTTCTATAATTTCTTCTACCCGAAGAATTGCGCGTTTTTGCGCCAGGGCAGGCCGCATACGGTTTATAATCAGCCCTCGCCTTTCAATGCCTTCTGCCGCAAGTCTTTCCACAATCCTGTCCGCATCCCGCACTGCTGCCGCTTCCGGCACGGTAACAATCAGTGCCCTGTCAGCACCGGCCACGGCATTTTCAAATCCTCTGTCAATCCCTGCGGGACAATCTATCAGAACATAGTCGTAACTCTCACGCATTTCCCGACAAAGCATCCGCATTTTTTCCGGGCTTATATCGTCTTTATCTCTTGTCTGGGATGCGGCAAGAAGAAACAAATTTTCATGCTTTCCATGCTTTACAAGTGCCTGCCGCAATCTGCATTTTTGTTCAATTACGTCTACAAGGTCATATACAATCTTTTCCTCAAGACCCAGTGCTACATCTAAGTTTCGAAGACCGATATCCGCGTCAATCACTGCAACGGATTTCCCCTCTTTTGCAAGAGCCGCACCGAGGCTTGCCGTGGTTGTCGTCTTTCCGACGCCGCCTTTGCCCGACGTAATTACGACTACCTCGCCCATAGCTTTCCTCCATTTTCATATTCTGCTTATTTTAGTATACCATATTTATGGAAAATAGTCTATCCTTTTTTACAGATTTTTCAATTTTATACTAATCTTTCGAAAATTACGGTAAAAGTCTATTCGTTTTTGCCACCGTATCTTCTTCCGCTTCGTGGCTGAAATATGTCTTTAAAACATCCCGAACCGCTCTTGCCGCATTTGCCCCGTGCACGCCCTCTTCAATAACGGCACAAACGGCAATCGTGGGATTATCATAGGGCGCGAAGCCTACGAAAATAGCATTATCTGCTCTGCCCGGCACCTCAGCAGTACCCGTTTTTCCGCCAACAGGCACTTCAAAGTTTTCAAACACAGTGCTTGCCGTACCAAGCTCTACTACGTCCCGCATGCCTTCCAGTATTGCCTTTAGATTTTCCGGTGCAATTTCAATTTTCGAAAGGACGGTCGGCTTTGTTTCCTGCAAAAGCTGCCCTGTTTCCGAATCACGTACCGCCTTTACGATATGGGTCTTATAGCGTGTGCCGCCGTTTACGATTGTTGCAAGATAATTGGCAAGTTGCAATGGCGTAAACAAGTTTTTAGACTGCCCGATGGAATACTGCAGCGTATCGCCCGGCACCCATTTTTCTCCGTCTTTTTCGCTTTGCTTGGGGCTTGCAAGCTTACCGATATTTTCTTCCTCCGTAAGCTCTATGCCCGTTGCTTCCCCGAGTCCCAAAAGGTGCGCGTAGGTATTCATCTTTTCAATGGTGGTACGCCGCCCTACATCATAAAAGAAGTAGTTACAGGAATGCTTGAGTGCCTCGGACACATTTACCGCCCCGTGGGTTGTACCCGTTCCTCTGTATATCCAGCAGGCAGGCTGATAGTCATCATAATACCGGTAAATGCCCTCGTCTACGATCGTGTCAGACGGGGTAATTACGCCTTCCGAAAGCCCCGCCAGTGCCGTAGCCATTTTAAAGGTGGAGCCGGGTTCATACGCACCGCCGATGGCACGATTGAACATCGGTAGGTTTTTGTCGGCATTCAATATTTCATAATCTTCATAAAACCGCGCGGGGTCATAGGTCGGACAGGAGGCAATGGCTAAAATTTCGCCTGTATTCACATCAATGGCGGCAAGTGCACCGCAAGCTGCATTGGCGCCGTCCCCGTCTTCATTCACGCTTTGCTCCCGCACATACTCGATAGCATCCAAAAGTGCCTGCTCTGCGCTTTGCTGCAGGGGAAGGTCAAGTGTCAGTACTACATTATCCCCCATTTTCGGGGCTTTTTCCTCCTCGGTACGGATGCTCTGTCCATCCATGCTCTTTTCCACACGGTTTAACCCGTCCTGCCCGCGAAGAGAATCCTCCAGATACCGTTCAATGCCTTGCTTACCAATAATGTCATTCATCGCGTAGTTTTTTTCGCGAAGCTGCTCATATTCTTCTTTATAAATTTTACCGGTCTGCCCCAGAAAATGCGCAGCCGTTGTTCCGTTTACAAAACGGCGTACCGGCGAGGTTTCAATTACAATGCCCGGAAAATCCATTTTCTGCTCATACAGCTGTGTCATAAGTCCGTGCGAAATTCCCTCCGCCAAGGTATAAGCGGTTTCTTCCGAAAATCCCGTTTGCTCCATTTCATACCGTTGCCCGACAAGCGTACGGCGCACTTCCTCGGAAAGGCCTGCCGGGATGTTATACCGCTTTGCAAAATGCGCCATAACTACACTCTTATCTGCTTCCGGCGAAAGGGAATACTTTGCTTTCCATTTGCTAAGTGCCTCTCCCGAAAGGCTAAAGCCGCGGTTTACAAGGGGAAAGCTATCCGTCACAGAAACGCCGTCCGCCTCCACCTTTTCAAGAAGCCGCAGAAGAAGGTCATTGAGCGCCGCATCGTCCATATCCCTGATTTTATAAAGACGAAGCGCAAACACCGTTTCGTTTGTTACAAGTGCTCTGCCGTTTCTGTCCAGAATTTCTCCGCGGGGTGCTTTTACCGGACTGGTTTTTACAAGTCGCATCCGGCTTTCTTCCAGATATGCATCGCCGTTTACCACCTGTAAATCTACAAGACGGCCAAATACTAAAAATGCAAATACAACAACAATAAAGTAAATAAAACGGTATCGTTTCACAGGCGTGTCCCCCTTTCTGCCTTCGGGCGGCTCAGCCGTGTCAGCGGATGGAACAAAAGCATTTGTACAATCGCCGTATATGCCGCCGTTGGGATAATCACGCGGAATATATCATATAAAAAGTTTCCTCTGCCCCAAATGATAAAGCTGAATACACACAAAACAGTTTCGCAAAGGAGCGAAGCTACAAAGGTAATCCCTGCCGTAATGACCGGTGTGTTTTTATAAACCAGCTCCAAAAATGCACGGGCACCAAGGGCTACATACATATACATAAGCGCATGAAAACCGAAGGTCCGTCCCCAGAAAACATCCCAGAGCGCACCTGCCGCAAGACCGTAAACCCCTGCTTCCGTAAGGTCTCCTGCCATTGCCATAGCAATAACCGTTACCAAAAGAAAGCTTGGAGATATATCCAGTATTCCAATATAAGTCCCTAACGTGCTGTCTATCAAAAACGCCAAAAGCAGCACCAAGGTCTTAAAGACATGCCGCATGTTTTTCCTCCTACTTCCGAATTACCATAACCTCCGACAAGCGCCCGAAATCCACTGCCGGCTCTACAATTGCCTCATAGTACAGTCCCTGCGGGTCTACCGACAGGCTTTTGATTTTTCCAATTAAAAGTCCTTCCGGATAAATACCTCCAAGACCTGAGGTTTCCACAAAGTCACCCACTGCCACTTCCGCATCACGGGAAAGATAGGAAAGATGGCAGTTTCCCTCCGTCATAAGCTCCACACTTCCCTCTACCACCGCCGTATCGCTTGTTCTTTCGATAATACAGCCTGCCGCGCTTTTGGAATCAATGATGGAAACTACGCTACTCCATGTGCTTCCAACCTCATAAATATATCCCACAAGTCCTTTATCCGTCATCACCGTATCATGCTTTTTCAGCCCGTCGTTCGTGCCCTTATCAATTTTAAAAGCACTATACCATGCGCCGGGGTCTTTGGAAACCACTCTTGCGCCGATCATTTCATAATCAGCATGCGTTTCCTGCAAGGATAAAAGACCCCTTAGTCTTTCGTTTTCATTTCGTAGCGCGTTCAGTTCCCGCGTTTCCTCCTCAAGCGCCGTCACCTTTTCCGAAAGCTTTGCATTTTCCTCTCTGTAATAGGAATTGGATTTAAAGCGGCTGAAAAAATTACCGGTTGCAGAGCCGACGCTTCGAAACACCCGCTGTACGGGCGTTACAACCGTTCCTACCGCGTCCCCTATAAAGTTTGCTTTATCACCGGACAGAGTGGATACTGCCATGAGAATTAAAATCACCACAGTCACGATTGCTAGTATCACAAAAAATTTACTTCTAAAGAAATTCGACATAGTTTATCTCCTATCCGCGTTCATATCCTCAAAAAGGCGTTTTACTGCATCCAGCGGCAACCCTATCACGTTCTGGAAATCTCCTTCCGTCTTTTCCACAAGCTTTCCGCCCTCGCCTTGAATGCCGTATGCCCCTGCCTTGTCAAGCGGTTCACCCGTTGCAACATAGGCGCGGATTTCTGCCTCGGAAAGCGTACGAAAGGTAACACAGGTTTCCTCGCAATGCGTTTTCATTCTGCCATCCTCGGCGCAAACAAGCGCAATGCCTGTATAAACCGAGTGGGTCTTTCCCGAAAGCATGGAAAGCATGCGTACAGCATCCTCCTCGTCCGCAGGTTTCCCCAGCACCTCGCCCCCGAGCACAACCACGGTATCCGCCCCGAGGAGCCATTCGTCTTTAAGCCTTGCCGCCGCTGCCGCCTTGCTTGCCGCAAGCAGCTGTACCATAAGGCGCGGCTCCACGCCCGCAAAAACTGATTCATCTATATCCGAAGGTCTGACCTCGTGCGAAATGCCGCCCGCTGTTAAAATTTCCCGCCGACGGGGCGAAGCCGATGCCAGCACCAATGTATGCAATCCTTCCTTCAAAGTTCTATCTTCTCCTTCTCTATAAAGGTAAAATACTCCAGAAATGTTCTTTCTTATTATACAATAAAAACGCATGAAAAGCAAAGGTATTTTAAAAAAAGGTATACTTTCTTTTTTTCGCCGTCTTCCGCATACGAAAAAAGCCGGAAAATTCCGCATTTCCGGCTTTTGTAAATCGCAAATAAAAATTTTTACAAAAAAAAGCTTTACAAACCTTTAAATTTGTGTTATACTAATTGTCAGCAAATGCGAATGTAGCTCATCCGGTAGAGCGCCACCTTGCCAAGGTGGAGGTAGCGAGTTCGAGCCTCGTCATTCGCTCCAGTATCGGCGGCGCATTATCATGCGTCGTTTTTTCGTTTTTGGAAGACAGGAAGACTGTACAAAGCCGTAAAAAGCCCTGCAATTTCCATCGATAGAAAATAGCGCGCCGTATTTTCCGCCCCTTGGGCATACATATGCAAAAGCACCACAAGGCAAAGATATACCGTTGCAGTAATTTTTCGGGTTGCGCCACTTATGCCACTCGAGAAAAACGTAATAGAGAGCGAAGGCACAAGCAAAAGCCAAGACGCCAAAAATTCCTTGCCCTCGGCAGAAAAAAAGGCGACAGCTTCCCCTATCGCGCCAAGCGTTAAAAGAAGCACGAAACAGGCATACCCGCCAAAGCACCACCGCACACCTGTTATTTTGCCGAAGATGCAAAGCCCGAGTATGGAAAAAAGAACAGCACCGGCAAAAGGTGTTCCGCCCCAAAGGGCTGCGAATAAAACCGCCGCAATACCGGAAATAATAGGAAACATATGTTTCACCTACACTTTACAAAAGATACTTTTAGTATGGCTTTTTCGAAGGGAGTTTATGAGCATGAAAACAAAATTTTCCACCAAAACTGTGGTTTTTGCAGGACTTTTGATTGCTATGGAAATCATTTTGTCCCGCTTTGTCCAAATTCCTATTCCCTTTTTTGAAATATCCAAGGATCGCATCAGCCTCGGGTTTCTGCCTGTTGCTGTAGGCGGTATGCTGTACGGTCCCTTAGGCGGCGGTATTATAGCCGGTCTTGCTGATATTATTCGCGCAATTATCCTTCCGCAGGGCGGTGCCATAAATCCGCTGTATACATTTACGGCACTTCTTCGCGGCGTCCTTTATGGCACATTTCTCCAAAAATCCACTGCTTGGCGGCGGGTTCTCATGGTTTCTACCATTATTCTGACAGGCGTAAACCTGATTTTAAATTCCGCCATTACTGCCTTTTCCTATGGCGGCACTTTTGGCGCACGGCTTGTTACGAAACTGATTCCCGCACTTGTAAATTATGTGATACAGCTTGCAGTGCTGATGCCCGCACTGCCAAAGCTTGAAAGGAGTCTTCATAAAAATGCATGAAAATCGTGAAGAAATCGAACGCGCCATTTTAGTAGGCGCGCATCGCAGCCTTTTAAATCCTTTGGAGGACACCACAGAAGAATCCATGCGGGAGCTTGCCCAGCTTGCCGAAACAGCGGGGGCAGAAGTTCTTGGAGAGATTGTTCAAAACAGGGATGCTGCCGATAAAGCTACCTTTATCGGAGAAGGAAAGCTTCTGGAAGTTCGCGAAATGGCAGAAAATTTGGAGGCAAACCTTTTAATCTTTGACGATGAGCTTACCGGCTCTCAGCTAAAAAATATTGAAAAAATAACAGAATGCAGTGTAATTGACCGCAGTGCGCTTATCCTGGATATTTTCGCAGGACGTGCCCTTTCAGGCGAAGGCAAGCTGCAGGTAGAGCTTGCGCAGCTAAAATACAGCCTGCCCCGTCTTACGGGCGGCTATCAGTCCCTTTCCCGTCAGGGCGGCGGCATCGGTACGCGCGGTCCGGGCGAAACAAAGCTGGAGTCTGACCGCCGGCATATCCGTAGCCGTATCGGTGCATTGGAAAAGGAAATCGAGGAACTAAGCCGCCATCGGGAACTGCTTCGCACAAGGCGCCGTAAAAACGAAGTCCCGACTGCCGCCCTCGTCGGCTACACCAACGCCGGAAAATCGACGCTTTTAAACGCCTTAACCAATGCCGGCGTACTGGCAGAAAATATGCTTTTTGCCACCCTTGACCCCACCGTTCGCGCCCTTACCATGGAGGACGGACGGGAGGCGCTGCTAATTGATACCGTAGGCTTTATCCGAAAGCTCCCCCATCATCTTATTGAAGCCTTTAAATCCACACTGGAAGAAGCAGTGACGGCAGATGTTTTGGTGCATGTAATTGACGCATCCAGTCCCGAAATGGAAAATCAAATCACCGTTGTGCATCAGCTTCTAGAGTCCCTCGGCTGCGCGGACAAGCCTATGCTCTCTGTGTATAATAAATGTGATGTGGCAGGGTTTACGCCCCGTCCACCCCATCCGGAAAAAGCCGTTTATATTTCTGCCAAAAGCGGTGCGGGTCTTCCCGAAATGCTTGCTGCACTGGACGAGCTCCTGCCGGGCAAGCGGCGGAAAATGGAGCTTTTAGTGCCTTATACCGACGGCGGTGCGCTCCATGTCCTTCGCACAGAAGGCGAGCTTCTTTCGGAAGAATATACGCCCGAGGGTATTTTGGTCACCTGCATGGCAGATGCGGCACTTTATGCAAATTATAAAAAATACAAACGGTAGGAGGCGTTTTTTTGCAGGATTATAAAACCGTGGCAGAAGAAGCCACAGCAGAATTTACAGAGAAACGCTCCCGGTTTATTGCGCAAGTAGCCCCTGTCAAAAACGAAGAGGAAGCCCTTCGGTTTCTCGCCGAGGTGCGGGCGCAGCATCGGGAAGCGCGGCACAATGTATATGCCTACCTATGCCGCGAAAACAATATCAGCCGTTTTAGCGATGACGGCGAGCCGTCGGGAACGGCAGGTCTGCCCGTTTTGAATGTACTGACAAAACAAGGGCTTACTGATGTTTGCGTGGTCGTGACCCGCTATTTCGGCGGTATTTTGCTTGGTGCAGGCGGTCTTGCCCGTGCCTACGGAAAAAGCGCAGCGGACGGCGTACTCGCCGCGGGCATATGCGAAATGATTTATTCCGAAATTTTTACAGCCACCGTAGAGTACCCGCTTCTCGGAAAGATACAACATGTTTTAGGCGAAAAACGCTTTCAAATTCTGGAAACGAATTTCGGTGCGCAGCCCACGCTTACCCTGTGTACGGAAAAAGCAAGAAGCGAAGAGCTTGTTAAAACCCTGACGGATGTTACAGGGGGCAAAATTGACATACGCGCCGGCGGCGCAAAATACTGTCCGCGTCCCATTACGGGGGTGGAAATATAAATGAAAACATACAGCTGTTGTTTTACGGGGCACAGAATCATTCCCCAAAGCGTTCAAAATCAGCTTGTCAAAGACCTGCGCAGCACCCTTCGCATTTTTGCCGAAGGCGGTATCACGGAATACATTTGCGGCGGTGCTTTGGGGTTTGATACACTCGCGGCCAAAGAGGTTCTTCGCCTTAAAACAGAGTTTCCCCATATACAACTGACGCTTGTTTTGCCCTGCCGCGACCAAGCGGCAAGATGGACGGAAAAGCAAAAAGAAACCTACACTTCTATTTTGAATCGTGCAGATAAAATTGAATGTCTTTTTGAAAATTATGTGGCAGGTTGCATGCATATGCGAAACCGCTTCATGGTGGACCATGCAGATGTATGCGTGGCATACTATAGCGGAAAACCGGGCGGCACGGCTTACACCGTGCGGTACGCCCGCGAAAAAGGAATTCGGGTAGTGTTTATACCCGCAAAGGAGGAATACCCATGGGAAATTTAGCAGACCCGCGCTATATTCGCGCGCTTTGTGAAAAATATAATTTCCGGCTGAAAAAATCGCTCGGGCAGAATTTTTTGCATGACCGCGCGGTACTGGACGCCATTGTGGAAGCGGCGGCACCGGAAGGCGGCGGTGTTTTGGAAATCGGTCCGGGCTTTGGTGTTTTAACAGAAGCGCTTTCCGAAACTGCAGAAAAGGTCGTTGCCATTGAAATTGACGAACAGCTTCTCCCCGTTCTTTCTGAAACCCTTGCGCCCTACCCCAATGCAAGTGTTGTGCACGGGGATGTTTTAAAGCTGAATTTACCCGCCCTTCTGGAAGAAAAATTCGGGGACATGCCCGTATCGGTTGCGGCAAATCTCCCCTATTATATTACAACGCCCATTCTTCTTGCGCTTTTAACACAAAAATTGCCGTTTCGCCGCATCGTTGTTATGATGCAAAAAGAAGTAGCGGACCGGATTATGGCGAAGGAAGGCGGAAAGGATTATGGCGCGCTTACGGTGGCGGTGCAATACCGCTGCGCGGTCAGCCGCGTATGTCGCGTGCCTGCTTCCTCCTTTATTCCGCCCCCGAAGGTGGACTCCGAGGTGCTGTGTCTGTCCCTGCGGGACGTCCCCCCCGCCGTACCGAAGAATGAGGACTATTTCTTCTCTCTTGTTCGTGCCGTATTTGCTCAGCGGCGAAAAACCCTTGTAAACGGGCTTTCCAACGCCGGAAAATTCGGCTCTAAAGAGAAAATTGCAGCTGCGGTAGCACAGATGGAGCTTTCGCCCACTGTACGCGGAGAAACCCTTTCCATTCCCCAGCTTGTGACGCTTTCTGATATACTTTTTGAATAATTTGAAAAATCTTGAAAAAAGTGTTGCAAAACCATAGATTTTGTTGTATACTATAAATTAGGTAAATTTGTTAAACTATTATCAAAGGAGTGTTTTGAAATGACAAACAACCAAAGTGTTAAAGCATGGCTTGACGATATGGTCGCCATGTGCAAACCAGACGAAATCGTCTGGATTGACGGCAGCGAAGAACAGCTGGAAGCACTGCGCAAGGAAGCATGTGCGTCCGGTGAAATCATCAAGCTGAACGAAGAAAAGCTGCCCGGCTGCTACTACCACAGAACAGCTGAAAACGACGTTGCTCGCGTTGAAGACAGAACCTTCATCTGCGCACGCACCAAGGAAGAAGCAGGTCCCACCAACAACTGGATGGATCCCGCTGAAATGTACGCAAAGCTGCGTAACCTTTATAATGGCTCCATGAAGGGTCGCACCATGTATGTAGTTCCCTACTCCATGGGTCCCGTTGGCTCTCCCTTCTCCAAGATTGGTATTGAGCTTACCGACAGCATTTATGTTGTACTTAACATGGCAATTATGACCCGTGTAGGCAAAGCTGTTATGGAATGCCTGGGCGACAATCCGGATTTCGTAAAGTGCCTCCATGCAAAGAAGGATGTAAATCCCGACGAACGCTATATCGTTCAGTTCCCGCAGGATTCCACCATCTGGTCCATTAACTCCGCTTACGGCGGTAACGTACTGCTGGGCAAAAAGTGCTTCGCACTGCGTATTGCCTCCTACCTTGGCTGGAAGGAAGGCTGGATGGCAGAGCACATGCTCATCCTCGGTCTTCAGAATCCGAAGGGCGAAATTAAATACATTGCAGCAGCATTCCCGTCTGCTTGCGGTAAAACAAACCTCGCAATGCTCATTCCGCCGGAATACCTCAAGGAAAAGGGCTACAAGGTTTGGACCGTTGGTGATGACATTGCATGGCTGCGCATAGGCGAAGATGGCAGACTCTATGCTATCAACCCCGAAGCAGGTTTCTTCGGCGTTGCACCCGGCACAAGCGAAAAGACCAACTTCAACGCACTTGCTTCCACAAAGCAGGGCACAATCTTCACAAACGTTGCAATCAACAACGAAGATATGACTGTTTGGTGGGAAGGTCTTGACAAGAATCCTCCCGCAGATGCAACCGAATGGAAGGGCGCAAAGGTAAACGGCAAGGAATTCACCGCAGCAGGCAACAAGCTTGCACATCCGAACTCCCGCTTTACCGCACCGGCTAAGAACTGCCCCTGCATCTCCTCTGAATTTGAAAATCCCGCAGGTGTACCGATTTCCGCTATCGTATTCGGCGGCAGACGTGCAAAGACCGCTCCGCTGGTATACCAGGCAAGAGATTGGGAACACGGCGTGTTCGTAGGTGCTACCATGGCATCTGAAACCACAGCAGCCGCTGCCGGTGCAGTTGGTGTTGTTCGCCGCGACCCGATGGCTATGAAGCCCTTCTGCGGTTACAACATGGCTGACTACTTTGCACACTGGCTCGAAATGGGCGAAAAGCTTGGCGACAAAGCTCCGTCCATCTTCCACGTAAACTGGTTCCGTCAGGACGAAGAAGGCAACTTCATGTGGCCGGGCTTCGGTGACAACATGCGCGTCCTCAACTGGATTTTAGACCGCTGCGAAGGCAAGGCAGACGCTACGGAAACCGCTATCGGTTACCTCCCGAAGGCTGCCGACCTCGACCTTACAGGTCTTGATATCGACGCTGCAACGCTCGACGAGCTCCTCAGCGTTGACAAGGAAGTATGGAAGGGCGAAATCGACGGTATTAAGGAATACTTTGCACAGTTTGGCGATAAGCTCCCCAAGGGCATTGCCAACCAGCTTGCAAACCTCGAAAATAACCTCAAATAAGAAAAGCTTATATTTTCAAGATTTTAAAAACGAGAATGCCCGCCATACACTTCTCTGTGTATGGCGGGCATTTGCTATACAATAGTTTTGACTTTCCATGCATACAACTGTCTGTTTAGTACTGCAGTATTCACAGGTTGCAACTATTTCACCTGCATTAATTTCAAATATAGCCTTCTTATATTCTCCTAACAGTTTTTGTCAGCTTTTGTTTCGATACTTTTAATAGCCTCTAAATAATCTTTTTCGACCTCACTTAATGTCTTTTGTTGATATTTCTTATACTCTTCTGTT
>JAZROH010000026.1:0-9317 GCA_045648645.1 Clostridia bacterium | reverse complement strand
AAATGCAAAAGACAGACACATGGGACGGTATGTTGCGGTAAACCTTGAAAATTACAGTACCATAGAGTTTCGCCTTTTCAGAGGGACGCTATGCTACAAAACCTTCATTGCCACCTTGCAGCTTATTTATGAAATCTGCAGGTTTGCAATACAGATGAACGACAAGGAAATAGAAAGGCTGTCCTGGTCAGAATTTGTTGTGAAGATACCGTCTGATAAGAAAGAGCTGATTGAATACTTAAAAGCAAAAAGGCTCTATGTAAATGAGATTACGGAAGAAAGGGAGGATATGTGATATGTGTGGTTTATTTGGGATTTATAATTACAGCGGACAAAAAATCGAAGGACTAAGTAACCTTACGAATCTGCTTGCCGAAAATGCAACTGTCAGAGGAACGGATGCCGCCGGGATTGCATATAACAGTGGAGGAAAACTAACGATACATAAAGAAGCAAAGTCAGCATATATGGTGGGTTTCAAGCATCCCGACAATGCGGTTTGCGTCACCGGACATACCCGCCATGCAACGCAAGGCGACAAAAAGAAAAATTATAATAATCATCCATTCGCAGGTTCGTGCAAGAACCTGCGATTTGCTCTTGCGCATAACGGAGTGCTTATAAATGATGCAGATTTAAAACGGCAATATCATTTGCCGAGAACAAAAATTGCAACGGATAGCTTTGTTGCCGTCCAGCTTCTCGAAAAGAGAAAACTGCTTGATATTGAAAGTGTAAAGTTTATGGCAGAAAAAGTAAACGGTAGCTTTGTCTTTACCATTCTCGACAGTTCCGATACATTATGGCTTGTTCGGGGCGACAGTCCGCTCTCGCTTGTGCATCTGCCAAAATATAAACTTTATGTTTATGCTTCAACAGAAGAAATCTTGTATAAATCGCTTGTGGATACAAAGTTGTTTGCTGAAATTAAAAACGGAGAATTCGAAGAAATAGCAGTTCGCTCCGGCGATATTATAAGGTTTTTGCCTGACGGCAAACTTCTAAGTAATACTTTTAGCTATACGGATTATAGTAGCCTATATGATTGCCGTTGGTGGAATTATATGCCGAAAGATAATCAAAACTCATATATTAGAGATTTAAAGTCAGTTGCCGCATACCGGGGCTTTTCTCCCGAAACGGTTGATGATTTACTGCAGAACGGATTTACGCCGGAAGAGATAGAGGAATATATTTACTGTTTGGAATAAGTATATTTCAAAAGGTACACCTTTTGGAATGTTGCAAGAGAGAGTATAATGTAAAGGATTTAGTATCCGTAAAGGTCCGGAAAAACTTTTGGAACTATCCCATAATCAGATCGACCTTTATGGACGATTTGGTTTGGAGGGAATATGGAAAGTAAAGTGTTTTATTATGCCCAGGTGTCCAGCCGGGAACAGAACCTCGACAGGCAACTGGAAGCCTTTCGAAAGCTCGGTGCTTCAGAACGGGAAATCATTTGTGATAAAGAAAGCGGGAAGAATTTGCAACGAACAGGATATCAAGCACTTAAAAATGCTATGCTTCGAAACGGTGATACTCTTGTTGTAACATCTTTGGATAGGCTCAGCAGAAACAAGACAGATATCAAAAATGAACTGCAATATTTTAAAGAAAATAACATACGGCTAAAAGTGATGGACCTCCCTACAACGATGATGGAATTACCTGAAGGGCAGGAATGGGTTTTTGAAATGGTCAATGCGATTTTGATTGAAGTCCTCGGCACAATCGCAGAACAGGAGCGGGAGGCCATACAAAAACGGCGGAGGGAAGGAATAGACGCGGCAAAGAGGAAGGGGAAGCATCTTGGGAGACCTAAGGCAGAGCTACCCGATGGATACGAACTGGTTCTTTCAGATTGGAAAAGCGGAAAAATAAGAACGAAGGAGGCGATGGAAGAACTCGGGATGCGAAAATCAACCTTTTATAGATGTGTGCGTACACTTGTTGATTGAACGTAAAGGAAGCATACGATAAGTTGAGCGGTAAAAATGAATTTCGTTAAGTGGCAAGGTGTTTCCAACTGCTGCCAGTGGGGATAGCCTCGATTATAAGGGGCTTTCCGCTAGAGAGATGGAAGCGCGGATTATGCCGCGGCTTCGAAATGGCTCCATCATTTTGTTTCACACGGGTACGGAACAGACGGCATCGGCACTCCCGGCACTTTTAGAGGAAATACGGGCGGAAGGCTATGCATTTTCCACGGTGGGAGATTTGCTACATAAAGGAAAGTATACGGTAGACCATACAGGAAGACAGTTGCCGTGTTTAGAATAAAGGAAATGCGGGGGAACCACCGACAAATATATAAAACCTCGAACCCACATGGTTTCGAGGTTTTTAGATAAAGTTAAATAACAAAGCGCATTAAATGTTTTTATGCTTTATTTTCCGGTACTGCGAAGCTGTGGTACCGGTCATTTTTTTGAAGGTTTGCGAAAAATAATTATAATCCCCGAAACCGCACCGTTCTGCAATTTGGTGCAGAGAAATGTCTTGCGTAATAATAAGGCGCTTGGCGAGGGCAATTCGTTCTTCAATAATATAATGCATAATTGTATTTTGCGTATGTTTTTTAAAGAGAGCACAAAGATATTGCGGCGCGAGATGCACCGAAGCGGCAATCTCTTCCAGCGTCAGCGGCTCGGCAAGATGCGCGGTGATATACTGCTTGGCACTTTTAACATGCGGGTTTTCTGTATCCAGCACCGTGTCCAGAAGCTGATAATATAAATAGGAAAAGATAGAGGCACATTTTTCCTGCTTATGCGGGGATACAGATGTAAATTCTTTTTTAAAGGTTTCAAGGAGAACAGGCGTGCTCGAACGAATGCATTTTGGCAAATGACCGCAGATGGGGGATTGAAAGCTTTTCGTAAATTCGATATTGAAACTGGCGTAATAAGCCGGTGCACTGCTATAAATGCGCTGACGGACGGAACCGGGCGGGTACAAAATGGCATCACCGGCACGGAGCAAAATTCGCTCGTCGTTATAATAATATTCCATATTCCCTTCGAGAAGATAAGTTAAATCCAAGTAGGGAATCGCCCGATTCGGCAGAGATACAACTTCGTTTCGTCGATGGAATGAAAACAATAAATATTTGGCAGACTGAAACAGATTTTCCATGTGCATTTCTCCTTTGCAAAGGTGATTAAATTCAGTATAGCAGAAGGATAGGGCTTTTGCAAGTGTTTTTCGTGTTTTGAAAATAAAAAAACTACAGTTTTTGGAAAAACAGAGCGAAATTTCATGCTTTTATAAAAACACAATCTTAAAATAAAAAGAATTTAGGCATAAGAATGTTAAGGTTACTTATAGGAAGGGGGAGAAAAAATCTGTATAATAATATATATGATATTTCCTTCGTAAGGAGTGACACAATATGGTAAAACTGGGAGTTGCCGATTACGGTATGCTTGTGTGGTACGGCGGACATTATGATTATGAAGACCGCATACGGGCAATCGGGGAAATCGGCTTTGACGGACTCGAGCGGCTGTACCCCGACAGCGCAGAGGATGCCCTTCGCAAAGCGGCATGGCTAAAAAAACGCGGTATGGATTTTGCAACCTGCAATGCTGCCACGCCGGAGCTTTCTGTTAAATGGACGGCGGCGCTCGGCGGCAGGTATGTATGGGCGCAGGTGAAGGGGCAGTCCTTTGATGCGTATTTGCGACAGGTGCATGCCATGACAAAGGCGGCAGAAAAGTACGGCGTTAAAATTGCGGTACATAATCATCTGGGCTCGATGGCGGAGAGCCAGGAGCAGGTGGAAACGGTGCTTCGGGAATGCCCGGATACGTATCTTTTGCTGGATACAGGGCATTTGGCAGTAGCAGGCGGGGATGTCCGGTACATGGCGGAAAAATACTATGACCGTATCGCGGCATATCACCTTAAGGGCTGGAAGAGGAGCAGCACACCGGATGCCGAAAAGTGGCAGGACAGAGGACATTTCTGCGGGCTTTCGCAAGGCGATGTTTTTATTGACAATGAATTCGTCTTTAAAAATGCGCTGAAAAACGGCTTTGACGGCTGGGTGCATATTGAACACGATACCCATGAGAGAGATCCCTTGCTGGATTTAAAAGAAAGCTATGATGTTTTGCAAAAGTGGAGGGCAGAAGTATGAAAAAGCCGATTAAGCTGGGCATTGTAGGGCTTGGCAGAGCAGGGTATTCCATGCATCTTAAAGAAATGGAAGGCAAGGAAGACCTTTTCACCATCACCGCCGTGTGTGACGTGGAGCCGGACAGATGCGAGAATATGAAAGAAAAGTTTGGCTCTAAAACCTACATAAACATTGAGGATTTGGTAGAGGACCCGGAGGTGGAGATTGTGGATATTGCCACCCGTTCCTGTGACCATTTCCGCCACGCGAAAACAGCGCTTGAAGCCGGAAAAATTGTTTTTCTTGAAAAACCCATAACCGAAACCTATGAAGAGGCAAAGGTATTAATGGAATTAAATGAACGGCTTGGCGGAAACAAGCTTTTCATTCGGCATAACCGTCGTTTTGAGCCGAAGTTCATGCAGGTAAACAAAATCATAGAGTCCGGCATTTTGGGAGAGGTTTACCTCGTTCACCGTTCGGTGTCGAATTATTCCCCCAGAACGGACTGGCAGACGCTTTCCCAGTATGGCGGCGGACAGCTCTTAAACTGGGGGCCGCACATTGTAGACCAGGCACTTCGTTTTTGCGGCGGGGACTATAAAAAGCTACAGGCAATTACAAGGCAGGTTACAGCCGCGGGAGATTGTGAAGACTTTGTTCGTGCCGTTTTCGAAGGTGTAAATGACAGAATTGTGGAAATTGAAATCAGCGGCGGCACGGCATTGCCGATACCGGAATATGTGTTGTACGGCACACGGGGCGCACTTATCGATAAAGGAAAAACATATACCATCAAGTATTTGCCCGATTCGTATGTGATGCCCGAAAGAAAAGCTGATCCCCATACCCCCGAGGGCGCAAAATTCAAGGCGGGCGATCCGCTTCCCTTCGAAGAAGAGGAAAGGGAATGGGAGACCAATAAGCTTGACCATACGTGGACGTATCTCTACGAAGCCGTTCGGGAAGGCAAGGCATATCCCATAAAGAACGAGGAAGCGCTTAAAGTTATGGAAACGATTGCGGAAATCAAGAGGCAAAATGCATGATAGAGGTTCTGGTGTTTGCAAAAACACAAAGTGGACGTAAGGTGAAATAGAAGAATTCAAAACGGGAAAGGAGTAAAAAATGGTCACGAAAAAAGTATGGGCGATAGTTATAACATTGTTGATTTTCTGTAGCGTATTTACGCCGGTATTGGCAGAAACGACAGAAAAACCGAAGAATCTCATGACCGGCAATGTGGATTTTGAAACAGGAAGTGGCAGCAATATTTCGGGTTGGAATGTAGATCAGCTTAAAGACTGGGAACTGGAATACAACGTTGAGCATGCCAGAACCGGGGCGCAGAGCCTTTTGGTAAACATTCCCAAAGACAAAGCGGCGGAATCTGTTGTAACGATGCTGTACAGAGGAAGTGTGGAAACCTTGGAAGCGAACACAAAGTACGTATTGAGTGCATGGGTTCGCACGGTAGAACCTTTAGAGTATGATGGTGTGGCTTCGAACGGATTTGGAATGCAGGTGTACGCACGTGTTACAGGAGCGGAAGGGACGAAATACAACCTTTCTCCTATGGTACATGCAACAAACGGAGATTGGCAGAAGGTTGAACGCGAATTTAAACTGCAATCGGCAGAAGACCAGGTTCGATTCTATCTGCGGTTTACAGAAAAAACGTACGGAAGCATTTTAATTGATGATATACAACTGAATCTTGCAGAAGATATTCCAAAGGATGAGGCAAAAACAGAGAAAGACCGCGGACGGCTCATCAGCGATGAACCAAAACCCGACCCGTCTATTGTTGCGGTAAAAGATGATTCCCCCAATCTTTTCACAAATGGTAGTTTTGAAGAAGTGGCTACCGATGGTTCTCCTGTGGGGGATTGGGAAGCCTACGGCGGGAAGTGGGACGATTTCGTTAAGATCACAGACGGCGGCTACGACGGACAAAAGTGTATTTGTCTTACAGACCCCGGACGTGATAATCCGTGGATTTATAAAAAAGATATGAAGGTAATTTCCGGTGCGGAGTATCAGGTTTCGCTTTGGCTTCGAACAGAGTATGCTAAAGAAACCGGCCCACGGCTGAAATTTGAGTTTTATGATGACAATGGCAATTCTGTTATGGCGTTCCAATCGGAATTGTTAGGACAGACGTATGGTGCGTGGCATCAAAAAAGCACTCGTTTTTTCGTTCCGGCAGGTGCAACAACGATTAAAATTTATTTTCGCCTTTACGGGACGGGCGTAGTGTATTATGATGACCTTCGCTGTCACATGATTACAGAGGCAAGCCGCATTCAGTTTGATGGCGATACATTTTTCTACACAGAATGGGAAAAGGGAACCGTGGGCGCGTCTATAAACGATTCGTTCTACACGGCAACGGGCACAGAGGTTTTTGACATTGCTTTAAAAGACGGAGATACAGTGCTGAAGCAGCGCACGGGTGTGACTGCACATGCAGAAGCAATTTTACAATTTGATATAATGCTCCTTTCGGAAATAGGCAAGGAATATGCCATAGAAGCTACCCTGTACAGAAGCGAAGGCGGCGAAAAGTTGGAAACGGCGAAATGGAATGTCTATAGATTCGACAGACCCAAAATGATGAATGATAACGGAGAATTTGTTGTAAACGGTGAAGTTATCACACCCATTTGGGGCTATCATGTCTATGTGGCAGACCAGAATATGAAGTACGGCAAGGCGGCAGGTGTCAATATTGCGCAGGGTGGCGGCGGCAATACGGAAAACCTGATTCAGTATCTTGACAGCGCGCATGCAAACGGAATGATGGCGTCTCTTGTTTTATATGGTGGAACAGCAATGGTGACGGCGGGAGATCCGACCAAAATTGAAAATACAATTGAGGTCGCAAAGGCGGTTAAGGATCATCCGGCATTGTTTGGCTATATTATTATGGATGAACCATATTTACATTTGACAAATCCTTATCCGGATCTTGTGCGTGCATACAGAGAAATCCGAAACATTGACCCGGTACATCCGGTTATTATTCAGGAAACGGCATCTACAAACAGTGCAAAATACACTACGGCATGCAGTGACCTTCTCCTGATTCATGATTATTCTTGTAATGTTACGGTAATTGATCATCCGGATTATGGTATGCAGGCACCCACTAAAAACATAGCCAAAATGGAACAACTTATGGAGAATACGCATGTCCGTAAGAAAGACATTCACTTCCTCGGACAGACGTTTGGTGAACCTACAAAGGAAGACACGCAGACGAACAAGTATTATCTTCCCAGTATTGACGAAGCGAAAAGCATGATTTATCAGGCACTTATCGAAAATATGACGGGTGTGGGATATTATTGCTTCCAAAGCACAGGTTGGCATCTTAAAGATACACCTTTATATGAGCCGCTTTGCAAGTTTGCGGAAGAAGAACTCTTTACCTTGACAGATGCGTTTATCATGAATAAGGGAACATTCTTTAATGAAGACCGCACGCAGGATGTTTGGTGGCACACATTCTCCATGGATAATGCCTTATATGCCATTGCGCTGAATATGAAGGATGAAGTGCGGAACGTGGAAATTCCTTTAGAAAGCATTAACGGAGCAGTTAAAATTGATGCGTATACCGCAACCCTTGAAGGCGGAACAAACCTTCCGGAAACAATCGAAGGAAGCAATACACTTTCTTTAGAAGTGGTACCGCATGCCGCAGCTCTTTATAAAATAATGCCGAAGACAACGGTGGATTTCTCCGTGATGGAAAAAAGCTTTGACGATATGGATAAGCATACATGGGCGTTAGAAGCGGTTGAATATTTGCACGAAAAAGAAGTTGTAAATACAACGGGTATTCGACAATATTCGCCGGGGGAAAATATTACAAGAGCTGATTTTGCGATGTTTTTGATTCGTGCCTTGAATATCACGGGTGACACGACAGACGGCTTTGCAGATGTGGATGATACGGCGTATTACGCAAAGGAAATTGCCATAGGCAAAGCGGCGGGAATCTTAAAAGGCGTTGGAGAAGACAGCTACAATCCAAATGCAGAGATAACAAGACAGGATATGATGGTGATTGTGCAGCGCGGTCTTGCCTATGTAAATGCCGAATATGAAAAAGGGGAAGGGACAGAACTGGATGCGTTTTCTGACAATGCATTGGTTGCCGAATATGCGACAGAAGCACTATCCTCTATGGTGAAAAGCGGTATTATCCTGGGAAACGCAGACGGAACTGTAAATCCCCTTGGCAATGCATCCAGAGCCGAAGCGGCTATGGTCATGTATCGCATTATGCAGTAACATGAACAAAAAAATATTTCTTACATTTTTATGGGCGCTTTTGTTTTGGGTGGTGGCACTTCCTGCGAGTGCCGCGTACAGTGGTACGGTAAAATACGGTGGATTTGAAGATGCAGGGGCGGAAGGGATTTCGCCTACGGGCTGGACGGTGTATGATTCGCCGTGGCTCGGCGGCTTTGAAACGAGTGCTGAATATGCTAAGGAGGGAATATTCAGCCTCAAAACCACCATACAATCCGGAATGCAGGACAGCGTACCCCGCGCGGCGCTTAGTGGTACACAATATTGGGGATATTTTGATACGGCGGCGCAGTATGAGCTTTCTGTATGGGTGCTGATTCCAAAGGGATCAACTACCACAGGAGCATATTTGCTTCCCAGCCTCTGCAAAGAGGATGGAACTACGTTTTACAATTATGCCTCTGCTTCCGATTATATCAAGGGGGATACGGACGGGAAATGGGTAAAGACTCGTGTGGTTTTCAAACCCCAGAGGGCTTTCGGGGCAATACACAGGGTGTTTCTTCGTAGTGATTTGGGAAGCACAGGGATTGCGTATTGGGATGATTTACAGCTCCATAAATTAAATCCGGACGGAAGTTATGCGGATGTGCAGCCTGAGCCTGCGTATCGGGAAAATGATAATGTTTTGAAAAATGGTGACTTTCTGCCTTTGCAAAATCACGCAGTGCAGGCTGAAAGTTGGTATACCTCGGGTGCGTGGGGGACTACGGCTTCCGTATTACAAAACGGAGATGGAGAAAAAACGGTCATTCAGCTTTTGGGAAGCGACAGTCCGTATGTTTATCAATCGGTAGAGGCGGTGGGTGGGGAAAGACTTACGCTTCAGGTTCGATATAAAACAGAGGATGGCTTAGGCAGACCGGTGGTG
>JAZROH010000025.1:0-10371 GCA_045648645.1 Clostridia bacterium | reverse complement strand
AGGCATGCTGTACTGTCGGCGAGAATTTCCCGCCCGTGGTGGAGAAAATAGAGGTTTTGAATAGGTTTTTCTTTTGCCCAGAGGCAACAATCCTGCACCTTGTGATGCCCTGTTTCAAGGAGATGCGCGTCGCACCCTTTCGAAACGATTTCGTTTAGCTCTTCAATAGAACGGACATCACCGGAGAACACAACCGTTTTTCCCTCGCTCTCTATTTTATAAGAGAAGGAAAGCGGCGGGGAAGCGGGGTCGGTTTTCACGTGCTGATTGGGAAAAGCTGTGACTTTTATATCATCGTTTTGGAACAAAGTGCCGCCCACTACAGGCGCGGCATCAATTTCAAAATTGCAGGCAAAGCCGCCTTCCGTGTGCGCGAGGACTTGTTTAAACCCTTCCCAAGTGGCAAGACAGGGGATAAAAAGCCGGATTTTCTTTTCCTTCGGGAGTGCCTTTCGCACCTTCGTAAGCTTTCGAATATTCCAAAGGAGATTGCCAAGCCCCCCGACATGGTCCATATGGGTATGCGATATAAAAATACTGCGCACATTTAAAAGGTTAAGTCCCATATTGTGTGCGGTGTAGGAGCAGCCTTCGCCCGCGTCAAACCAGTAAAGGCCGCCACCGGCTTCCACCGCAAACGAAGTATGTTTTCTGCCCGGCTGTGGCTCCGTTCCTGAGCACGTACCGAAAATAAAAAGTTTCATAGCATTTCCATCCTTAATAGAATATAACTAAACAGCACGATTCGGGACGACGAAAATCGTCCCGAAAGCTGCTATGTTATTTAGATTGCAGGCAGTATGCCGTGCCTGAAGGCTTTAAGTTATTATCTAGTGCCCAAGAAAAAGCTTTTACGGTGTATTTTACGCCTTCGCGCTTGGGAATGACAAGTGCTTGGTAATCACTGCCGGACTCAAACGTTAATAAGTCAATAAGCTGTCTGGCGGTAGTTTCGGTTTGCTCATAAACGCCTACAAGAACAGGATATTCTTGGAATTTTTGGGGGGCTACTTTTGTACCACCGCACAAATATCCGATTTTCACTTTACTGTCGTTATAGAGTCCTTCTATTTTTTCCGGAAGTATTTTCACAAGAGCAGTAGTATGTGCGTCAAGCGTTACAGCGAAAGTACTTTTGTTGGAAGAAAAACTAGCATCATCGGGGCGTCCGCCGCACAGAATTTCCGCCACTACGCCCACGCAGTCGGGAACACTGATTCGTGTCGACTCGTTTTTCAAATTTTGCACTAAAACGTAGGTCGTACCATTCTTTACTATCTTTTTAGACCAGATGGTGTCTTCCTGAATGTTATCGGTGTTTAAAAGAATTTCTGTACAGATAGCAAGCTCTTCATCGGAAAGAATGTATAAGTCTTTTTTGTAGGCTTCGGAGTCTTTAATATCGGAAATATCAGTCGAAACCCCTGCAATTCTTGCCATCATGACGGCGGCTTCTGCGCGAGTGGCATTACCGGCGGGGGTTAATGCGTTATTTGCATCTCCCTTTATGATGCCATTGCCGAGTAAAACTGCCATAGCATTTTGTGCCCAATCTGCAACGGATGCACCGTCTGAAAATGCGCTAAGGTCTGCCACTTTTCCGGTATCCAGCTGATATCGAATCAGCATACCGCGGGCAACCGTGGCTGCAAGCTCCTGTCGGGTGATGGGGGAGTCCGGATAGAACTTGTTATTGCTATCCCCTTTAAAGATGCCGAGGCGTCTGCCGATTTGAACGGCTTCTGCATAGTATGCATTTCCGTCTACATCTGCAAATTGCAGCGTATATGCTGTTTCCTTGCTGATAAAGCGAAGCTGCAAGGTGTTTATCAGGAAGTAGGCAAGGTCGCCGCGGGTAATTGTTTCACGCGGGCGGAATTCCGATTCTCCATACCAGTTGATAATGCGATTCGGGCGTCCCATGCGCCCAAGTGCTTCAATCTGCTCGGAAGCCTGCGCGTAGCTGGTAAGGTCGGTAAACTTACTTTCCGCAAGGGTTTCGGCGGTAACACACGTTCTGGTGATTTTAATAACGGCAACGCCGTTTGCGGGAAGGTCAACGGAAAGGGTATCGGGAGTAAGGTGAATATCGGTATCATTGCAGCCATAAAGTGCCATTGGAAAACCGCCGTAAAGCGTTGCCTTGCCGTTATAGCTTGCAGCCGGTATGGAAACGGTGGTGGGTACGCTTATGGGGAACTCTGTTATTGTCGTGTTATTGTCGGCATCTGTTTTTTCTTCCGTTCTGATCCCTGTAGCACCGTTTAAAATCACAGCGTAAATATCGTTACCTTTCAAAACTACCTTATATTGCTTCTCTTTTGTAATTTCACTCGAAAATTCAGGATAGTTTCCGTAGGAAAGGAGGTCGAACATTAAAGCGTGCTCGCCGCTATTTACCATTTCCACAAGACCTTCATCCCAAACATCGGGAAGGTCATAAATCGCTTTGCCGTCAAGCGTAGAGTTCGCTACCGTATAGTAGCCCGTACCGCGTGCGCCGGAAAGGAGAGCGGCATAGAGCATACTGCGAATGTCTGTGATGGTGGGGAAGTACTCGCTGTTTGCAGCTTGATAGCTCTTTACAAGATGGTAGTGGGGCTTATTTGCAAGTCTTGCACCCCCCGAGGTATCCATCAATAGTGCTTCGCCGAAGGTTTCAACACCTGTTTGATCCCCTGTGGAGGGATATGTGCTGTCCAGATATACATCGCAATAGAGAGAGTTACGAAGCTCATACCCCTTTAAGGTGTCGCAAATATATACCGGGCGAGAGGTGTCATACTGCTTTACAAGCTTATAGCTTTCAATCATGTTATTTTCGTAATCGGGAATCTGGGAAGCCGGCTCATCCTGTACCGCCCAGCCGAATACAGCGTTATGCCCAGAGAGTTCTTTTACAACAGCTATTGTATTTTCTCTATTCCGCGGATGCGATGCCCAAACCATATTGCCATACAGACAAACAATACCCTTCATGCCGTATGAGTCCAGAGTGTCAAGAACGTCCTTAAGGAGATTGGGGTTTGTCTGAAATTTTTCCGCGTAGCCATAGGAAAGCTGCACAACGTTAATGCCGCCGGCGAGAAGGGATTCATAAGTGCCGTACGGCATTTTTGCTTCATCACCTACATGGTAGCCGATAACGGGAATAAAGATTTTTCTTTCCTTAGTCTCCTTGTCTATAGTATAATAGTTCCCGTCCTCATCAATACAGTCGGGGCGTTTATATTTGTATACGGCGGTTTCGAGTGTTTGAAGTAGTGTGCTGCCGCTATATATTTTTGCTTCTACAATATGTTCCTTCGGCGTTTCACCTTGCAAAGTTTCGGTAATCTTGGTGGCATCAAACACAAAGGATGCGGTGTCCTCGCAGAAGGAAACATTCTTCGATTCCTGCAGAACGTTGTCGCCATACTTTAAGGCATAATCTACATGTGCATTTGCCGTATTAAATGTAGATGCAGGGAAGTTTGTGCGGTTTATCGAAAGGGTAGCCGCGCCCGTTTTGGCGGAAGGATAGTAAAACACCTGGTCGGTTTTCAGTTGCCCGACGGGCGTTTCTTCCACCTTATAAAACTCCGCGTCGTCAAACCAAACGATGCCGCTGCCGCCTATACGTAATTGAATGGTGACGGTTTTGGCGCCGGGTGGTGTTGTGAAGGTTTGTTCAAATTGCGTCCAAACGTATGTATTGCCGGCGAATGTGGAGGACGTTTCGTCCATGCGCAGATATTCATTGTTTGCACCGTAAAATTCAAATTTCGCACCAATTTCTTTGCTGCCGGGGGTCTGCCCAATGTGGCGCGTCCATACCCGCAGCTGATATTTGGTCAGTGCGTCAACATTTACCTTTTGTCTAATGAAGGGGGAAGTGTAGGCGTTGTTTGCCTGCAGTCTGACGGAGGTTTTGCCACCATGCTTCTCGCTCGTATCAATGCATGCAAAAGTACTCCAATTTTTCGTGCCATCCTGCGGTACCCACGTATCCGTGTTATTTGTAAGAATATCTTCCATGTCGCTGCATTTCAAGAGGTTTCCGGTACCGGAAACCGGCTGCAGAAGCTTATCGGAGGAAAGCGGCACGGGGTCCAGCACAGAGGAAAGCGCGGTATTTCGCGCTACGGTTTTTTGCGTGCCGGAATCGCTGCGAATCCCTAAAACGCTATAGAGGGCTTCGCAGCTACCATATGTATCCTTCACCTCGATATCCGAACTCGGGATACTTTCATATTTGCCCGTTAAATCCGAGGACATAAGGCGAAGGGTGGGAACGGTATAATATATACCTTCGCTTCCGGTCAGTGCTCCCATATACCAGAGGTGGACATACATACCGCTGTATGGAACCATCTCGCCGCCGACAAGAAGAAGCTTGCCGTCTTTATCCGTCATATACACGGTGCTTTCGCTGCCGGTAGTGGTGTCCGTGTTTTGAAAGACCAAATCAAACTGCTTCCATGCACCGGCGGTTTGCGGGAGATTAACCGTCAGCTTTTTATATCCCATTAATTTGTTTTCGGGACTGCCCTGTCCGCAATAGGAAAGCTCCAGATAGGGTATATCGCCTGCATCGGTTACGGCTGTTTTATACCAGAAGCTCAGGTGATACTGTCCGTTTGCAGGAAGGTACTTTAGCTGATAGCGCATTTCGCGTTTCGAAGTGGGAGGGGTGGGAGAGTTGCTGTCGAAAACAATCGCTTCGGTGCTGCCGTCGGGAAGAGAAGCCATCGCTTCATACCGCCCGCCCTCCTTTAAGTTATTTGTAGCATCCTGCATAAAATTCATATTTGTTTCTGCATTTGCGGTAAGACTTAGAGAAGGAACGCAAAGTGTCAGCAGTAAAAAAAGTGCGAGAAGTTTTTGCATTGTTTTCATATGCACGGCTCCTTTTTTTTAAGATTTTTCTTCTTTTATTATAACATAAAACAGGGGATGGCGGGTTGCACCGAAGGGTCTTTAAAATAGAACAAAATCCACCTCTAAGGAGAGAGGTGGATTTTGCATATTTTTTCAATTTTTTTTATCCCGAACTTATTTGGTTTTCGGGAATGCATCCAGAATTCTTGCCATGATAACGGCGGCTTCTGCGCGGGTGGTGTTGCCGAGGGGATTGAGTGTGCCGTCGGCATTACCCAGTATCAAGCCGTTGCCTACGGAAATGGCAATGGAATTGTTTGCCCAGTCCGCAACGCTTGCGCTGTCGGAATAAACAGCGAGGTCAGCAGATTTTGCTGTATCAAGGCCGTAACGAATCAGCATGCCGCGTGCTACCATCGTCATCAGTTCCTGACGGGTGATGGGAGCTTCGGGGCTGAATTTTCCGGTGCCGTCGCCCTTGAAAATACCTACGCGTCTGCCGATCTGTACGGCATGTGCATAGAAAGCATCTTTGTTTACATCACTAAACTGCGGTGTGTATTCGCGTTCCTTGTCGATGTAATTAATATTCAAGGTGTTTATCAGAGAGTAAGCAAATTCGCCGCGGGTAATTGCCTGACCGGGACGGAATTCATTGTTTTCGTACCAGTTGACAAGCGGAGCAACTACACCGCTGCGGGCAAGCATTTCTGCCTGCTCAGAAGCCCAGGCGTAGTCTGCAAGGTCGGTAAATTTGTTAGCTGCGAGGGTTTCTGCAGTAACGCCTGTGCCGCTGATTTTAATAACTGCCACGCCCGAGGCGGGAAGCTTTACGGAGAGAGCATCGGCAGAAAGGGTAACGTCTGCATCGCTGCAGCCAAAGAGCGCCTTTGCTGTGCCGCCCGAGAGCGTAGCTTTTCCGTTAAAGCTTACGGCAGGAACGGAAACGGTGGTTTCCTTGGAAACGCCGTCCGCAGCGCCGTTTAAGATTACAGCGTAGATGTCGCCGTCTTTAAGTGCCAGATGGTACTGCTTTTCTTTGGAAATTTCTCTGCTGAATACAGGGTGGTCACCGTATACCAGAAGGTCGAACATCAAATCATGCTCGCCGCTGTTTACCATTTCAACAAGACCGTTTTCCCAGATTTCAGGCATTTGGTAAATGCCTTCGCCTGTAAAGAGCGAGCCGCCGACTTCATAGTAGCCTGTGCCGCGTGCGTTAACCATCAGAGAGGCATAGAGCATGCTGCGAAGTTCGTGGAGGTTCGGGAACCAGGGGTACTTCTGAGAATACTGGAAGGTCTGTACCACATGGTACCAGGGCTTATTGGCAAGTCTTGTACCGAGAGAAGAATCCATAATCTTGCTTTCGCTGATGGTTACGTTACCGGGTTCGTCACCTGTCTTGGGATATGCACTGTCGAGATAGATATCGCAGTACAGAGAGTTACGTAATTCGTAGCCCTTTAACGTATCCATAATGTATACGGGGCGGGTGGTGTCATACTGCTTTACAAGCGTATAGCAGTCAATCATCGCATTTTCGTAATCGGGAATCTGGGAGGAAGGTTCGTCCTGTACTGCCCAGCCGAATACGGCGTTGTGACCGGAAAGAGTAGAAACAACAGCCTTTGTGGCTTCTGCATTGTTCGGATGCGCTGCCCATACCATACCGCCGTAGAGACAAACAACAGCCTTCATGCCCCAGCTGTCCAGCTTGTCGAGCATGTCGATAAGCGGCTGCGGGTCTGTCAGGAATTTCTGTGCGTAGGTGTAGCCAAGCTGTACAACGTTAATACCACCGGCTAAAATATCTTTATATTCGCCGTTCGGCATAGCCGTTTCTTCGCCTACATGGTAGCCGACAACAGGAATGAAGAGGCTGCCGTCGTTATTATAGTAGTTGCCTTCTTCATCAATACAGTCGGGGCGTTTATACTTATAGACCCTCGCTGTTTTGGTTTGCAGAAGCTCACCGTTTTGGTAGAGCTTCGATTCCACAACATGCTCCTTCGCCGATTCCCCCTGCTTCGTTTCTTCAATCAGCGCGGGATCAAAGAAATAGGATGCGGTGCTGTCACAGAAGGGAACGCCCTTGGATTCGGCAAGAACGGTATCGCCGTACTTTAAGGAGAAATCAACATGCGCCGTTTTGGTATCGAAATCCGGGAAGGTTGTGCTGTTTAAAACAAGGTTTGCTGCGCCACTCTTTGCAGAAGGATAGTAGAAAATCTGGTCGGTTTTCAGCTCTGCAATGGTGGATTCGCTGACCTTGTAAAGCTCAACATCATCAAACCAAGCCGTACCGTCGAAGCCCATGCGCAGGTAAATGGTCATGTACTGCGTTTCGGGCGGGGTGGTAATGGTCTGTTCAAACTGTGTCCAGCCTGCTTCTGCACCATTGAAGGCCAGGGAACTCTGGTCCATACGCAGGTAACCTGCGCTTGTGTACTTGTTTTCGCCTTCGGTGTATTTGAAGAACTCAAACTTAACCAAAATCTGACTTTTCTTCGGATTAGCGCCTACATTACGTGTCCATGCGCGAAGCTGATAGGTGGTCTGTGCATCTACGTCTATAATCTGATTTACAAAGGGAGAGGTAAGTCCGTCTGCCTGCTGAATTCTGACAGAGGCATTACCGCTGTGCTTGTATTTGGTGTCGATGTAGGCAATTTTATCCTCGCCCCAGTTTCCCGTACCCTGCTGGGGAACCCAGCCAAGCTCTTCTTCGCCGTTCTTCATGTCCACATTTTCCATGCCGCCGTCTTTTACGAGGTTTTCGCTGTAGGTGGGAAGAAGCTTTTCAGCGGGAAGGGGGATGGGGTCAAATAAATCGGTGGTGCCCACGGGGGCAAGCTTAATGTCATAAGCTTCCGTTTTGGCGGTACCCGATTCGCTACGGATGCCGAGGAAATTGTAAAGGGCTTCGCCACTGCCGTAGGTGTCCTTTACTTCATATTGTACATCCTCATATTTGCCCGTAATGTCTGCCGTCATGGGGCACACCGTGGGAACGGTATAGTAGATGTACTGTCCTTCGGAAAGCGTGCCTGCCTGCATGGGACGAACGTAAATGCCGGCGTAGGCTGTGCCTTCGATGGCTTTGCCGTCGGCGTCTGCCATAACATAGGCGCCGTCAACGCTTACAACGTCTGTGGTCTTAAACACCATTTCATACTGCTTCCATGTATCCTGTGTGTTCGGAAGCATTACGGAAAGCTGCTTATAGCCGAGGGGCTTGGATTTACCATCGCCACAGTAAGAAATTCTGAAGTTTGCAATTTCACTGTTGGTCTTATACCAGAAGCTCAGGTGATACTGCCCGTTTACGGGAAGTGTTTTCAGCTGATAGCGCATTTCAGCGTTTGCAACTGCGGTATTATTGAGAACAATTGCCGTATCGCCTTCGGGAAGGTCTGCCATTTTTTCGGTTGTGGCATCATATACCTTCGGCTTTACGCCCTTCATGTGATTCTCTGCACTTGCCGCGGTGGCAGTAAAACAAAGAGAAGGGGCAAAAAGTGTCATAACCATCAAAAGTGCTAAAAACAAAGTTGTAATTTTTTTCATGTTACTTTTCTCTCTCCTTAATTAAACAGGATTATGCTTCGGGGGTTGCAGCTGCCACATTTACGGTGGCAGGTGCCGCTAAAGGCCTCAGTCCGCTGACACTATCCCAGAAAAAGGCTTTTACTTCACCGGAAAGGTCAGAAGGAATGGTGCATTTAAGAAAGCCTCCCTTTACCACTTCGTTCGCCGCGCTCTTCTCAGCGGGCATAGCAGTGGCATCTACGATTTGAATACCTGTAAGCTGATTTTCGCTATAGGTTGCTAAAAGCACCTTTGTGGGGCCGTCTACAGAAAGGTCAGTCGAAGTAGATTTGAAGCTAACTTCACTACCGGCTACAACGGAATCAGTTTTTACACCGAGCGGATTGCAATATGCAATTGAGCCGCTACCTAATGTATCCTTGTTCTCATTGTAGGAATCGGTAGCAGTATTTAGCACCCCGTTATCAGTGAAAACGCCGGAAATATCCGTGAGGGGTGTCATCATAGGATCACAAAACTCTAAAGTATAACCAGCAGCGACTTTTGGCCCCTTCTGTCGCATAAACACTACTTTACATCCTTGGAAAGGCTGAGATTTTGTAACGGTTTCCTCTTCAACCTGTTCCTGCCATTGTATGATCTTATCATCCTTGTCTGTTATCCATACACCCTCATCATTTTCTACCGTATCAACAGTTGCATCCCATATCAGGAAGTACTGTTTCCACTCATTGTTTGTAGATGGGAGATGGAGAGTAAAAATTTTATTACCCATTTTTGCAGACTTAGCTTGTCCGTAATACTCAAGGCGAATAGCTGCGGTATCTGTAATGTCCGTCTTATACCATACACTGATCAAATAGCGCTGCAAAGGAATGTTTCGATTGGTCTCAAATTCTACGTAACGAAGATGGGTTTTCCCAAGTTCTACACTATTATCCTCTGGGACGTAGTGAGAAGTGGATTTTAAGCCACCAGGAAGCTCCACCTCATCTCCCTCCTTCATCTTCTCAAGAGTAAGACTTACAAGTGGATATTTTCCGGAGACATCAAAGTCCGGACTAAAATAGTTTATTGTGGGAGCTTCTTCACCTGCGGATACGACCATGGAGCATGCGGCCAGCATGCACATAGCCATGAGCATTGCCAGAATTCTTTTTGTTTTCATAAAAAATTCTCCTTTCAAAAAACCGGTTTTTTATTTGTATGCAGGCATCTCTTTTGGCCATGAAGAAATGCATGTGCACACGATATATATTACAACTTAATGATAGCATACAGGAAGACGTTTTTGGTTGCACATAGCATCCTTAAAAATAGAACAAAATCCACCCTTCTTTTTTGAAAGGTGGATTTTGTCTGCTTTGACTAATTTTTCTTGCTTTTTTCGTCTATTTTGACTGACTTTCCCCACATTGGGGTGAATGGCTATGGCGAAATTGTGCAAAGCTGCGCAATGAATTGCCTGCGGCATGAATCTTGAAAAAATCCAATTTATTCTTGCAATTTTTTGACAAATCGTGTAAACTATGTGTAAGGCAAGACTTTAAAGCGGAAGCTTTGGGCGGTTATGTCACACTCCGAGAGGAGGTGATGACTATGAAGTGGTACATATGGAGAATTATAATTCTTGTATTTGTATTTTTTATAGTTTTTACTGAAAATGTAAAATAGCCCCCTCTGTGTCAAAAGATTGGAGCTATTTTACAAAATAACGACATTTTTTGGCATAACCGCTTCGGTCTTGCCTTTCTTTATTTATATTATAACGAAGAAAAAAATAAAAGTCAATAGATTTGCAGAATTTCAATAGAAATTTTCTCGGTGTTTGCAGTGCCATTTGGGGACGTACCTTTTTTGGTGCCATTTGGGGACGTACCTTTTTTGGCACAACAGTCATTGCCATTTAGTGAATTGCCTTCGGCATGAATTGAAATCAGAGATTTCATGAATTGAGCC
>JAZROH010000024.1:0-5988 GCA_045648645.1 Clostridia bacterium | reverse complement strand
TATAATTGACACATACGGAATTTTATTGCATAAAATTCCTAAAGCCTTTCGGCTTTTTGCGGTCTTTTGACCGCTGTGTCAATTGACGGCGTCGCAAAAATGCCCTTGCAAGCAAGCATTTTTACTCCTGGTAAAATGATTTTGCGGCATCTAAATCGTGCACTAATTCTATAATGATTTCAAGCAAAGCTTGAAATCGTCGATATGAATTCTTGCAGAATTCCCGATATGTCATAAATAACTCGATATGTGCTGCGCACCCGATATGTCGCTGACGCGACGAGAATTCATAGCATATCGAGCAAACGAAGATTGCATATCGAAAGGAAAACGCTTCCCCCAAAAAGAAATATTTCTATATACATAAAAAGAAAGGCAAAGTTATGATTAAAAAATTGTTTTGTATGCTGCTGTGCGTGCTTTTCATTCTGCCCGCAGGCTGCAAAAAAACAGATGAAAACGGGCATTCCGCACAAGGCGGGGATGTGCCGTGGAAAATTGCAGTTGTAACGGGAAGTGCTTCCCAGGGCGAAGCGGTATATGCCGCAGAGAAGCTTGCAGGGGAGAATAATTTTATCGTCACCCGCACCTTCCCCGATGACCTTTCCAGAGAAAGCACCGTATCGATTTGCAAAGAGCTTTCCGAAGACCCCTTGGTGCGTGCCATTGTGTTTGTGCGTGCCATCGCGGGGATTGATGAGGCGGCAAAACAGGTAAAAGCGGCAAGACCCGATATTCTCTTTATCGCAGGCGCGGATACCGAGGATGCAGGCTTCGTTGCACAAACGGCGGATTTGGTGCTTGCAGAAGATATGTACACCATGGGTACGGAAATCATAAACGAAGCGTACCGCATGGGCGCAAAAAAGTTTATTCATTATACCTTCGCGCGGCATCTTTTAGAAGAGCCCGTCATTCGCCGCCGTGAAATTATGGTAAAGCGGTGCGAAGAGCTGGGGATTGACTTTATGGATGTCACCACCCCCGATCCCATCAATGCCGAGGGCGGCAAGGAGGAAGCGCGGCAGTTTATTGAAGAGGACGTACCGCAGCAGGTAGGGGACTACGGCGCAAACACCGCCTTTTTCGCCACCGATTGCAGCATACATGCCGAGCTTATTAAGCAGGTTATGGAATGTGGTGCCATTTTGCCGCAGCAGTGCTGTCCCAGCCCCTTCCATGGGTATACGGAAATGTTCGGGATAGATGCAGGGGACTATAGTGACCCCGACGGCGTGCTTCGGCAGATTGCCGAAGGGATTGCGCCTTACGGCAATACGGGGCGCATGGCAACCTGGCCGCTTTCTTCCGATGTTTTAATGGTGAAAGCAGGTGTGGAATACGCAAAAGCGTATTGCGAGGGTGAAATCGGGATACAGCTGGACAGAGAGAAAATCAATGGCGTGTTTGATACCCTTTCAAATGGACGCGCTTCTCTTTCCGCATTAAGCCACGCACCAAACTGCTTACTTTTCCTTTGCGAATATTATATGCTTTAGATTTAAAATCACAGAGGCTGTAAAGTTTCTGTGATTTTGAACGCTAAAATAGGAGTCATATGTTTATAAAAACAGAAAAAAACGGCATACCCTTTTATATGCCTTTCACGGATATGGATTTTTGCACCGCCGCTGTCACCACGCGGGCAGGGGGCGTTTCAAAAGGGTATTTATCAGAACTGAATTTAGGCACGAGATGCGGGGATACGGAAGAAGCGCTTTCCGAAAATTACGCCAGACTCGGTGCGGCACTTGGCTTTTCTGCCGATGCGATTGTTTCCACAAACCAGAAGCACACTGCGTTTGTTCGCCGCGCCGCCCGGGAGGATGCGGGCATGGGCATTGTCCGTCCCCGTTTTCCGGAAGGCGTGGACGGGCTTGTCACAAACGAAGCGGGGCTTCCCCTGCTTGCGTATTTTGCAGACTGCGTCCCCGTGCTTTTCTGTGACCCCGTAAAAAAAGCGGTGGGGGTTTGCCACAGCGGTTGGCGCGGCACGGTGGAGAAAATTGCCGCCGAAACGGTACGGAAAATGGAAACGGAATTTGGAAGCTGCCCCGCGGATTTACATGCGGCAATCGGGGCGCATATCGGGGCATGCTGCTTTGAGGTGGATGCGCCCGTGTATGAGGCATTTGCCGCCGCATTCCCCGAAAAGGACGGCTTTGCAAGCCCGAAAGGGGAAAAATATCATATTGACCTTTCTGCCGCGGTGGAATATACGCTGAAGGAGGCAGGTGTCGGGAACATATCGAATATGAACACCTGCACCGCATGCCATGCGGACGCCTTTTTCTCCCATCGTAAAACGGCAGGTAAGCGCGGCTGCTTTGCGGCGGTTATCGGTATACGGTAAACCCTTCGGAAGGAATGAAATTATGCGAAAAATTCTTTGTTTATTGCTTATATTTTCGGTCATACTCTCGGGCTGTAAGCCTTCAGACACGCCAAGCGGCGGCGAAGAGAAGCTGACGGGGGACTTCACCCTTGCCATGGGCGTGCCCGACAGTCTTGACCCGCTTCGGGCTTCGCAGGAATCGGGCGTTTTGGTTTTCGACCTTGTATATGACAGCCTTGTATACGTGGACAGGGAAATGCGTCCCGTTCCGTATCTCGCGGAAAGCTGCACGGTATCGGATGACGGGATGACGATTTCCTTCACCCTGCACGAGGGCGTATATTGGCACGACGGCGCGGCGTTTACCGCGCAGGACGTGGAGCATACCATCGGCAGAATTCGCGCCATGGGTGAAACCTGCATCTATTATGACCGTTTAAAATATATTTCCGAGGTGTATGTGCGGGACATGCTGCACTTTGATTTGCGGCTTACCCGTCCGCATGTGACGGTGTTAAATCTTCTCGATTTCCCGATTGTGCCTTGCCACCGCACGGATTTGGATACCACGATGGTGGGTACGGGGCAGTATCGGCTAGATGCCTACACCCCCGGAAAAAATATGACCCTTCGTAAAAATGAGGGGTGGACGCTTTCCGACCCGCCTGCCATGGAAACAATTTACGTAAAAATGGTGGAGCGTACGGCAGACGCGGCAAACATGGTAAAAATCGGAGAAATTACAGCCGTAGCTTCTCCCATGCGTACCATCGGCGGGCTTGGGATTGGCGAAAATATGGAAATTACCCATTATCCCACTTTGGAATACGAATTTATCGGCTTTAATCTGGCAAGCCCCAATCTTTCTTCTTACAGAACACGGTATGCGGTGTCCTATGCAATAAACCGCACGAAAATGATTGAAGATGCCTTTTTAGGGTACGGCAGCCCCGCCTGCGTTCCCGTCCCCCCCACTTCTTTTATGTATATCGGGGCGGAAAATGAAAAAAATACGCGGGACACAGAAAAAGCAAAAGCCCTTCTTTTTGAAGCGGGCTATAATCTTGAGGAAGGCGTGATGCGCCGCACGCTGGAGGACGAAAGCACCGAGGAGCTTCGACTTTCGCTTCTTGTAAACGAAGAGAATGAGGAGCGGAAAAAATATGCGGGCATCATCAAGGAAAATCTTGCCGAAATCGGGGTTTTGGTGCAGGTGGAGGCAGTGGATTTCGAAACGTATCTTGCCCGCCTTAGGGAAGGCAGCTTCGATATGTATGCCGGCGGCTGTCAATTTTCTGCCGACCTTTCCTACGATTTTCTTTTGGGAGAAGAAAGCGTAGTTGCAAACGGCTATGATTCTGCGGATATGCAGGAAGCCCTTTCGAATTTGCATCCCCAGCGGTCGGATGAAACGATTCGTGCCGCCTTTGTGCAGTTTCAGGAGATATTCCTTCGGGATATGCCGTTTTGCGGCATCGCGTTTTTAGACGGGGCACTTGTACACACCGCCGCCCTTCGCGGCATTGAAAATCCGGCGGCATCGAAGCTTTACAGAAACATAGGAAAATGGTATTTAGAATAGTCCTTCGGACATATAAATATAGGGGCGTAAAGACTTGCCCCGGAACATAAGAAAGGAAAAAGAAAATGAAAAACGTATTTAAACCGGCAGACATCCTGCTGCCGAAGCATGCAGACTGGGAAAAATGGAGCGTGGTTGCCTGTGACCAGTATACCTCCGAGCCGGAGTACTGGGAAAAGGTTGAGGAAATTGTCGGCTCTGCCCCGTCCACCCTTCGTCTGACCTTGCCGGAAATATACCTCGAGAGCGAGGATGCACCGGCACGGATTGCCAAAATCGGGGAAGCCATGCGTACATATGCCCCCGAAATGGAAACCCTTGAAAACACCTTCGTGTATGTGGAACGCACCCTTTCCGACGGCAGAATTCGCCGCGGCATTGTGGGCGCGGTTGACCTTGAGGCATATAACTATGAAAAAGGGGCAAAATCCCCCATTCGTGCTACGGAAGGCACGGTAATTGAACGTATACCGCCGCGCCTTCGGGTGCGCGAGGGTGCAACCATGGAGCTGCCCCATGTTATGATTTTGATTGATGACCGCAAAAAGACCGTGATTGAGCCGCTTATGGAGAAAAAGGGCGAATGCCTGTATGACTTTGACCTTATGCAGGGCGGCGGGCATATTACGGGTTATCGCGTAAAGGAAGAAGATACGGAAAAGGTGCAGGAAGCGATCTCTGCCCTTGCCACGGAATTTACCGCCCGCACAGGCGAGGAAAACCCCTTCGTCCTTGCAATGGGTGACGGCAATCACTCTCTCGCCACCGCGAAAGCCTATTATGAAAATATCAAGAAAACCCTTTCACCGGAGGAAGCGGCGGTGCATCCTGCCCGCTATGCGCTGGCGGAAATTGTAAATCTCCATGATGAAGCACTGGTGTTTGAGCCGATTCATCGCGTGGTGTTCGGGGTAGACCCGAAAGCACTGCTTGCCGATTTTGCAGAATTTTGCAAGAAAAATGAGGGCGAAAACGCGCCGCAGGAAATCCCCTATTATTTTGAAGGCGGCGAAGGCGTTTTGTGCATTGAGAAGCCTGTAAGCCCGCTTGCAGTGGGCACGCTGCAGCGGTTCTTAGACGAAAAGGGCGTAAAAACCGATTATATCCACGGCGCAGATGTTACGGTGCGTCTTGGCAAGGAAGCGGGAAACATGGGCTTCCTCCTGCCGCCCATGGATAAAAATGCCCTGTTTGATACGGTGGAAGCGGACGGCGTTCTTCCCCGCAAAACCTTCTCCATGGGGGAAGCCAACGAAAAGCGTTTTTATCTGGAAGCCAGAAAAATTACGAAATAAAAGGAAAAAATATGTCTTTTGCATCGGAAATTAAAAGCGAGCTTCTTCGCACAGAAATGAAAAATGACTGCTGCATCCGTGCCGAGCTTTGCGGGCTTATGTGCTTTGGCGGTGCGGTGCTCTCCGGCGGCCGTGTGCGTATTTCTACGGAAAACGCGGCAACGGCGCGGCGGGGCTTTTCGCTTATCAAGGAAAGCCTTGGGATTTCGGGCGAAATCCAATCTGCCCACAGCCGCGCAGGCAAGGGCGGCACGGCGTATGCCATTGCCATTGACGACCCGCGGGACGGCATGCGGCTTCTTTCAAGCCTTTCCCTTCTCGACCGCAATACCGTTTCCTTCCGCATTCGCGAGTCGGTACTGGAAAATCCGTGCTGTCACAGAGCGTTTTTGCGCGGTGCTTTTCTCGGCGGCGGCTCGGTGGCGAATCCCGAAAAGGAATACCATCTGGAATTTACAACGCCCCGTCCCGCGCTTGCGGAAGACGTTGTGCGCCTGTTTTCGGAATTCGGGCTTACGGCACGGGTTGTACAGCGAAAATCCAATCAGGTGGTGTATTTTAAAAGCAGCGAGGAAATCGGGGCCGCATGCGGAGAATCTCTTGGAAACGGAGTCAACGATGATAACGTTCTGTTCAGCTCCCTTATAAGCTCCGAAGGTGGACATCTCTTTTCCGTCATAGGTGAATTCTCTGTAAACCTCGTCGCAGATCAGATACAGATCGTTCTTTACTACGATGTCAACGATGAGATCCATCTCTTCCTTGGTGAGGACCTT
>JAZROH010000023.1:0-32205 GCA_045648645.1 Clostridia bacterium | reverse complement strand
AAATCGAGGTTGTTACTTTCATAAGCTACTCTCTGTAATTTTTTCATTTGCATCACACCCTGTAAATATATTTATGTTCTCGATTTTTTTTCTAAAATAAAAAAATGCGCCAACCGAAGCTGACGCACAAAAACGCAAACTCCGATTGTCGCGAAACATAATTAAACGGAAACACGAATACTCTGTAATCCCACCTAATTGGAGTCTGCATTTTTAACAAATTCCAAAGATAGGATTACACAAAAAGAGCATATTATTCCTACAAAATACGCCTGCGTTTCCTTTTATTTAATTATGTTTCGCATATTTATGATATCACACTTTTTATGATTTATCAAGCATTTTTTTAATTTGCAAAAACAACACCGCTTTACAGTCTTCCTGTGGCAGAAAATAATAGATAAATGAAGGGTCTGTAAAAAGTTTGACTTTTTACAGACCCATGTCTTTTATTTTAGAAATATATTGTTCAGGGCATTTAGCGGTGCGTATAGGTGGGGACAATCTCTTCCAATACCTTCTTTATGGTATCGACATCTGCGCTGGCTACCTGCTCCAGCCGCTTAAGCTTTTCGGAAAGCGCTTCGGGGCTTATTTCCATGGGTTTTCCCACAAAGATTTTGGTGTGGTCGGTCTTCGTCAGCCCCTCCTCCAGCATAAGGAGCTCTTCGTACAGCTTTTCGCCGGGGCGAAGACCTGTAAAGTGAATTTCAATATCTTTTTCCGGCGTAAGACCCGAAAGGCGAATCATTTTTCGTGCCAAATCATAAATGCGCACGGGGCTTCCCATATCCAGAACAAAAATTTCGCCGCCTTTGGCGTATGCCGTCGCCTGCAGAACAAGCTGTGCGGCTTCAGGAATAGTCATAAAAAAGCGAGTGATTTCAGGATGCGTCACGGTAACGGGACCGCCGGATAGAATTTGCTTTTTAAAGCGGGGAATGACGGAGCCGTTAGACCCGAGTACATTGCCAAACCGAACGGCAACAAAATCCGTTTTGCTCCGTCCGCGCCGCGATTGTACAATCATTTCGCACACACGCTTTGTAGCACCCATAACATTTGTGGGATTTACAGCTTTATCCGTAGAAATCAAAACAAAGCGGCGAACGCCAAATTCTTCGGCACAGCATACGGTGTTATAGGTGCCGAAAACATTATTTTTAATAGCTTCGCTCGGACTGTATTCCATAAGCGGAACATGCTTGTGGGCTGCGGCGTGGAAGACAATTTCCGGACGGTGGGTTTCAAAAATAGAGGAAAGCCGCTCTTTGTCACGCACAGAGGCAATCAGGACGGCAATGTCCAAATCGGGATATTTTTCTTCCAGTTCGTTTTGCAGCTCATATGTGGTATTTTCGTAAATATCCAGAATAATCAGTCGGCGGGGAGAAAATTTGGCAATTTGCCGGCAAAGCTCACTTCCGATGGAACCGCCGCCGCCTGTAACTAAAACCACTTTGTCGCAAATATCATCTTGAATCAGGCGGTTATTGAGAACAATCGGCTCACGCTCCAAAAGGTCCTCGATTTCAATTTCGCGCACCTTGGGCAGCAAGCTTTTATCATGCAAAATGGCTTCCATCCCCGGCAGAATTTTCACTTTTTTGCCTGTGGAGCTGCAGATATCCAGTATTTCCGTCTTATCCTTTGCAGACAGGTTATAAATGGCAAAAATAATTTCCTCCACATTCTTTTCACGGCAGATGCGGGGGATGTCATGACGAGCGCCGAGCACGCTGGCACCATAAATATGCTGCCGTGCCTTGGAATCATCGTCATCAATCAGCCCCACGACCTGATAATTGAGGCGGTTGCTGTCATGAATATCCCGTAGAAGAGAAACGGCAAGTCTGCCTGCGCCGATAATTAAGGTACGTTTCCCGCCCTTTTTGGTTTGCGCTCCCCGCAGCTTGCAGAGCATGCGGATGGAAAAACGGAGTGCGCAAATAAGCGCAGAGGCAGTAACTGCTGCTGCAATATTCAGCTTTGGAAATAAGAGGGGAGAAAGAAAGATATTAACAATTACACTGATAATCCCTGCAAAAAAACAGGCGGCAAGGAGAAGCAGATATTCATATACACCGGCATACAGCCAATCCACCTGATACAGATGCAATATGGCGAGCGTAACTGTATAAACAATAGAGGTGGCTATCATGGTGGGAAGCCCGTCCACAAAATACGGGCGAAAAACGGCTAAAGGGAAAATGGTGCCGATAATGAAAACATATGCCAGAAAACATAAACCGATATCCGCAAGAAACAAATATCGGTTTTTAATATGTAACTTAATCATGGGTAATCACATCTCCTCATGATGCCGAAGCATATTTTTTGCTCGCAGAGAAAAAAGATTGGAAGCTTCCTGCGGAAATTTTTTATTCGCCTTGCGAAAGGCTTCTTTCATGTTACATTTTCGTGTTGTCAAATTGTGCATATCACTGGCAAAGATGCAAGACTGTCTGCTTTCTATAAGGCGGGCGGCGAAACGTCTGCCTGAAAAGGAAAACATTCTGGATGCGTTGATTTGATATGTGATGGAAAGACCCGCAAAGTCCGACAAAAGCCGTTCGGCATGGACATAGCGGTCAATGTGTGCTACGATTGGGTGCAGGCCGCGCAAGTGCATAGAGTGCAGCCAGTCTCCCCAATAGGGATCATATTTTTCGGTAGGAAATTCAACGAGAATACAGCGGGTGTCACCGATACAAAGCTTTTCGATATCCGGATAGACGTTAATGTTATTATCGAGATAAACCTCTGCGCCGAGAAGTAAATCCGGAAGCCGCAGCGTATTTTTTTTCGCCGCGTCTGCAAGCGAAATCGCGCTTTCCCGCCTTTTTCGCAGAAAAGCGTCAATATCCCCGTTTCGATGCAGAACAAAATGCGGTGTTGCAACGCATAGGCGCACGCCTTGCGCATAGGCGTCTGCCAGCATCCGAATGCTCTCGGATGCGTTTTTTGCGCCGTCATCCATGCCGGGGAGAATATGCGTATGTAAATCAACCATACGTAATCACTTCTTTTTCGTTTTCTTTTCTTCTACTTCATCTCCGTAGCGATAATCGTACTTGTATTTATAACCGTATCTGTATGCGTATTTGTATTTATAGCTGTATTTGCCGCGCTTGTAGTATTTATAACGCTGTGCACGTTCGTCACAGTCTACCATGACAACACCCAGGATTTTGGTGTCTGTCTTCCGGATGGTTTCCATTGTATCATCCAGCATATCGTACATGGTGAAGTTTTCGCGGACAACCACAACCGCACCCGTGCATTGCTTCATGGCAACCACGGCATCGGTAACAACCGTGACGGGTGGCGTGTCGAGGAATATATAATCATATTTCTCTTTCAGTGCCGTAATAAGAGCAGCGAATTCGGGTGTTTCCATAAGCTCCGCAGGATTCGGGGGGATGGCGCCGGCAGTAAGGCAATCCAAATTCTCCCGCACGCTGTATTTGATGGCTTTTTCCAGTTCAATGAAGCCGCAAAGCACATTGGAAACGCCGTCCAATCTTTCAAGCCCGAGATATTTATGGACTCTTGCCTTGCGAAGGTCACAGTCCACAATAATGACCTTGGCGCCCATCTGCGCAAAGGTGATGGCAAGGTTTATGCTTGTAGTCGTTTTTCCCTCATTCGGGGCAGAACTGGTAACCACAAGAACTTTCCCCGTATCCGACTTCGGCATGGAGAACATAATATTTGTACGAATGGATTTATATGTTTCAATGGTATTAAAATCCGTTTGGTCGGTAAGAACGCGGTTTATATCCATTCTGTCATTTTTTGCTTTACTCATGACGCATTCCCTCCTTACCGGCTGATGCTGCCGAGAATAGATACGTTGTATCGTTTGGCAACATCTTCACCTTTATGTACTTTTTTGTCAAATAAATTTCGTAAAAATGCGATAACTGCACCGAAAAAGGCACCGATAACAAAGCCGAGAACGGTCTTTTTGGCAACGCCCGCATCTACAAGCGTTCCCGTGTCGGCAATAGCATCGACCACTTCAACGTCACCACCGTTTAAAATACTTTTAAGCTTTGCGGGCGCTTTGTCCATAATGGCACGGGCGATGTTACAGGCATCCTCGGAATTATTGGCTTTTACGGAAATAGATAAAAGCTCTGTTTCATTCACCGAAGAAACGGTCAGCATAGCATCGATATCCTTCCAGGAATAATGCCCGCCTGTCGCTTCGCTTACATCTGCCAGAAAGGAACGCGACTGCAGAATTTCAATATATGTATAACTTAAAGTACGCGAGGTGATAATATCATTTTGCTGAATTTCATCCTCCACAATCACATTATTTTTATTGCTGACATACAGAAGACCGTCTGCAACATACTGTGGCTCGGAAAAATACACGGATTGTACAAGAAACGTTGTTGCCACAAGGCATGCAAGCGTAACAATCAGGAATTTGTTCAGCCATAATATATTCAGTATATCGGTAACAGCCAGCTCCTTATCATTTTCGTTCATACTCTCAGCTCCTTATCAAACAGTGCGTAAATATTCAAAAAAATTATACCATACAATTCCCGGCTTGTCAACGCCTTTAGGGCAGAAAAAACAAAAAGTTTACCAAAAAAGTGCTTGCCATAGGGGGGAGATTGTGATATACTGTAAAAAAATATGCATGCAGGGAGGACGAGATGAGCGAAACGTTTGAAAAACCGAAGGGCTTTAAGAAAAAACTGGAAAATTTCTGGTATCATAATAAAATTGCTGTCTTGCTTGTGCTCTTTTTCGTTGCAAGTGCTGTGTATCTCGGCGTGGATATGCTGAAGAAGCAGGACCCGGATATGGTGCTTACCTATGTCAGCAGAACGTATGGGGATGAAACCCAGTTCCGCCGGATAGAACCTACGCTTTTTTCCATTGTGGGGGATTTGAACGGGGACGGGAAAACCAAGCTGAACTACCGCTTGCTTTTTGTCCGCGAAAGGGATATCACCAATTTTGATGTAGATGTGGAACAGGCATTTAATTATTCGTTTCTGGATAAAAATGTACGGCTGTATTTCATAGAAGATGCGTTGTTTGCAGATAAACAGGCATATTTTGAGCCGCTTGAAGAGATTCTGCCTGAGGCATATCTTTCGGGCGGGCTGAAAAATGCAGAGGGGCAGGTGTGCGCCGTACCGCTTTCAGAGAGTGCGGCGGCGGAAGAAATGCACATGAACAGACCCGAAATGTATGTGGCGGTAAAGCGTATTATGGATATAGAGAAGCATGATTCGCTTTGCATGGAACAACATGAAAAAGCAAAAGAAATACTAAAATATATTGTGGAAGGAGACAAATGAGAATGAACACACTGCACGTAATTGACCATCCGCTGATTCAGCATAAGCTGACCATTATGCGGAAAACGGAGACGGGGACGAAGGATTTTCGGGAGCTTCTGGATGAAATCGCCATGCTGATGGGGTATGAGGTTACCCGCGATTTTCCGCTCGAGGACGTAGTGATTGAAACACCGATGCAGAAAATGACGGCAAAGCAGATTGCGGGAAAGAAGCTTGCAATCGTGCCGATTCTCCGGGCAGGGCTTGGAATGGTGGACGGGCTCTTGCGCCTTCTGCCGGTGGCAAAGGTGGGGCATATCGGTCTTTACAGGGACCATGATACCCATAAGCCCATTGTCTACTACTGCAAGCTTCCTGTGGACATAAGTGACCGCATGGTTCTTGTAACCGACCCGATGCTGGCAACGGGCGGAAGTGCCTCCGATGCTATTCAAATGCTCAAAGAACGGGGCTGTAAAAACATTCGGCTTATGTGTCTGGTGTCTGCACCCGAGGGCGTGGCATATGTACAACAGCAGCATCCGGATGTGGAGATTTACACCGCGGCAATGGATGAAAAGCTGAATGAGGATGCCTATATTTTGCCGGGTCTGGGAGATGCAGGCGACCGTCTTTTCGGCACAAAATAGTAAAGAAGTAGAGCAGAGAGTCTTCAAAGGATGAAGACTCTCTGTTTTTTTGCTAAAAAAATAAAATTTTTCCTTGAAAAACATTGACTTTTTTGGGGATTTATTGTATAATCGAAATCAAATGCGATATTTTTTGCCTTTTTATTAATGAAAGGCAAAATGTAATTTACACAGGAGGTATTTTTCATGAAGGTACAATTTACAGAAACCGTATTGCGTGACGCAAATCAGTCTCTTATTGCAACCCGCCTTCCCTTTGAAAAGTTTGCACCTATCCTTGAAACAATGGATAAAGCAGGCTTTTACTCGGTAGAGTGCTGGGGCGGTGCAACATTTGACTCCTGCCTGCGTTTCCTCGACGAAGACCCGTGGGAACGTTTGCGCAAAATTAAGGCAAAGATGCCGAACACCAAGCTGCAGATGCTGCTGCGCGGTCAAAACCTGCTTGGGTACAAGCACTATCCCGATGATGTTGTAAAGAAGTTTGTACAGCATTCCGTTTCCAACGGTATTGACATCATTCGTATTTTCGATGCGCTGAACGACCTTCGCAACATTAAAGTTGCCGTAGAAGAAACCATTCGCTGCGGCGCACATGCATCCGGTGCAATTTCCTACACCACAAGCCCGGTGCACACTTTGGAAAACTATGCAAAGCTTGCAAAGGAAATGGAAGAAATGGGCGTTGGCTCCATCTGCGTAAAGGACATGGCAGGTGTTATGAGCCCGCAGGAAGCCTATGACCTCGTAAAGGCAATTAAGGGTGCCGTTAAGATTCCGGTTGTGGTGCATACACACTGCACCACAGGTCTTGCTTTCATGACGTATATGAAGGCAATCGAAGCCGGCGCAGACGTTGTAGATACTGCGATTTCCTGCTTCTCCGGCGGCACTTCCCAGCCCGCAACCGAAACGCTTGTATACGCAATGCGTCAGCAGGGCTATGAAGTCGGCGTAAATGATAAGCTTTTGAAAGAAATCAACGATTTCTTCAAGCCCATCCGCAATGAATATCTCGAAAGCGGTCTTCTCGACCCCACCGTATTGGCAACCGATACAAATGCGCTGAACTACCAGATTCCGGGCGGTATGCTCTCGAACCTGATTTCGCAGCTGAAAGCCCAGAATGCAATGGACCGTCTGGACGAAGTTTTGGTAGAAACGCCGAAAGTTCGCAAGGACCTCGGTTATCCGCCGCTTGTAACACCTATGAGCCAGATGGTTGGTGTACAGGCTGCAACCAACGTTTTGATTGGCGAACGCTATAAGAACATCAGTAAAGAAGTTAAGGCATATCTCCGTGGTGAATACGGTCAGGCACCGGGTGAAGTAGATGCTGCGCTTACAAAGAAAGCACTTGGCGACGAAGCACCTGTAACCTGCCGCTTTGCAGATACCTTAGAGGATGCTTTCGAAGCTACAAAGAAGGAACTGGGAGACCGTGCAAAGTGTGACGAGGATGTTCTTTCCTACATTGCATTCCCGCAGGTTGCTGAAAAGTTCTTTGACAAACGCGAAGCGAAGCTTGAAAACCGCGCAAAATACACGATTGAAGAAATGTAATCGCGTGTTTTGAAAATACAGAAAGGAATGGTAGTATGGGAATTTTAGAAACACTTATAAATTCCATCGTGGGCATGTCTGTGGTTTTTGCAGTTCTGATTATCCTTATGGGCTGTATCTCCGTTATGTCAAAGCTCATGAAGAAATCAACGTCCGCTCCGGAAGCGGCAGCACCTGCAGTTGAAGCCGGTGCACCGGCACTTGCAAAGGGTAGCTGTGGCGAGATAAAGCTGTTTGATGTGCCGGATAAGACGGCAGCAATGCTTATGGCAATCACTGCAGACAAATTGAACGCACCGCTTAACACGCTGCGCTTCATTTCCATTAAAGAAGTGAAATAGAAAGGAAGAAACCGAAATGAAAAAATATAAGGTTACTTTAAACGGAAAAACATATGAAATCGAAGTAGAACAGGGCAACGCAATTGTAGCTGCAGAATATGATGCTGCAGCACCCGCAGCTGCACCTGCTCCTGCCGCGGCACCTGCCGCAGCCCCGGCTGCCGCTGCTGCACCGCAAGTAACCGGTGCAGGCGAGGTTGTATCCTCTCCGCTCCCCGGTACTGTGCTCGACATTAAGGTAAGTGCAGGCACTGCAGTAAAGAAGGGACAGCTTGTTGCCGTTATTGAAGCTATGAAGATGGAAAACGAAATTCTCGCACCGAAGGACGGCACAGTTTCTCAGGTTGTTGCCTCCAAGGGCGCAACCGTTGAAAGCGGCGCTCCCCTGCTCGTAATCGCATAAGAGGGGGTACCGTAAAATGGATTTTTGGGCTATAATGACAAAACTTTGGGAAACCTCGGGCATTGCACAGATTGTAGGTGGATTTTTAGACGGCGGCATTTCGCAGCTCATTATGATCATCCTTTCCTGTGTACTTCTTTATATGGGTATTGTAAAGAAGTTTGAGCCCCTTCTTCTCGTAGGTATTGCATTCGGTATGCTGCTTACCAACCTGCCTCTTTCGGGCGTATATACGCCGTCCTATTGGCAGACGGCAGGGGACATAAACTATGGCGAAGTACTTCGTCATGGCGGGCTTTTAGACCTTTTGTATATTGGTGTTAAGACCGGTTTATATCCGTCCCTTATTTTCCTCGGCGTAGGTGCTATGACCGACTTTGGTCCCATGATTGCAAATCCGAAGTCCATGCTCATGGGCGCAGGCGCACAGTTTGGTATTTACTTCGCACTCGTTGTGGCTATCCTGCTCGGCTTTGACCCGCAGGCTGCCGCTTCTATCGGTATCATCGGCGGTGCGGACGGTCCGACGGCTATCTGGCTTACCAAAACCTTAAAGCCGGAGCTTCTGGCTCCCATTGCCATCGCGGCATATTCCTACATGGCACTCATTCCGCTGATTCAGCCGCCGATTATGAAGCTGATGACCACAAAAGCAGAACGGGAAATCAAAATGGAACAGCTTCGTCCTGTTTCCAAAACAGAAAAAATTATTTTCCCGATTATGGTTACAATCGTAACTTGTTTAATTCTGCCCTCTGTTGCACCGCTTCTCGGCTGCCTGATGCTCGGCAACCTTTTAAAGGAATGTGGTGTAACCGAACGCCTTTCTGATACGGTGCAGAATAACCTCATGAATATCGTTACGATTTTCCTGAGCATTTCCGTAGGTGCAACTGCACGGTACGATACGTTCCTGCAGCTTGACACATTAAAGATTGTTGTTCTGGGACTTATGGCATTCTGCTTTGCCACCTTCGGCGGCCTTGTAATCGGCAAGATTATGTGCAAGCTGTCCGGCGGCAAAATCAACCCGCTTATCGGCTCCGCAGGCGTTTCTGCTGTGCCGATGGCTGCACGTGTTTCCCAGACTGTCGGTCAAAAAGCAAATCCTGCAAACTTCCTTCTCATGCATGCTATGGGACCGAACGTTGCGGGTGTTATCGGCTCGGCTGTTGCTGCAGGCTTCCTGCTGGCAGTATTCGGCTGATAAATATAGCTGAACACACAGAACAAAAGAGGCTGTAAAAAGAGTTTCACTTTTTGCAGCCCCTTTGATTTTTTAAGAAAAGCGTCACCCATCATTGACAATTGTACAAAAAGAGGAAATATAACCCTTGCAAATTCTTGACAAGGTGTTTTTTTTATTGTATAATAATTTATAAGTATATTTTGAAGTAACAAAGAAAATGTGCGAGGTGACGGGGATGCAAAAGCTAATCTTAATTATTGAAGATGAAAAACCGATTGTGGACATTTTAAAATTTAATTTGGAACGGGAAAATTATAAGGTTATTTATGCGCTTGACGGCGAAGCCGGGCTTTCCCTGGCGCTTACCAAAGCGCCGGATTTAATTCTTCTGGATGTAATGCTCCCCGGTATGGACGGCTTTGATGTTTGCCGCCGTGTTCGCGAGAAGAGCCGCGTGCCGATTTTGATGCTGACGGCAAGAGATGAGGAACTGGATAAGGTTTTAGGTCTTGAAATGGGCGCGGACGACTATATTACGAAGCCTTTCGGCGTCAGGGAACTGATGGCAAGGGTTAAGGCGCACCTGCGCCGATTGGATACGACGGAAGCCAAGACCGACGAAATTATCCGCTTTGGTGATTTCTGTATTCTGTGTGACCGGTATGAAATTACGAAGGACGGACAGGTTGTAGAGTTGACGCTTCGCGAATTTGAGTTGATTAAATTCCTTGCCCAGCAGCCGGGACGAATTTTCACCCGTGAAAATCTTCTGGAGCAGGTGTGGGGATACGAATATTTTGGTGAGGTGCGCACGGTGGACGTAACCATTCGCCGTCTGCGCGAGAAAATTGAAGAAAATCCTGCCGAGCCGCGGTATATCATTACGAAGCGCGGCGTAGGCTACTATTTGAAGGCGGATTAATGTTTAAAAGTATTCAATGGAAGGTGCTCACCGTTTTCCTGCTTTTGGTTGTTTCTGTTATGCTGGTGGTGGGGACGTTCCTTCTAAACAGTATCAGCAAATATTACCACGATGAGTTCCGTACCCAGATGGAAAACGCTGTTTTTACTGCCGACCTTACGTCGCAACTCGAAACGGCGGCAGCATCTGTAGAGCCGGAAACGGCACTTCGTACGCTTCTGGATAGCTTTACGGGACGTATGGGAATTGACTCTTACCGGAATTTTTACGTACTTCGCGGTAGCGATGCCGCCGTTTTGTATGCGCCGGACGGCGCGCGGGAAGTAACTGCCGGCGGGAATATTCTGACGGCACTTTCCGGCAAGGTGGGCAATACCATTGACCGCCGCAGTGAAGCGATGGACTATGCGTACCCTGTGATGCAGGGCGAGCGCGTTTCCTATATTATTTATATCAGCGACACCAAGGATGAGCTTTTCGCCATTATGGAAAATATCTTCACGATTATTATCTGGGGTCTTCTTTTGGGGCTTGCGCTTGCGGTGCTTTTGGGGCTGATTTTGTCCCGCACCATTACGGCGCCTATCGCGTCGCTGAAAAAACGGGCGGAAAAAATTGCTGCCGGTGACTTTGACAGTAAAATTGAGGTGCGCTATGCCGACGAAATCGGCGAGCTTACAGGCTCCTTTAATACCATGGCGGCGGAGCTGCAGCGCACATTGGCGGACATTGCCGCTGAAAAAAATAAGGTGGAAACCATTCTGGCATACATGACGGACGGCGTTATGGCGTTCAGCCGTGACGGAAGCGTAATGCATATCAATCCCGCCGCCCGCAGAATGCTTTCTCTGGGGGAGGAAGGAGAGCCCTTTGACTCGCTTTTTGCACGGCTCGGCACAGGGGTCACCATGAATTCCCTTTTGTATCTGGAAACAGATAACACTTTGGAAAAGACGCTTGCCCTCGAAGAAACCCACATCCGTGCGTACTTTGCAAAGCTTACCCCTGAAAAAGGACCGGCAAGCGGTATTGTGGTGGTGCTGCAGGATATTACCGAGCAGCAACGGCTGGATAATTCCCGCCGTGAGTTTGTGGCAAATGTTTCCCACGAGCTTCGCACGCCGCTTACAAACGTGAAAAGCTACGGCGAAACACTTCTGGAAGCCGCAGAGGAAGGCAGCATGGAGAAAAATTTCCTGCATGTCATTTGCGGCGAGGCGGACCGTATGACTCGCCTTGTGCGCGACCTTTTGATGCTTTCGCAGCTTGACTACGGGCATGCCCTGCAAAAAGCACCGTTTTCCCTTCCGGCACTTGCCGAAAGCGTGGTTTCACGGCTTCGGCTGGAGGCACAAAAGCGCAGCCAGAGCTTAACATTTGAAAACCGTGCACCTGATATGCCGGCGGTAAACGGCGATAAGGACAGAATTGAGCAGGTGCTTGTAAACGTCGTTTCCAATGCAATAAAATATACGCCGGAGCACGGCATGATTCATGTAGAGTGTGCTGCACGGCTTACGGAAGCCGTTGTAACGGTAACCGATACCGGCATCGGGATTCCCGAAGCTGACCTGCCGCGCATTTTTGAGCGGTTTTATCGGGTGGATAAGGCGCGAAGCCGCAAAATGGGCGGCACGGGGCTTGGGCTTGCCATTGCCCGTGAAATCGTGGAGGCGCACGGTGGACGGATTACCATAAAAAGCGGCAAGGGAAGAGGAACAACCGTCCGGGTGCTTCTGCCGATTTACGGAACACCGGAAACGGAAGAAAAAAGGAACAGTAAAGGATAGACCATGAACATACTGGCAATCGAAAGCGCGGCACTTTCCGCAGGCGCGGCAGTTTTGTGCGGCGATAAACTCCTCAGTGAGCAATTTTTAAATAACGGACTTACGCATTCGCAGACGCTTTTGCCTCTTATAGACGGCGTACTTCGGGGGGCGGGGCTTACCATGGCGGATATGGACGCGGTGGCAGTCAGCGCAGGCCCCGGCTCCTTCACAGGCGTTCGCATCGGCATGGGCACGGCGAAGGGACTGGCACTCGGGGCGGATATTCCGCTCATTCCCGTACCCACTCTTTTGGGGCTTGCGCATAATGTGGCGGCGTATGACGGCGTCATTGTCCCCATAATGGATGCAAGGCGGGGCGAGGTGTATACCGCAACCTATTTTGCCCAAAACGGAGTATTGGAAGAGATTTCGCCTATGCGCGCGATGCCCCTTTCCGCCCTTTTGTCGGAGCTTGATACAGCACTTTTTGTCGGGGACGGCGTAGCGGTGCACAGAGAAAAAATTATAGAAATCATGGGAGATGGGGCAAGGTTTGCGCCTTCGCATCTTCTTTACCATCGGGCAGCCTCGGTGGCGATGGCGGCAAAGGACATACCGCCCATGTCGCCCCATGTGGCAGCGCCCTATTACCTGCGCCTTTCGCAGGCAGAACGTGAATACATCGAAAAGAATGGAAAGGACGGGGAAACATGTTAGTGATTGGAAGTGACCATGGCGGTTACAAATTAAAGGAGTTTTTAAAGGCATATCTTTCGGAGCGCGGGATTGCCGTTTTGGATATCGGCTGCGAGGGCGAACGATGCGATTATCCCGATTACGCCCGCGTGGCGGCAGAAAAAATTATGGCGGGGGAATGTGAAAACGGCATTCTCTGCTGCGGTACGGGCATCGGCATCAGTATTGCCGCCAATAAGTGCCGCGGTATCCGCGCCGCGCTTGTATCTGAGCCGGTTTCTGCAAGACTTGCAAAAGAACATAATAACGCCAACATATTGTGTTTTGGCGGACGTGTCATCGGCGAAAACCTTGCCGCCGCATGTGTGGACGCATGGCTTTCGGCAGAATTTAGTGGCGGAAGACACGCCGAGCGCGTTGGTAAAATCGAAGCATAAACAAGGGACGGGCTGCGCACCGCCCTGTATCTGCTTAAGGAAAGGATGAATGAAATGAAGTGTCCCTACTGTGATGCCCAGGATAGTAAAGTTCTGGATTCCCGCCCCACCGAGGAAGGGGCGTCCATCCGCCGCCGCCGTGAATGTATGGCGTGCAAACGGCGGTTTACCACCTACGAGAAAATCGAAGGTGTGCCCATCATGGTTATCAAAAAGGATAAGGGAAGAGAGCCCTTTGACAGGGAAAAGCTGATGCACGGTATTGTAAAGGCGTGCGAAAAGCGTCCTGTTTCTGTGGAGATTATGGAAAACATGGTGTCCACTATCGAAAATATTATCCAGAATTCTCTGGACAGGGAAATTACGTCCTCCCGCATCGGAGACCTTGTGATGGAACAGCTCAAGGGCATTGACGAGGTGGCATACGTGCGTTTTGCTTCCGTATATCGACAGTTTAAGGACATTAACACCTTTATGCAGGAGCTTCGAAAGCTTTTGACGGAAAGATAAGTTGGGTGCTTTCGTACCTTCTTCAAAATACAGACCAACCAAAAGAAAGGATATATAAATCATGACAAAAGTAAGAACACGCTTTGCGCCGAGCCCGACGGGGTATATGCACATCGGCAATCTGCGCACGGCACTCTATGCGTACCTTCTGGCAAAATCGCAGGGCGGTGATTTTATTCTCCGTATTGAGGACACAGACCGCGAACGGTATGTGGACGGTGCGGTAGACCTTATTTATCAAACGCTGGCGGAAACAGGACTTGTGCACGATGAAGGCCCCGATGTAGGCGGCGAATACGGTCCCTATGTGCAGAGCGAACGTATGGGTATTTATAAAAAATATGCAGAAGAGCTGGTGGAACGTGGCGGTGCCTATTATTGCTTCTGCACCAAGGAACGTCTTGACGAGCTTCGGCAAAAGCAGGAAGCACTGAAAATTCCGTCGAAATATGACGGACGCTGTGCTTCGCTTCCCAAGGAAGAGGTGCAGGCACGTATCGCGGCAGGCGAGCCGTACGTTATTCGCCAGAAAATTCCGAAGGAAGGCTCTACGTCCTTTGACGATGCTGTTTTCGGTACAATTTCCGCGCCCAATGAAACGCTGGACGATGCCATCCTTTTGAAATCCGACGGCATGCCCACCTATAACTTTGCAAACGTAATTGATGACCATCTTATGGGCATCACCCATGTTGTCCGCGGCAGCGAATACCTTTCCTCCACGCCGAAGTATAATCTTCTTTATGAAGCATTCGGCTGGGAAATTCCGCAATATATCCATTGCAGCGCCATTATGAAGGATGCACATAAAAAGCTTTCTAAGCGCGAGGGCGATGCTTCTTATGCTGATTTTGTGGACAAGGGGTATCTTAAGGATGCGGTTTTAAACTATATTGCACTACTCGGCTGGAGCCCCGGCGATGAACGCGAGGTCATGAGCCTTGACGATATGATTCGCTTGTTCGATGTAAAGGGTATCAGCAAATCCCCTGCGATTTTTGATGAAGCGAAGCTTCGCTGGCTCAACGGCGAGTATATCCGCGCCCTTTCTCCCGAGGAATTCCATAAAAAGGCAATGCCCTATTATGAAAAGTGTATTCACACAAATGTAGATTTGGAAATGCTGAGCAGCGTTTTGCAGCAGCGCACCGAGCGCCTTTGCGACATTGAAGAGCAAATCGACTTTATTGATGCACTTCCTGCCTATGATAAAGAACTGTATTGCCATAAGAAAATGAAGACCGATACGGAAAATTCCCTGACCTCTCTGGAAGCTATCCTGCCCCTTTTGGAAGGCATGGAAAGCTGGACGAAGGATAATTTACACGATGCTCTTTTAGGGCTTGCACAAAAGATGGAAGTTAAAAACGGCATCATATTGTGGCCGCTTCGCACCGCCCTTTCCGGTAAGGCATTTACCCCCGGCGGCGGGATTGAGCTTGCGGCAATCCTCGGCAAAGACGAAAGCATAAACCGCATTAAAAAAGGTATTGAAATGCTGCGTGCAGAATAAGGGAGGATAAAATGGAAGAATTACAACTCCGAAAAACTATGGGCGGCTATAAGCGGGAGGATGTTACCCGCTATGTGGATGCGCTCGTAAAAAAATACGAGGCACTTCTCCATGCCGAAAAAGAAGAAACGGCTGCAGCACGTGCGGAAACGGAAGCGGCAATCAAAGAAAATGCAACGCTTTTTGAAAAGCTCACGGCGCTGGAAGCAGAGCGGGATTCCGTATCCCGCGCAGTTATTTCCGCCGAGCGGGAAGCCGAGAAAATTCTTGCAGACGCCAAGGAAAAAGGCGAAGCACTCCTGCGCGAAAAGGAACAGGAGGTCATACGCGTAGAGGGACAGCTTGCTGCCCTTCGTGCAGAAATTCATACCCTGCGCCTGTCCGCAGCGGCAGCCCTTCGTAAATACGAAAACAGCCTTGCCGATATTGTACCCAATATGGACGAGGACGAAGAATACTAAAATTGCAGAATGTTGAAAAAGGGGCTGTTTTAAAAAATTATTTTTAAAACAGCCCCGAATTTTATGGGATGAGAAAAAATAGTTTGGAACGGGCAAACTGAGCAACAGCAGGGGTTTTTCCTGCCGTTGGTTACCCGAACGCGTACATGGGTACGCGGAGAGGCGAAGTTTGTTCGTAGAAAAAAGGCTTGTTTTCAAAAGAAAAATCGAAAATTTGAGATTTTTCTTCAAAAAAGTAGAGAAACAACAGTACTATGATGCTCAAAAACATTGATTTTCTGCCTTTTTGCGATCCAGACATTTTTTAACATCCCCTTTTTTCGTTATACAATAAAAGACCGCCCCAAAAGTGGGGCGGTCTCAGACTGTTGAAAAGCTTGCGCTGCCGTATCCAAATTAGCCGTTATGACATCTCGTTTTTTTCAGAAGGGGCTGAGTCGTTAGATAAGAGGGTTTTTCTGTAATTTTGGGGTGACTGTCCGAAACGCTTTTTGAAAAGCCGTGAAAAATAGGCAGGATCAGTAAAACCAACGGCTTCTGAAATCTCATGCATGGAATATGAAGTGCTCCGAAGAAGAGAACAGGCGTTTTCAAGCCGTATTTGTATGCGGTATTCAATCGGTGTCTGTCCGGTTGCTTCTTTAAAGAGACGAATGAAATGGTACTTACTGTAGCCGGAATTTTTTGCATAAGTTTCCACGCTCTCATCGGCGTTATAGTCCGAACGGATTGCGGCAATGGCACGTTCGATGCCCGGTGTTTGCCCGTTTAGGCTTTTCTTTTGCGCAATTACGCTTAAAAGCTGAATGAGAAGGCCTGAAGCTACGGCATTATAATGAATGTTTTTGGTTTGCAGTTCTTTGATAATCAAATCAAAGAGCCGCGTGATGCCGGCGGACAACCCGACGGAATAAACGAATTCGGTTTCAAGCTGTAAATCACGGAAAAGCATGGGGATTTTTTCACCTGAGAAATGAATCCAATAGTATGCAACCAGGTCTGTTTCCTCAATCTTGTAACCGTGTTTTGTGTGGGGAGGAATAAACAGAAGTTCGCCTGCTTTCATTTGCAGTTCTTCTTTGCTTGTGATAAAAGTACTGCTGTTTTTGACAAGGTAAATCATATGCCAATCCGTCACATCACCGGCACGAAGCCCTTTTTCTCGAACAAGATAATATTTCCTGGCACCAAAATCCGAGAAACCGCACTCGGTTACAATAAAATCGAGCATGGAAGGGACGCAGTCTGTAGTGTCCGACTGATAAATATTGATTACATCACGGGAGTTGTGTTCCTGCTTTTTCATGCGGAACCTCCTTTTATCAAAGTAAGCTTACGGCTCACAGAATTTATCTGCTGATAAGGAACATAAAAACGGTTGCAAAAAGTGCAAGCGAGGAGCCAAAGATTTCCCGCTTCTGAACATTTTCTTTTCTGAAGAAAGAAAAAATAGTGGAAAAAACAATGGTGCCACCGGTAATAAAAGGAAACTGAACCGATGCCGGCAGATGAAGAAGGGACAGCATGAGAATGAAGTTTGCGGTTGTGTTGAGCAATGAAGATATAGAGCAAAATGCCAGTCCCTGTTTCGGTAGTGCCAGATTCTTTTTATTGTTTATCATCAGAATGGCAGATGTGATGACAAGTGTTACCATGAAGGAAAGCATCATAAAGCTTGCACTGTCTGTGGCAAGATGCAGTTGACTCTGATGTATATTTAAAATGACACCCGAAGAGCCGTTAAAAATGAAAACGCCGATATAATAAATGAACCCTTTCCCGGATGCTTTTCCTTTGGGGGATGCAATGTAAACAGCGAAAGTCAAAGCTAAAAGGCACAGTATTTTCAAAACGCTGATTTCTTCTCCAAAAGCCATGCCGTATACCGCAGGCAGGAGCATACCGCCAATCATACAAAAAACGGAATAAACAGATAAATTTCCGAGGCGGTATGCCTGTATACTGCAATAACTGCATAGCAGGCAGATGATAGAATAAACACATGCCATAATCAAAGAAAATTGCGTAAAATGAAAATGGAAACGATTGATTATGAGCAGTAGAACCAAACCTGTCAGAGCAGAATAAAACGAGAAGCGCATGGATGCTTGCCATGAATTTCCGCAATTTTTACTGTAAGCAGAAGTTGCCATAAACTGCATGGAAAACAAGCATGCAGAAATGGATATCAGGAGATAGTACATTTGTCACAGTCTCCTTCTTCCGTAATTTTGGAGAGCTCGAGGAGACGTTTTGCTGTCATAAACAGGCAGTTTATCCAGAAATATTTTTCGTCTTCTATACAGCTTTTACGCATCCATTGCGTGGGAATAAATCCGTTTTCAGGATTTTGCATTCTGGTAAGCATATCGCCTAAGGTGCAGGCTTTTGCAAGCATAAGAGGATCTTTTTTCAGCTGATACATCTGTATAAAAGACATCATAATGTTAGATGTGCTTGCATCAATGGGCATCAGCCAGCGGAACTGTTCAAGACCTGCAGGGGTATACCATTCCTCTGTGTTACCGCCCTGCTTGGGATTCGGATGATGATTCCACGGTGCACATTTGCCCCACACAACAAACTGGTCTTCGATAAACCGAAGTAAATCCTCGGCTTCTCCCATTAAAGCGGGGTCATCCTTTTTGTTTTTAAGAATGTATTCAAGCATAAAGCAAGCCGGCTCGTGTGCAAGATTGGAATAGAGTGTAGAGATGGCACTGTCTTCGAATTGCCCCTCAAAATCATAGGGTTCCAGACAATTTTTCACCATGTAATTCCATGCGTTTTCTTCAAGCGTTTTAAATATGTCGCTGCCCGTCCGTTCATACATTTCATGCATAAACGTCATAATGACATTAGGCACACAGTAATTAGGGGAAATCGGTTCTCCTGTTTTCGCATCTAAGAATAAATACCAGCTGCCGTTTTCGAGAACATTATTTTTATAGTAGTCGGCAATTTTTTCGGCGGCTTCAAAGTAATGCTTCTTGCCGGTTACCTTTTCAAGCGCGAGGTAGGCAAGCCCTGCTTCTGCGGGATAAATCATCATAACGGCGTGGCCGCGTACAATCGCTGATTCGTTATTATATTTTGAAAGGTCTTTTCTGAAATCTACGTAATATGTGGGCGGAATATTATGAAGCGGTGTATCGTCCGAAAATGAAATGGAAATCATAAAATCAGCCACATTTTCTGCGATTTTTAAAGCGGCATCCCTGTTTTCCGGCGAAAGCTTTGCATAAGCCAGCATGCCGCGGATAACGGAAGAATACGTCTTGGAAGGGTACACGTTAAAATCATATTCGGGGTCAGGCGTGCCGTGTGTCAGCCAATACTGAATATAAGATTGTGAAAAAGCATAGTCAAGCGCTTTACGTGCCGTTTCTCTGTAGGAACGTGCTTTCGGCGGAAAGGCTTCGGGGCCGGGATAGGGAGCGCACTTATAAAAAGTTCTTGCACCCATGAGCATACGGGGAAAATCCGTGGCGAAATCGGCGTGCACCGTAAGCTCTACAAAGCCTTCGGGAATGTCTGCCCAGATAGGCGTGAGAAGTGCCATGGGGCTGTCCGCTTCAAAAGTGTATATTTTTCCGCTTTCATCCTTTGCGGTGAAAATATAGGTTTTCGCACCCGGTGCAATGGTAAACTGAAAAGCGGGAGCATACATAAACTGCGAAGCCTGTACGTTCCAGAAGGGTCTTCCGAATGCGCCGCCGTGATGTGCTGTTTTTTCTGCGCTTGCGTATTCGCGCAGCGCCTGTTCTTTCAGATTCATAGTAAAACCACCTTTTTAAAATTTGATTTATACTTGCAAGCTTTAGGGAAAGTATAGCATTAAAAACGGGAATTTACAATACACGAATCTATTAAAAAAATGGACAAATCTATGATGCGAAAAAAGATGTACTTGCTTTTTTATAAAAAATAGTTTAAAATATCATTGGAATACGGATTTTTAGAAAGAAGAAGTGTTTATGAGAGCAAGACAAGTCTATTATTTTTCCGAAAAGGAAAGAGACACAAATATCTTTGATGATTCTGTGCCGATTCGTGTAAATGCTACGGGGATAGAATATTTTTATGCGCCGTTTAGGCAACATGATATCAGAAGGGATTACGGTCTTGTATATGTTGTAAACGGAGAGATGTTTTTTGAAACCGATGGCGTAGTATCCGGATTAAAAAAAGGAGAATTCTCCATTGGAAAGCCCGCAGGAAAACTGACATACTATGGCTCCGACTATGATTTCCTGCATTATTACTGGCTGAATTTTACGGGATACGATGTAGAAAATTTTATAAAGAGAATGGGGCTTCAGCCGGAAACAAAGTATTTTGTCGGCGAGAAAGCTGAATTTGAAAAATGTTTTCAGACGCTCTTTAAGGAATTTTCCATTTTGGACGCACTCACGCTGACACGGATGGAGGCGGCACTTTCGCTTTTGTTTTCTGCTTTTTCAAGAGAGGTGCATAATAAATCAAAAACGACACTTGCCTCTGTGGAATACATTCATAAAAACTACAATAAAGAAATCAGTATGGAAGCGCTTGCGGCTATGGAGAATTTCAGCTATTCGCATTTCTATGCCGTATTTAAGGAATTTACAGGGCTTTCTCCAAGTGACTACATCACAAGGCAGAGAATGAACAGCGCGTGCTTTTATCTCGCGGGAACGGAACATACGATAGCAGAAGTGGCTGCATTGGTCGGCTATGCGGACCCATGCTATTTCAGTCGTATTTTTAAAAAGAAAATCGGGATTTCGCCGCATCAGTACCGTGCATTCGGAAAAAACAAACAATAAGCTTGAATAAAATTTTTGGGGTTGCCTCACTTTTGGGTGAGACGGCCCCTTTTGGTTTTAAAAAGCAATTTTGTTATAACGTGATTTTGAAACATGCAGAAAGATGAAAAAAGCGGATTTAAATCAAAAAATCACAAAAACGGAATTATATGGAAACAGCTGTTTTTTATGGAAGGGGAAAAAGAAAACGGAAGACAAAAAACAGAGACCGCAATATAGTACAAGAAATACCGCACTATTGTGTATTGCAGGCGTGGCGTCCTTTGTGACATAATAAAATTAACCTGAAATAGTATGCAGTAAATTCCGGATTTGCTGTAAATTTAAAGATTGAGAGGTTCTAATATGAAAACGTGTAAACGAATGGCGGCATTGGTATTGATGCTCCTTATGATGATGAGCATCGGAACTTTTGCGGCAGAGGTGTCTGTGAGAACAGATGTGGAATGGGGTTTTGAAAATGGACCGTTTGACAATTATTCCCCGTGGGCAGCAAATCAAGTAGGCAGCAGTAAGCTCGGAAGTCCGTATATCCATAGAGGATACAGCCAGGATGCACAGAATGTGCACAGCGGCACAAGGTCCCTTCGTTTAATGAACGATGGAAATAATGCGGAAGTTACAACTGTTTCCGTGTATCTTTCCTTGCTTAGACCCGCTATGTTAGGAACAGAAACGAACGGTGTTATTCCGGCGAATATGTCTTCCCTGCTTGAAGGGTTTGTAAAAGTTGCAGAACTTTCGGAAGGGTCTTACGTTCATGTGCAGTGGTTCTATAGTAAACTGAATTCAAATACTGGATATCCCGTTACAATCATGAAAATAGAGGATGATACGAATAAAGCTTGGCAAAAATTTTCCTATGCGCCGAACTGGACGCGTAATGGTAACGATTACTGTTATCTTAGATTAGAACTTGTCGGAAAAGGAACGGTTTATTTCGATGATATTTTCTGCGGATTTAAAGATAATATTTGCAGAAATGGTGACTTTGAGTTTGGCGATGCACAAACTGTACCAACCGGATGGACGTTTAAAAGAGTTACAACTAGTGTAACTCCGGCATGGAATACAGATGCATTTGTTGTTCAAGAGTCTGATGGGAACAGATATTTAACTGTTAAAAATACTACCACTGCGAGCCCGGCAAAAGCGTATTATTTATACACACCGATTGACGAAATCGCCGGTGCAAAATATATCTGTACGGTTAGATACAAAACAACATCAACAAATGCAGGCGACAGTGCCCCCAAAATTTATTTTGGACCCGTTAGCCAACAAAGCGCCGGTTATTATGATACAACTCAACAATGTCCCTTTACTTGGGAAAAGGTGGCGCAGGATGCAGATGGCTGGGCGACATTCCGCGGCACATGCACGATGCCGGAGAGCACAGATGATTTTTACATGTATATAGTATATCCAAGCTATTGGGGAACAGAATCATATTATGATGCGATATACTGTTCCATTGATAACACCCCTGTTCTCACCAAAGCCGATGACGGCACAGTGACGGCAACGAGCCATGTGGTGGCACTTGCAGACAGACCTTCTGCACTTTTTACGGCTGCATACAGAAAGGATGCAAACGGCAATCTTTGTCTTGTAAACCTATCGTCTGTTTCCACAGAGACGGTGGCTGCGGGGCAGACACAAAAGCTTGAAAAGAGCATCACCCTTCCCGAAGACGGAAACGAATATGTAGTTCGTGCATTTCTTTGGGACGGCATTTCGACTCTGGGCGCACAGACAGCGTCCGTAACCCTTGCAAACTAAAAAACGGAGGAACAAACATGACAACAAGGAAATTAATTGCAGCACTACTCAGTATTTTTCTGCTGATGCCTATGACGCTTATTGCGGAAGCAGAAGTAACCCCTGCCGTGCCTACGGTGGACTGGACGTTTGAAAACGGGGGCACGGGATGGTCAACCCGTAACCCATGGAATGCAGAGGCGGGCAAGGTAGTGGATGAAGTACAGTATGTTAACCGCGCCTACAGCGAAAAGGCGGAGAATGTACACGGCGGCGAAAAATCGCTTCGTCTTGCCAATGACGGCACAGCCGGATATACCGCCGCAGGTGTCTATACATCGCTAAGCCGCTCGCTTATCAAGCAGAATAAATCCCTGACCTTAGAAGGCTTTGTAAAGGTGGAAGCACTCGGTGCGGGTTCTACGGTCGATATCAAATGGTACTACGGCGCAGGCTGGAGAAATTCGTCGGTGGTTGCAACCTTTTCCGCCGTGGGTGACTGGGAAAAATTCACCTTCTTACCGGCATGGTGGGACAGTGACAGTTATCTGACCATGGATATAAACGGTACAGGTACAGTTTATTTTGATGATTTAAGCTTTACATACAGCGATGAAATTGTTTTCAACGGCGATTTCGAGGGCTTCGGCGGTACAGAGGCTTCTGTATGTGCAGGATGGAACGTGAATAAAAGCAATATTTCCTGGGGCACGGACTATAAGATTTTAGAAGAAGACGGCAACCATTATCTCGAGGCTTATAACCGCGGCAATTCTCAATGGGGCTTTTTATATCAGCCGATTTTAGGCGGTCTTACCCCCGGTGAACCGTATATCTTATCCGTAAAATATAAAGGCGACGGAACGAACAATACCATACCCGGTATAGCGATTGGAACAGTTTCAACCGGAAACCGTACAGATGTCATTACTTTAACGGATAAGTTCACTACAAAAGATACGGGTGACGGCTGGAAAACCTTCACGGCGTCCTTTACGACACCGGAAGAAGCTTTCTCCGCAAATATTCTGATTGATTATGCCAAAGGATGGGAAAAATCTGCTTTTTATGATGATTTGTCCCTGACCTTTGACGGCGAAATGCCGGCACCGCCCGTATTTGTAGAGGGCGTACCGTCCCTTCGTGAAACCTTTGAAAAAAAGGAAACCATTTATAAGGACAAGAATTTCGGTTTTGAAAAGGGATTTGACGGATGGTCCGTTTATAATCACTACGGCGTGATAAATGAAAGCATGTTTGTACAAGATGCGGTGAAAGAAAGCGGAAATTCTGCTTTGAAGCTTACAAATGACGGCATTATCGATACACAGAGCGTTGTATATATCGCGATTCCCAAACCCGAAAGCGGTATAATCAATGTAAGCGGATACTTAAGGCTTGACAGCATCGAAGAAAATGCGCTCTATAATAGTGACCCTCTTTTATCCGGCAATAAAGGAGCAGGCGTAAAGGCGGCTGTCTATTACGGCAGCATTGCCGCAGCACGGGCGTTGGCTTTTGACGCTGTAAGCACAGCCGACGGAAACTGGTATAAATTTGATTTTCCGATTGTTTCCACATATGATGCGGATATGGTTCTGGCAATCTGGCTGTACGGCAAAGGTACAGCGTATGCCGACAGCATCAAAGTAGAGAGAACAAACAATCTTTTATCAAATGGAAGCTTTGATGAAACGGCAAACGGCGGAACAACCGTGCAGGGAGTTCAAACACTTACGAGACGCGGTGCATGGGGCACGAACGTGTTCAGCGAAACAGAAAATACGTTTTCAGGGAATGCCCTGCGTCTGGATAAAGGTGTATACGGCACATCTTCCTATTGCTCCTGGCTGTATGTATATCAGACAATCAGAGACCTCAATGCTATGCCTGCAGGGGAATATACGATGACTGTGGCAATGCAAACTTCGACTTCTTCGGCAAAACCGAATATTCAGTTTTCTTCCAAGGACGGACTGGACGATGAACCCGAAACGATTGCGCCGGAATTTGAGCCGGTTCGCGTAAACGGGGAATGGACGGAATTTATGGCACACTTTGAGATTCCCGCGGAAATGACAGTCAGAAGTATGGTCATTTCAGGCAGTGGGATTTATGATGAACTGTTCCTGACGCGCTCGGGCAATTTACCGCCCATACTTTCCTGCGACGGCGGCAATGCCTTCAAAACACCTGTGCCCGGCAGCTACATTACGGCAAAGGCAGAGGTGGATAACGAAGAAAACGCTATGCTGGTGCTTTGCATTTACAGCGTAGAAGGCGAAAGAAAAATGCTGGAAGCAGTAGAATTTGAAACGGTTTCCAATGTGGCGGAACGCACCAATCTGCAGGTAACTGTACGCGTGCCGCAGGATGACAGCAAAACGTATATGGCGGAAAGCCTTCTGTGGGACGGTGCCATCGCGCCGCTTCGATAAAGACAACATGGGATGAAAAAGGAGTATATATAATGAAAGTTATGATAAAACGGTGTTTTGCCGTTCTGATGCTCGTCAGCTTACTGCTGACCGGGATTACGGCGATAGCAGCAGAGGATGCGTCGCTTCTTGTAAATGGTGACTTTGAAGCTGTAACGGCAGAAGGCATGCCCGAAGGCTGGGAAATGCCTATTGGCGAAATCGGAAAAACAGTTAAAATAGAGAATGCAGATAAAGACCATAAAAATGTGCTCAGAATTTACGGCGATAAAACAAGCTGCTATATCACGCAGGAGGCAGATGTTATTAAGGAGATAACATATCGGCTTTCTTTGGATGTAAAGCGTGTTGAAAACCGCGGCGGCGAAATCCGAATTGAATATTTTGCAGAAGACGGCAGCCGCATAGACGGAAAAGCTGTTGTAAAAAGCTTAGGGGATCTGACGGCAGGAAGATGGGAAAATGTTTTTGTTGATTTTACACCGCCCGGAAAAGCGGCGCGCATGCAGGTTATGCTCCGTCTTTCGGGCGGCGGCGAATACCTGTTTGACAATGTTCTTTTGCAGGATGTCGCTAAAGTAGAACCGGCAGAACCCGTAAACCCCGGCGGTCTGCAGCCGGACGGAACTTGGATTCCGAAAGTAATTCCAAACCCAAAGAATTTGATTAAAAACGGGGATTTAGAGGAAATTGCAGGAGATTCACCGGCAGGGTGGCGTACCCAGTATCCCGATAAGGTAACGCTGAACACGAACGAGGAATTCTGCCGCAGCGGAAATCACTCCGTCCGGATTGCCACGCAGGATACTTCCTTGCCCTGGACACGGTTTACTATCACGGAAGACGTGGTGCCCGGTGCGGAATGTACGTTCTCGGCATGGATTTACTCGCCTACAAAGGCAACGCTTATTGGCATGAAAACGGAGTATTATATCACAAACTATGACCATGTTGTCGGCACGGGCTCCGGCGGCAATCTGAACCTGGTAAAGGAGATTACGGCGGCAGACGGCTGGACGAAGATGACATGGACAGAACGGATTCCCGATAAGTCCGACCAGCTTTGGTTCTATATCCGCCTTTGCGGACAAGGCGAGGTGTATTTCGACGATATTTCCTACACGCTCACCAAAGGCCCCGAAGCCATCAACACATTTATGGTAGACAACTGCTTCTATTACAGCGACTGGGAGGGTGCGGGCAATGTTACCTTATCGTGTAACACGAGCTTCTATCCCGAGTTTATCGGAGGCCTCGTAGAGTTTTCTATTTTAGATGCCGAAAAAGTAGTGTATGAAGGAACCGTGCCCATGGGTGAGAACGGCGAAGTATTTTTGGAATATCCGCTTACCCTTTTAGAAGAGGATTTCAGAGAATACGTTGTCCGCGGTGACCTTTTCGATAAGGACGGCAACTTTATTGCAAGAGGCGAGGACACGATTTACAGAGTACCGCGCCCGGAATACATTACCAAAGAAGGACTTTATGAAATAGATGGCAAGCGGTTTGACCCGGTGTATGTATACCATGCAGATATACCGAGCCTTGACCAGCTTCCGGGATACGGTGTCAATCTGATTCAGGGTTATGCTGCCGATAACTGGCTCGAAAAATGTGAGGAACTGGGGCTGAAACAGATTATAGTCTTGTATAGCGGTGGTTCTTCCGGACAGAGCGCAGGACATCCGGACCGTATTAAACAAACGATTGAAAATGTCAAAAAGCTGAAAGATCATCCCACAACCTTTGCATACGCCCTGATGGATGAACCGACGCCCACGGCATGGCCGGATCTGAAAAGAGCCTATCTTGAAATCCGCAAGATTGACCAGAAGCACCCTGTCTTTATTACGATGAACCATAACTTTGATACAACAGGACGTTTTTGCGATATTATTTCCATGGACTCCTATCCGTACGGCTTTAGCCCCTTCACGGTTGCCGATTACAACACAATGAAAAAAGCAGTGGATGCCGTTGGGGAAAGAAAGCCTACCTATGACCTTCTGCAGGCATTTGATTATAAGAATTCCTATCCCACTGCAAATGAAATCCGTAACATGATTTATCAGGCGTACTGGGCAGGCGGTAAGGGTATCGGCTTTTTCGCCTGGGACGACGGCTTCAAGGATGAAAACGGCAATCTGGTTAAGCTTCCGGATAGACGCATTGGCGAGCCCATCCGCACATTCCTACAGCTTGAACACCGCGAAGTGGTAGACCACTTTGTATATGGGGATTATCCGACCTTTACGGAGGTACGTGAAGAAAAATACTGGTACCGCGCATGGGTAAAGGATAAAACCGTCAGCGTGGTTGTTCTGAACAAAATGGAAAAAGAAGAGGTCGAGGCTGAAATCGTACTGAAAAGCGCGGACGGCTCGGTCACACTCGGGAATATTGACGTAAGCGTTATAAACGGTGACGACGCCGAGCCTTTCAAAGGCACAAACGGCACATTTACCGTAACGCTCGAACCCGGTCAGGCAGTTCTGTATTCCATAAAAACAGATGCGGACCTCTCCAGCATTACGGCGAGCCGTTTCCTTGACATGTATGAACACGGCTGGGCAGATAAAGCCGTAAAAGCACTGGACGAAAAAGATGTTATTTACACCACAGGCTACAATAAATACCACCCCGCAGAAAACATCACCCGTGCAGATTTTGCATATATGCTGATGCGCACCCTGGGTATTACGGGCGGCGAAGCAGAGCTTTTCGGTGATGTAAAAGAGCTTGCCTATTATGCACCTGAAATTCGTGCAGGTCGCGCCGCAGGGCTTTTAAACGGCACTGGTGATAACATTTTCGGCGTGGATAACGAAATTACCCGTCAGGATATGATGGTGATGTGCATTCGTGCACTGGAATATAAAGGACTTCTTGGGGATGCAGAAAACGAAGACCTTGCGACATTCTCCGATAGCGGTCTTATTGCCGATTACGCTATGGATGCAGTAAGTAAAATGGTTGGCGCTGGTCTGATTAAGGGAAATGCAGACGGTACAGTAAATCCCACAGGCTCTGCAACGCGCGCAGAAGCGGCGGTTATGCTTGCACGGCTCATGGAGACGAAATAATGCGAAAAATACTCTCTGTCCTTATACTGCTTTGTCTTGTGGCGGCAGGCTTTCCTGCCGCCGCCGGGGCAGCTCCGCTTCTCGGAAACGGTGGATTTGATGAAGAAGGCGGATGGAATACATCAATTTTTCCTTCGAACACAACTGTGCAGTCTGCCGCGTACCATTCTGCACCGAATGCACTGAAAATCACGACCCAGACCACAAGCACGCCTTATGCAACACAGAGAGTTTCAAATGTAATTCCGGGGGCAACATATAAGGTAGAACTTTTTGCAAAAGCCGAGGGCGGGTGCAATTTCGGGACAAAATATGAGTTTTATAAAGCTGATAACACGGCGGCGGGAGGCGCATTTTCAAAATCGCAGATTATAGAAGATAAATCCACAGACTGGATAGCTTTTTCTGATACCTTCACCGTGCCGGAAGAAACAGAATTTATGTATCTTTTTCTTCGAATATATGCTGCGGGAACGGTGTATGTTGATGATGTTGTAATGACGCTGGTTTCCGAACCGGTGCGTGTTTTTTCGTATGAAACGGACGAGGTGTTCTATTATTCCGACCATACGGAAGACGGCGCACTAACCGTAAGTCTGAATACGGCCTATTATACAGAGCTTATCGGGAGAAAAGCGAAATTTGCATTTATGGACGGTGAGGAAGAAGTACATTCTTCGCTTGCTACCATAACGGACAGTACGCTTTCGTATGCATTTCCGATGTCTTATCTGGAAAAGAAAAAGACAGCATACAGTATCCGGTTTACTGTGTTTAAAGAAGACAGCTTGACGGTGGACTTTACGAAGGAAACCGAGGTCTATAAATACGACAGACCGAAATATATAAAGAGCGACGGTACATATCAGGCGGACGGGGAAGACGTTTTCCACCCTGTCCTTATGTACGGCGTAGATTTGCCGCAACTGCCGGCTTTGCAGCTTTGCGGTGTAAATTTAGTACAAGGGTATCCGGGCTGGCTCGATGCACTGCATGAACGTGGCATGAAAGCCATGGTTGTTTTATACGACGGGGGCATCAGCGCCGGCCATCCTGACAGACTGGAAACGACAAAAGGTTACGTAGAAGCATATAAAGACCATCCGGCAGTATTCGGCTGGGCGGTGCAGGATGAACCGAACACGGAGCCCGAAACGCTGGAAAGATTGAAAAATGCATACAAGGCCATACGGGATATAGACGATAATCATCCCGTATGGATTACCGTAAACGGACATTTTGATGTTATTTCGAAGTATTGCGACGTAATGTGCAACGACAGCTATCCCTACAACGAAAAAACGTTCACCACATCACCTTTTGAACGGATGACAGAAGCGGTTGGGGCGACGGATAAACCCGTATATTATCTTCTGCAGGCGTTTGAATTTAACGATTCCTTCCCGAATGCACAGGAAATTCGAAACATGATTTATCAGGCGTTCTTGGCAGGCGGTAAGGGATTCGGTTACTATAAATATAACGGCGCAAAGGACGGTACGATTCTGGCGAGAACGGAACTTTGGAATCCTATTGTTTCCTTTTACGAAAACGAAATGGAGTTTGTCTTTGATGCGTTTGTAAATGAAAAATACACCGTGCTGGAAACGCATACGGATGGTGACGTATGGTATCGGATCTGGCAATGCGAAGGCGAAAAAGTTATTGCAGCTGTAAATCGGAATTATGCGTCTGCATCCTCCATAACTCTCGATATGCAGGATGTTTCGCGCGGTTATGTATTCGGAGGTGCGGAAAGCGGCAGAATCAGAGTAGAGAACGGGACGGCGACAGTTCGTCTTGCTGCGGGCGGCGCACTTTTGGGAAAACTTATGCCAAAGGCGGGGGCGGAACCGGTTTTGTTTGGGGAAAACGGGGAACCGCTAAAAACGATTGCGGCAGGCGAAACAATTTATGCCGCCGTCACGCCACCACAGAAAGCGCGGCTTATGCTTTGTCTTTATAAAACGGTTGACGGAAAGAAAGTGCTGACAGCGTTTGACGCGATAGAAGGGGAAAATGAAATTATAGCAGAAATTCATGTGCCGCAGGAGAAAGCAGCGTATGAAATAAAAACAATGGTTTGGAATGGGCTTGTTCCAACGAAAGGAGAAAACAATGAAACATAATATTTTGGCCGCATTTATGGCATGCATGCTGCTTTTTTGCAGCGTGCCTTGTGCCGCTTTTATTGACACGGAAGGCTCGACATATGAAGAGGCGGTCGAAGTACTTTGCGAGCTTGGCATTATAGAAGGTGTATCTAAAGATTATTTTGAGCCGGAAGGCAGTCTGACACGTGCGCAGATGGCTACGATTGTAGCCAGACTGTACGGCGTACAAAATCTCACGCCGGAAGTGATTTTTGAAGATGTACCTGCGGACCATTGGGCGGCAGGCGCTATTGCGGCATGCCATAAAATGGGCATCATTAACGGCGTTTCCGCTTCGCACTTTATGCCCGATGATGCAGTCACCTTCGCGCAGGCAGTGAAAATGCTTGTCTGCGTTTTAGGATATGCTGTGCAGGCAGAGGCACAAGGCGGCTATCCGTCCGGGTATGTTACAGTAGCCACAAGAATTGATTTACTTAAAGGTGTTTCGAATAAAATGAACCGCGGCGATATGGCAAAACTTGTGTTCAATGCACTGTATGTACCGCTTTTTGAGGGCGTTATTTTCGATGGTAACGGAGCACAATGGTACGGCGAAAGCGAAGAAACCATTTTGACAAAATATCTGCATCTGAAAAATGTGACAGGGATTGTAACAGCAAATGCATATGAAAAAATCGATACTGCCAATACGTTCCTCGGTCAAATTTCCTTAGAGGGGGAAAAGCTGTATGCCGGCACAACGGATATAGAAAACTATATCGGCAGGAAGGTTACAGCTTATGCGGTGGAAACAGAAGGAGAAGAAATTTACACCGTAAAGACGTTCCGTGCGGCAAAAAAGGCAGAAACAAAACAGCTTTTTGCAGAGCAGGTATTTTCGGGAACAACAAAAACACAGCTTCACTACGAACTTGAAGGTGGTAGTGAAACAAAATATCTGGAGATTATGGATAATGCCCGTCTTATGTATAATGGGTCTGAAAAGAAAAACTGGACGGCAGAGGATTTACAGCCCGAAGTGGGTACTGTTACATGGATTGCAAATGACGGGGCGGCGGCAGATATGCTGCTTGTTTGGAATTATGCCACCTTTATCGTAACAGGAAAGGACGAAGAACAAAGCGTTTTATATGTAAAAGACCTTTCAGGAAGCCCTTCGGAACTGCAGATCCCCGAAGGCGAAGCACAAAAACGTGTTCGCATGGAAGATAAAAACGGTGTACCGAAAGGAATTGTGGATATCACGGAAGACAGCATTGTTTCTGCCGCTTTTGATGCCGACGGTGTACTCCGCAGACTGATTGTTTCGAATGCTACTGTAGCAGGCACTATCACGGAGCTTGGCGATGAAATCGTAATTGACCAAAATACATACGAGGCAGACGATACACTCCTTGCATCTGTCGGTGTGGGAGATAAAGGTCTCTTTTATCTGGACCATGTAGGACGAATTGTACTTTTGGACGAATCGGCACAGCCGGCATGGAAATACGGCTATATTGTCCGTGCGGGCATCAGCCAGGGAATTGACAAAACGGTAAACTTTAAAGTGTTTACTGAGGACGGCACAATGGAAGTGTTCAAGGTTGCCGATACGGTAGAAATCAATGACCTTCGCGTAGATAATACACTTCTGTTTGAAAATGCATATTCCCTGACAGATGCACAGAAAATTGCAGTTGTACCGCTAATCAGAAGCGGTGAAATCAAAGAACAGCTTATCCGCTTTGAAATAAACAGCAATGGCGAAATCTACAAGGTATGTACGGCTAAAGACGGCAGTGGTTATACCGATGAAGAAAGAGAAGCGGTATTTACAAAGGACTGGGCTGCAGGTCAGGCTATGTATCTCGGTCATACACTTCGAAGTTTCAACAGCCGACACATGGTGACGGATACAACCCGTATTTTCAGAGTACCTGCGGCGTATAATGACGAAAATGATAAAGAGTATTCCGTGCAGAAGATGGCAAGCCTTGTGCATGCAGAAATCTATCCGGATGTATCCATCTATGACCTGACGGAATACAACGATATTGGTGTTCTTGTACTTCGCGGCGCCGGTGCGGCAGACAAAAATTTAGGCGAATATGCAATGGTAGTCGGCACAGGACGCGGCCTTACGGAAGACGGAACAGTATGTGAAACGCTCAGACTGTATGATTCTATGGGCGGCGGTGAAAAACTTTTATATAATCCGGAGGATGTGAAGGTATTCTTCCGCGGTTT
>JAZROH010000022.1:0-3144 GCA_045648645.1 Clostridia bacterium | reverse complement strand
ATTGCATAAACAAAGGGCACCTAACGGTACCCTTTATATTTGGCGACCCGGATGGGGCTCGAACCCACGACCTCCAGCGTGACAGGCTGGCGTTCTAACCAACTGAACTACCGGGCCAAATTGGTGGGCACAACAGGGCTCGAACCTGTGACCCCCTGCTTGTAAGGCAGGTGCTCTCCCAGCTGAGCTATGCGCCCAATTTGGTGCCGTCCGTGACGACAGATACTAGTATAGCAGAATTCTTTTCTAATGTCAATACTTTTTTTGAAATTTTTTATTTTTTTAAATGGGTTTTTTAATTTTTCCCGAAATTTCGGTATTTCTTTTGTGTGTCTTTTTTGAAAAAAGATATGAAATACCGCGCCCGAGTTGTTTCTTAAAAGAAATTTTAAAAAATGCTTGACAAAACATGAAAGTGATAGTATAATAGTAAAGTAATATATATCTGGGTGTAGCGCAGTTTGGTAGCGTGCTTGAATGGGGTTCAAGAGGCCGGGAGTTCGACTCTCCCCACTCAGACCAAAAATCCGTACACGATAGTGTGCGGATTTTTACTTATTCCTTATTTACTCTTCACTATTTCCTAAATATCCATTGCGTACGGATTTTTGGAAAGTAATACGTAATAGTGAAGAAGGAAGAGGTGAAGTGCAAACTTGCTTTGGCAAGTTTGTTTTATTTCTTCACGGAACAAGTGATATTATCCTTTGGATAGGAGTATTTCTCCTCCGACAAGGTATCTTTCTGCACAGCGCGATTCGTCTTACCCCGCACACGATTGTGCTTCCCACAAGCTTAACTGAAACCAAAGGCTTCAATACCACTTTTGCATTTGCAAAAATATCACTTCCTCGAAGAGGAAATACCACGCTGCCGAAGGCGGCATACCACTTCCTACGTCTCTTCTCTGCCGTTCGTTCCCCGCTTCCTTATATACTGCTTTTCGGAACGACACATAGGTCGTTCCCTACAAACATATCATGAACACAAAAAGAGGACGGATAAACCGTCCTCTCATTTTTCATTTTACTATTAGTTAAAACCAAGAACCTCAGCAGTACCAAGATATTTTTCTGTGGCACCAGGGAAGTCAGTTACACAACATTCCTTAACATTACCATAAAATATATTGCCATACGCATCCGCTACAAACGGCAAGAAGTGAACATACTCACCCAGTTTATCTTCCGGAATTCCATAAGCAATTGTGTAATAACCATCTGCGTCCAATTGTACGGTTCCATCCAATGTGTAACCATTTTCTACAGCAAGTTTACCTTCTTTATATACCACAAAACCATATCTTACAATATCGCCTACCAAGGTAGTATTAACTTTTGCAGTAACAGAAATCGCATATTCTTTTTTATTATCTGCTTTCGTATAATAACCAGCGTCCGCCCCGGATGCACCGCCATCAACAGTAATATCCTCTTCAACTGCAACAACAAGCTTCCACTTTGCATAATATGTCTTGTCGTCTGTAGCTGTTTCAGGAATTGCTGATACAGCATCGCCAGTAAATTCAGCATCTTCAAACCAACCGGCAAACTTGTAACCAGTCTTAGTAATTTCTTCTTCTGTGGGCAGAGCTTTCGCTGTACCTTCTGTGTACTCTGTTACTTCTTTGCCACTTGCAATGATACCGCCATTTGTATTCAATGTAACATTTCTTGTCACAGTCGGAGCAATAGAAAGGGTTTTGACTTCTACGGTTGCATCTGTACCGGAAGCATACACTGTAAGCATTTGATCGCTATCAACTTTTACTTCAGCTGTAGGATCATCATACACTGCTTCATTGGGAATAAAATTAAAAGTAAAACCCGCGGTCGTTGCGCTTGCCTGATCAACATAAACAATTTCAGGCTGCAAAGCAGCTGCTGCGGCGTTTTCCAAATACGTTGTATCATTCGAGCCGTCAACTACTAAAACTACAACCTGAGAACTTTCTTCAGGGGTAACTTTAACAGTAACTGTTCCATCAGCATATGTTGGCTGATCTAATGTAACCGAATTTGCAGACACAACAACGCTTGTCATGCAAAGTGCCAACACCAGAAGGGTCAGCGGAATCATTTTTGTCAAAAACTTTTTCATCTTCAACTCTCCATCCTTTCTTATTCAAATAATCCTCTGATGTTAGCGTAAGCAGTTTTCTTTGCACCGCTTGTGCCGATGTTGCTTAAGCCTCGAAGACCTACTGCAACTTCGCCGCTTGTCTGAATGATGTCATTTTCGGCATCCATGTTGATGACCGTGATGCTGGGAACTTCGTAGTGTTTTCTTTCCTTCATTTTTCGCATCTCCTTTTTAATATAAATAAATGAAATTTTAAGATATGTAAAAACCAGAGGTGTCAGTTACTCCACATGATACCATTTTAGCAGGGTATTACCTGCATTTCTATGTTTATTGTGATATTTCTATAATTTTATAGTGATATTTTTATTTTTTTCCAAATCGCATTGGCAAAGTACACAAAAACCCTCTGCTGGTATTGTGCAGTTTGTAAGGGTAGCCGCATTTTCTGTCAAATTTCACGCCAAAAACTGTTTTACACTTCAAAATCCAGACAGCTTCTCTGTGCCGTAAAGGGGCGCACCTTGCCGTCCGCCACTGCCACATGGGCGGGGTGTACCGCGTATGCCTTTAGCGCCGCTTCATTTTCAAAGGTAGAGTCCAGCATAAGGTCCGCATTGGAACTTGCAAGGGCGGCCGTTTGCACACGGATTTCCAAAAGCCCCGGAATTTGTCCCGCCAGTCCTTCTAGTCCCTCTTTAATTCCTGCCTTAATTGTTTCTTTTTCCTCCGCGGAATATTCTTCCTTCAGTTTCCATAAAATAATGTGCTTTACCATTTTGTTTCCTCCTTCTTATTTATATATTGTCCGATTGCAGAAAATGTTCCGCTCGCATACAATTGTTTTACGACCAGCGCCAGAACAGGCCCCAAAACCATGCCGAGAATGCCGATAAGGCGAAGGCCTGCATACATAACCATTAAAATCAGCAGCGGATGCAAGCCGATTTGGCGGGCAACCAGATGGGGCTCTACCATCTGCCGTACTGCAAGGCATATGAGATACAGAACAATCAGCATAATGCCGAGCCGAATATCCCCTGCTACAAACGCATACACACC
>JAZROH010000021.1:0-4486 GCA_045648645.1 Clostridia bacterium | reverse complement strand
CCGTGTGCCTTACTTGCATCTTGTACTAAGACGTCTTCCCACTTAAGTGCTGTATTTCCTGATTTGTACAGATCATATCCAACCGGTTGACCGCTTTCCACCATTTCAAATCCACCGTTTTCCCAAAGCTCTCCATCAATGGACGGAAATACATTCTCTAAGGCAAATACACCCATCGCTGAGAGTAGCATTGCCAGTGCCATCACTATGGCGGTGATTTGTTTACTCCATTTTTTGAACATGTTTCTTACCTCCGTTAAATTCTTATTTATGGTAAACGGGTTTCCCGTACCACACGTTTTGAAAGTGCCTTCCGCTCTTGTTCTCTACTCCTTGCCTAAACGCTGATGCGTGCTATATTGTAGGGTGCGGCGACTTCCGACACCACGAAAAAACTCCTCGGCACATCCTGAAGGCTGTGCTCTACAACACTCACATGAATCGCATGGATTCCAAAGATGTTTCCCGCTCATACGGCGTCCCCATCCGCCGTCGGCGGTTTTGTTCTTATTTTCCCGCCATGTACAGCGTCTCCGCCTTTCGAAGAGCTTCCGCTGCCGCCGCAGGAATCCGCCCGAGCCCGTCCGGTCCCACGTTCAGAAGGTAATTTACACCTCTCGTGCGGAGCTTCCGTCTCGTCTCTGCAATATATTCCGGCGTTTTCCAGTCCTGGTCAAAGCTTTTATAACCCCAGGAATGATTCGTTGTCGCCGGACATTCCCAAAGCCCCTCGCTCGTGTCCTCGGGAATCTGGTTGTCCCCTGCCGAGTTATAGTCTCCCATATCGTTTCCGATTCTGGAATTTACAAGGCAATTTGGTTGGTATTTTTTCACCAAATCATATAAATACCGACTCTGCTCGGGATTGATCGTCCGGGGTGTGTCAAACCATATCAGGCAAAGGTCACCATAATTCGTTAAAATTTCCTTTACCTGCGGCACAATTTTCTTTTCAAAGCAAATCGAATAGTCCTTGCCCTCCGCCCCCGGGAAGTCCGTTACATTGCAGCTAAAGCCGCCGTCATGCGCCCAAGGGAGAATAAACCCGCCACCATGCGCCTCATGCCAGTCAATATCCTGAGAATAATAGAGACCGAGCCGCATATCATGCTTTTCGCACGCCAGGGCAATTTCCTTTATAATGTCTCTTCCAAAGGGCGTTGCATCCACAACGTTATAGGGGTCTGCCTTGGAATGAAAGAGGGCAAAACCCTCATGGTGCTTGGATGTGATTACGAAATATTTCATGCCGCATTCCTTTGCCAGAAGCACCCATTCCTCCGCATCGAAAAATATAGGATTAAATGCCTTCGTAAGTTTTTCATACTCTTTAATAGGTATGTAATTATTGCGCATAATCCATTCGGCTTCCCAAGGCGTTCGTTCACCCTTCCATTCCCCGCCGAGAAGGCTGTAGAGTCCGAAGTGGATCATCATGCCATACCCGGCTTGCCGAAACCAGTTTTTCATGTTTGTCTTCCTTTCCTGCTTCTCCAGTATAGCATTTTCGCGCCTGTTTGTGAATACGCCAAATACTGGCAGTTACACCGTTTCTCTCGGCTTTTCTTATATTTCCTCGTCGCCGTGTTCTTCAATCCACGCTCTTGCCATATCCGGGGTTTTAAGACCTACATCCGCACAGCAGTTGGAGCAGAGAATCATGCCGGCAATTTTGCCTTCCTTCAGCCACTTATAATATGTATCGAGTTGCAGCTGCATTAAATCCTCAGGCATTTCTTTATGTCTGCCGTAATCCCACATGTAGCATCCGGCATAAATTTCTTCTCCCGACCAAAGCGCACGAAGCTTTGCATAATTTTCTTCCAGTTTCGACAGGTTTTCCGCGCACCAGGTCCACATGGTGATCTTATCACATTCCGCAAGATGTGCTCTTCTTTCCTCCGTCAGCTCCTGGGTGTAAATTACGCCCCAGAGCGGCAGCGGACGCGGTGCTCTTTCCTTAACCGTTGCCTTGATTTCCTGCAAATATTCCGGCGTAAAAAGCTTCATTCTCGTTTCCGTGAAAAAGTCATCCATTATAATGCCGCAAATATTTGGATACTTTTCTGCGAGCCTGATAATTTCGTCCGTGTACATCTCGTGCCCGGAGCTACAGTCACCAATAATAGACCAAACTACATTTTTCAGCCTGTCCAGCACCATGGCATCCCGGTCAAACGGCGGCTTCGGCAGCCCCGCCATCACCACACGGCACATGTTGGGGATTCCGAAATACACCGCGCCCTCCAGCGCCGTCATGCGGCTTTGTCCCGGAATCTCGAAGGCATTATTTACATGGTGCGAGCCTTCTGTTTGTCCCCAAAGCCATAATTTGTCTCTCAGTTTTGTCATCATCTTCTCCTTTCATGCGTTCCATTTATCGCACTGTATCTTTAATTAAATTATAACAATGATTTTTACAGAATACCATGGATTATCTTAGCCGATTTAGAAATTAAAAATCCTTTTAAAATGGCACTTTCACGGTATTTTTTTACGCCGCGCACCGCTTTTAGGGGCGTTTTCATCTGAAAGCGTCGTTTTTGAGAGAGTTCAACAAAATCCGAACCATCTCATCCGTTTTCATGTACACATTTAACAGCAAGCTTGTTTCTCAATTCGTCCAGAGAAATATCAAAATCGCTTTTTCAATACGCCTATGAACAGCAAATAAGCTTTTGGGCAAAAAAATGCGGCACATCAAGTGAAAATCCACTTAATGTGCCACATTGATGGTATATTCTTTTTTATTCCTCGCTTTTCATACGGGTAATCAGCGTATCGCAAATCCACACAAGCATATTATACTTTTCCTTCGGAAGACTTCGCATCCGCATGGTAAGGCTATTCAGAATCACATGGTCTGCAATCTGGGGCTGGCTTGCCAAAAGCTCATCCGTCATAACGCCCAACGCCTTGGCAATTTCTACAAACACAGGAAGCGCAGGGAGCTTTCGTCCGTTCTCAATTTCCCGAAGGTGCGAAGCGGAAATCCCCACCATGTCAGCGAGGGTATCCACAGTCATCTTATTTTCTTTCCGGATTTTTCGAATTCGTTTTCCAAAGGCTTCCTTATCCATCTACGTGTTTCCCTTTCTCGCGCCTGTATGCCGACGGCGCCATGCCCATATGGGCGCTGAAAAATTTCGAGAAATTAAATTCGTCGGCAAAACCGACACATGCGCCAACCTCTCCAACATGCATATCTGTTTCACGGAGAAAACGCTTTGCCTCTTCCACTCTCATCTCATTTAAAAGGGTAATCGGCGGCTTTCCCACTGTTTTTTGAAATGCCCGTGCAAACGCCGTTGGTGCCATGCAGGCTTCCGCCGCAAGCTCCTCTACGGTAAGCTTTTCGCCCATATGATTCTGCATATATTCTATCACAGAAAGGAAGGCTTTCTCTATTTTTTCCTCGGCGTCGGTCTTTAGCGCCTTCTCCATAAAGGTATTAAATATCGTGCGTACCAATTCGTTCTGCCTGGATTCCTCTACATCACACTCTCCATATTCATCGTACCATATCCCGTGAAACGTCTGGCGCATTTTCTCAATATCCTCTATACGCACCACGTAAGTTACAGGCAGCCAATCAAAAATGCTCACGCCTCCTACTGTAGCAGAAAACTCAAAGTAATATTTTAAAAGATGGCGCTCGGCAGTATGAAACACGGAAAAGGTTTTTCCGGCAGGCAAAAGCGCAAGATCGCCGGGAACTAATGTATGCTTTTCCCCGTCAATATGCAGTTCGCAGCTTCCCTCCAGAATAAAATAAAACTGACTGCAGGTACGCACCTCATCCTTTGCTCGCCAGGAGGAACGGCAAAATGCCAGATATCCGCATCCGAGCCTGAGCTGTACAGCCGAAAATCTCTTGTTTAAATCTGTCACTTTCATCTTCCCCCTTTTCCGTATTTTTTTTCATTATAACAAATCCGTTTTTTTATTTCAAGTATTTTTGCAAAAATTAACGAAAACGCTCCCGCATGTTCGGTGTATTTGAAGCAGTCGCTTTACCACTTTTTAAAAATTGTTGTCTATACTCACTTGTCGTCCTTCCCGTCCTTTCCTTAAAACACTCCGAAAAATACGACGGCGAAGAAAATCCGCACATCCCCTATTGCCCCGGCGAAAGAACAGAGTTCACCAAAAGGTTTTCTGCCATTGAAATTCTTTTTCCTATAATATAGGAACGAAGCGTTACCCCTATCGACTTTTTAAAAATCTGGTTAATATGGTGCGGATATAAACAATTATTAAAAAACACTTCCATAAAAATTAAATATATTATACCAAATAAAACACCTGTGTTCAATATAAATTCTTAATCTTCTTCATAGCAATTTGTAGGTTTACAATAGATGTGTTACACTACACGCAATTTTGTTACGAGCAAAGCTCATAACAGAAATTGCATGTTCAAAAAAAATATACGGAAACTCTTAATTTTGTGTTATAGTTAAGTCACCACAACAAAAATACACAC
>JAZROH010000020.1:0-21630 GCA_045648645.1 Clostridia bacterium | reverse complement strand
GTCGCGTGGGTTTACCTCAATCACATATAGTTCATCTTCATAAATTAAATATTGGATATTTACAAGCCCCCGTGTTCCAAGTGCTAATGCAAGCTTTTCTGCCGAGCGGCAAATTTTTTGCAAAAACTTGTCACTTAAATTATACGGCGGATATACGGCAATAGAGTCGCCGCTGTGCACGCCTGCCCGCTCAACATGCTCCATAATACCGGGGATTAAAACATCCTCGCCATCGGAAATTACGTCCACCTCAAGTTCTGTGCCGGGCATGTATTTATCTACAAGCACAGGGTTTTCAATACCGCCGGACAAAATGGTTTCCATATAGCTTTTGGTCTTTTCGTCGCTTCGCGAAATGGTCATGTTCTGCCCGCCGATTACGTACGAGGGGCGAAGCAGGACAGGGTATCCGAGCGTGTTTGCCGCCTCTATGGCTTCCTCCATCGTGCGGACGCCCATACCACGCGGACGCTTTATCCCGAAGCTTTCCAAAAGTGCGTCAAACCGTTCTCTGTCCTCTGCCGTATCAATGCCCTCCGCAGAAGTACCGAGGATAGGAATACCCGCCGCATCCAGAAACTTCGTAAGCTTTATCGCCGTTTGTCCGCCAAAGGCAACCACAACGCCAATGGGTTTTTCCACGTTTATAATCTGCATTACGTCTTCCGGGCAAAGTGGCTCAAAATACAGTCTGTCCGCCGTGTCATAGTCGGTGGAAACGGTTTCGGGATTATTATTGACAATAACAACGTCATATCCCATCTTCTGTAGCGTCCATACGCAGTGTACGCTGCTATAATCAAACTCAATTCCCTGCCCTATGCGGATAGGACCGGAACCGAGCACCATAACCACGGGCTTTCCGCTTCTTTTAAACGCACGGGATTCACATTCTCCCCCGAAGGAAGAATAGAAATACGGTGTTACCGCATCGTATTCTCCCGCACAGGTATCTACCATCTTATAACAAAGCTTAGCCTTAGGCAAAGCCGTGCTTTGGGATAGTCTTAAAAGCGCGGCATCGGGATACCCCATTCGTTTTCCCTTTATATACAAATCCTCTGAAATACCGTTTGCGATTTCCGCTTCAAAATCCGCCAGATTACGAAGCTTTGACAAAAACCATCTGTCAATTTTGGTAATCTTATATATTTCGTCAATTGTCATGCCGCTTTTAATGGCTTCAAAAACCGTAAAAATACGGCGGTCATCCGCGGTGGCAAGTCTTTCCGCCAGCGGCAAATCCGATACAGGCGGTGCATTTAAGGTATCCAGCGATATTTCCGCCCCGCGAACTGCCTTCATAAGCGCGGCTTCGAACGTCGGCGCAATGGACATAACTTCGCCCGTTGCTTTCATCTGCGTACCGAGCCTTCGGCTTGCCGTGGCAAACTTTTCAAACGGCCATTTGGGGAATTTAACGACGATATAGTCTACCGTCGGCTCAAAGCATGCGCTGGTTGTGCCGGTTATATCATTTTTAATTTCATCCAAGGTGTATCCGAGCGCAATTTTGGTTGTAATTTTTGCAATCGGATAGCCCGTTGCTTTGGAGGCAAGCGCAGAAGAACGGGAAACTCTGGGGTTTACCTCGATAACTGCATATTCAAAGCTTTCGGGGTTTAAGGCAAACTGACAGTTGCAGCCACCGATAATGCCGATTTTATCCACCATATCCAGCGCCGCCGCATGCAGCATGTTATATTCTTTAGGCGAAAGCGTGACGGCAGGGGCTACCACAATGGAATCTCCCGTATGAATGCCCACGGGGTCTACGTTTTCCATAGAACAGATTGCAATTGTATTTCCTGCGCTGTCGCGCATCGTTTCAAATTCAATTTCCTTCCAACCGGAAATGCATTTTTCGACAAGCACCTGTGTAATCGGTGACATATCAAGCCCTGTTTTGGAAATCGTGGCAAGCGAAGCCGCATCCTCTGCAATCCCACCGCCTGAGCCGCCTAAGGTAAACGCAGGGCGCACAATCACAGGGTAGCCGATTTCCTCGGCAATTGTGAGTGCTTCCTCTACCGTCGTTGCAATATCGGAGGGAACGCAGGGCTGTCCGATTTCCTGCATGGTATTTCGAAACAGTTCTCTGTCCTCTGCTTTGTCGATGGCATCTATATCCGTTCCAAGAAGGCGTACGCCGTATTTGGAAAGCGTGCCGTCGCGGAAAAGCTGCATAGCGATGGTAAGTCCCGTCTGCCCGCCAAGTCCCGCAAGTAGCCCGTCCGGTCTTTCCTTCTCAATAATGCGGCGTACCGCTTCGGCATTTAGAGGCTCTAAATAAATTTCATCGGCCAGATTTTTATCCGTCATAATTGTTGCGGGATTGGAGTTTACCAAAACAACATTGATGCCTTCCTCCCGAAGAACACGGCAAGCCTGTGCGCCTGCATAGTCAAACTCTGCCGCCTGTCCGATAACAATGGGGCCGGACCCAATCACCAGTACCTTTTGTATTGTTTTGTCCTTAGGCATTCGTTTTCCCTCCCATCTCCTCTATAAATGCATCCGGAATAAACGCCCCGGAATATGCATCCGGATAAAACTGAAAGGTTTTGCACATCTTTCCCGGATAGATAAGTCCTTCATTTGTTTGGTCGTTTAGATTTACAAACGTTTCTTCTGCCACCCCCGCAAGGCTTTCTGCCAAAACTGCATAGCCGTGGTTTTGCGTGGTTATATATGTTCGTCCGTTTTCCATGCTTTTTGCCGGCTGATTTGCGCCGCGATGTCCGGGGTTGAGCTTTACCGTTTTACCCCCCATAGCAAGGGCAATAAGCTGATGTCCAAGCCCTACAGCAAAAACCGGTACTTTACCTATAATTTTTTTTATTTCCTCTATCTGGTGCGTATAGTCTTCCGGATTTCCCGGTCCGCCGGAAAGCACCACGCCGTCCGGCTTCTCTGCCAAAATATCCGCGGCAGATGTGCTTTGCGGCATAACCAAAACCTCGCAGCCGCGCGCCGTAAACAAACGGGGAAAGCTTTGCGTCATTCCAAAATCCAACAGGGAAACCCTATACTTTGCTTCTCCCAGCGCTTTGCATACTATCCTTTCCGTGCACCCCGCCTTATTTAGTCCTACACTTGCAAAACTCAGTGCGCAATCCGAAGGCGCAGAATCGGTTAAAAGGGCGCGCATTGTACCCTCCCTGCGGATAATGCGTGTAATTTCCCGCGTATCTACGCCCGCAATGCCCGGCACACCGTTTTTCTTCAAAAAGGTATTAAGGTCATATTCCGAGCGAAAATTCGAGGGGGTATCACACAATTCGTGTACCACGTACCCGCCTGCGCTGCATTCCCCTTCCAAATCCGCTTCCATAACGCCATAATTTCCAATAAGCGGAAAGGTCTGCATAATGATCTGCCCTTTATAGGCGGGGTCTGTCAGCGTTTCGAGATACCCGACTACGCCTGTGGTAAACACCAGTTCTCCTGCGGCTTCCCCTTCTGCACCGATTTGAATTCCTTCAAACACTTTTCCGTTCTCTAAAATCAAATATGCTTTTTTCATACTTTTGCTCCTTAGGTAAAGAATGATTTTATGAAGCACCACAGGGTGCGATATCTAACGCACCCTGTCAAAATTTCATGTTTACTTATAGTGTTGCCGCCATAACAGCCTTTATGGTATGCATGCGGTTTTCCGCTTCGTCAAAAACGATAGACTGTTCGCTTTCAAACACAGCGTCGGAAACCTCCATATGGTCTATACCGAATTTTTCGTAAATTTCTTTGCCGATAGTCGTTTTCAGGTCATGGAATGCCGGCAGGCAGTGCATAAAGCGGCACTGCGGTCCCGCATTTTTCATAATTTCCTCCGTTACGCTGTACGGGGATAAAGCATCAATTCTTTCCTTCCATACAGATTCCGGCTCACCCATAGAAACCCAAACATCCGTATAAATGACATCTGCGCCCCGCGTTGCCTCCATGGGGTCTTCGCAAAAGGAGAGCGTCGCGCCCGTTTCCGCCGCAATTGCCTGACAGGTGGCAATCAAATCAGCGCTTGGGAAATAGCTTTTCGGTGCGCATGCTACAAAATGCATGCCCATTTTCGCACAGCCGACCATAAGGGAATTCCCCATATTATAGCGGGCATCACCCATATATACAAGCTTTTTGCCCCGAAGCGCGCCGCAATGCTCCTGTATGGTTAAAAAGTCCGCCAAAATCTGGGTCGGATGATATTCATTTGTAAGACCGTTCCACACCGGAACGCCGGCATACTTTGCCAGTTCCTCTACGATTTCCTGCCCATATCCGCGGTACTCTATACCGTCAAACATTCTGCCGAGCACGCGTGCCGTGTCCGCAATGCTCTCCTTTTTCCCAATCTGGGAGCCGGAGGGGTCGAGATACACAGGATGCATGCCAAGGTCTGTTGCCGCCACCTCAAAGGCACAACGGGTACGCGTGCTGGTCTTTTCAAAAACGAGGGCAATATTTTTCCCTTCGTGCATTCTGTGGGGAATGCCGTCCTTCTTCTTTTTCTTAAGGTCTGCCGCCAGAGAAATCAAGTAAGCGATTTCCTCCGGCGTATAGTCTAAAAGCTTTAAAAAGCTTCTGCCCTTCATATCCATTGATTACTCTTCCTCCTTGCAAACTTCTTTTATGGTTGCAATTGCCTTTTCCAAAAGCGCCATGGGAATGTTCAGCGCCGGCAAAAGCCGCACCTTATCCTTTGCGGTAAGCACCAAAACACCTTTTTCGCGGCATGCGGTGACTACCTCACCCGCCGCCTTTTTCGTCTTTATTCCTATCATAAAGCCTTTTCCGCTTATGCCTTCAATGCCGTCGGCACCTAAGAGCGTATCGAAAATATAACGGCTCTTTTCTTCCACCTCGGAAAGAAGTGCGTCATCTATGCGGGACAAAATACTGACCGCGCCCGCTGATGCAACGGGATTTCCTCCAAAGGTCGAGCCATGGTCACCGGGGGAAAGAACATTTTCCACCTTCTCCCCTAAAAGTGCTGCCCCAATAGGGAGTCCGCCGCCAAGACCCTTTGCAGTGGAAACGATGTCGGGCATAATACCATAATGCATATAGGCATACAGCTTGCCGGTTCTTCCGTTTCCTGTCTGCACTTCGTCAATAATGAGAAGGACATCCTCTTCCCTGCAAAGCTTTGCTGTTTCCTTTACAAAGGCATCTTCCAGCGGCACAACGCCGCCCTCGCCCTGTACGCACTCCAGCATAACTGCCGCCGTCTTATTCTCTTTCACGATTTTCCGCATTGCCTCTATGTCATTTGCCGGTGTATGTACAAACCCGGGCGTAAGCGGCTGAAAAAGCTCGTGATAGTGCGCCTGCCCTGTGGCAGCAAGGGTCGTTATCGTTCTGCCGTGAAAGCTATTTTCAAGGGTTACAATTGTAAAGTATTCTGCTCCCTTCTTTTCTGCCGCGTACTTTCTGGCAACCTTAATGGCACATTCATTGGCTTCTGCACCGGAGTTCCCGAAAAACACCTTTTTAAAGCCTGTCTTTTGGCAAAGAAGTGCTGCAAGACGTGCACAAGGCGCAGTATAATAGAGATTCGAGGTATGCTGCAAGCGCGAAAGCTGTTCGGTGGTAGCTTTTATCCATTCTTCATCGCCAAAGCCGAAGCTGTTTACCGCAATCCCTGTTCCCAAATCTATATATTCTTTTCCCGCCTCATCATAAACGAGAGAACCCTTTCCCTCGGTAAGTGTTACGGGGAAACGGGCATAGGTACCCGCCACATAGGTTTTATCAAGTTCCTGTAGGTTTGTCATTTTAGTTTCCTCCCCGTACCATGGTACCGGCACCCTCATCCGTAAGAATTTCCATCAAAATGGAATGGGGGACTCTGCCGTCCATTATTGTTACGTTTTTGACGCCTTTCCCAAGTGCTTCTATGCAGCAGTCAACCTTGGGAATCATGCCGCCGGAGATAACGCCTTCGCCCTTAAGTGCCTCTGCCTCTTCGATGGTCAGTACGGGAATTAACGTATCGGGGTCATCCTTATCCCGCAAAATACCGGCAATATCCGTCATCATGATAAGCCGTTCGGCACCCAGTGCGCCCGCGATAAATGCCGCGGCAGTATCGCCGTTAATATTGTAGGTATTCCCGTCCTTATCACAACCGACGGTGGAGATAACGGGGATATAGCCTTTTTCAAGGAGGTCTGTCACAGGCGCAATATTAACACCTGTAATTGCCCCTACAAAGCCAAGCTTTTCATTTTTTACCTGTGCTTCAATCAGTCTGCCGTCAATACCGGAAATCCCCATGGCATTGCCGCCCTTCATTTCCAGAAGGTTTACAAGGCTTTTATTAACCTTGCCCGCAAGCACCATTTGCACAATATCAATGGTTTCCTTATCTGTTACACGAAGTCCGTCCACAAAGACGGCTTTTTTACCGAGTTTCTCCATCGTTTCGCTGATTTCCGGACCGCCGCCGTGCACCAAAACGGTTTTCACACCGATAAGAGAAAGAAGCACAATGTCTTCCATAACCTGTTCTTTAAGGTGTTCATTTATCATAGCATTGCCGCCGTATTTGATAACGACAACCTTGCCGTTATACTGCTGTATGTATGGAAGTGCCTGTGTCAGCACCTCTGCACGCTGTGCATTTGAAAAATGTTGTTCCATTTCGTTTTTCTCCTTATAAACAAACTTGTGTATTCCTTCCTTTTCATGCACAAAGTTGTGCAAAAAAGAAGAATATCAGGTTCTGTAATCTCCGTTGATTTTTACATAGTCATAAGTAAGGTCACAGCCCCAAGCCGTTGCGCCATATGCGCCGTCCCCAAGCTTTACAAGGATTTCAATTTCATCCTCAAGCAGAATTTCCTTCGCTTTTTCCTCAGAAAATGCAACGCCTGCCCCATTTTCGCAAACGGCAATTTCGCCTTTCTTCGAACGGAAGGAAACATCTACGCGGGTAACATCTACATCTGCGCCGCTATAACCTATCGCACAAAGCACGCGTCCCCAGTTTGCATCTGCACCAAACATGGCAGCCTTTAAAAGACTGGAGCAGATTACGCTCTTTGCAACGGTTTTTGCCGTTTGCAAATCTTTAGCGCCGCTTGTTTTACATTCTAAAAGCTTTGTTGCGCCTTCGCCGTCCCCTGCCATCATCCGGCAAAGGTGTACAGTAACGGAATTGAGTGCCTGCATAAACGCCGTAAAGTCTTCGCCCTCTTCGGTAATTTCCGCGTTGCCTGCCAGACCGTTTGCCAAAACAGCTACCATATCGTTTGTGGAGGTATCTCCATCAATGCTGAGCATATTGAAGGTTTCCGTAATATCGGAAGAAAGTGCTTTTTGAAGCATTGCATGGGAAATAGAAACGTCTGTAGTGATAAACACAAGCATGGTTGCCATATTGGGATGAATCATGCCGCTTCCCTTTGCAATACCGCCGATTCTGCAGGTCTTCCCGCCTGCGGTAAACTCTACTGCAATTTCCTTAAGCGTAGTATCCGTAGTCATAATAGCCTCTCCCGCAAGTACGCTGCCTTCAGGAGAAAGCCCTTCGGAAAGTGCGGGGATTGCCGCCGTAATAGGCGCCAGGGGCAAGGGCTGCCCGATAACACCTGTGGATGCGACAACAACTCCATCTGCACGGATGCCGAGGGAAGCCGCAACCGCTTCACTCATTTTTTCTGCAATTTCAATGCCGTCAGCATTGCAGGTGTTAGCGTTTCCGCTGTTGCAGATTACCGCCTGCGCCATACCGTCGGCAAGGTGCGCCTTCGTCACCGTAAGCGGTGCACCCTTTACAAGATTTTGCGTATAAACCGCCGCCGCTGTACACGGCACTTCACTATAAATAAGTGCCAAATCTCTTTTGGTTCTGTTTTTCCGTATTCCGCAGTGTACCCCGTTTGCTGTAAATCCCTTTGCGGCACAAACGCCGCCTTTTATTATATGCATATTTTTTCCAATCCTTTCTCTTTCGGCTATCCTATCGTCAAGCCCTCAGCTTCCTTTGTGCCGAGAACAATATTCATATTTTGTATTGCCGCGCCCGAAGCGCCTTTTCCAAGATTATCAAAGCGGGCTGTCAGCAGAATGCGCTCTGCATTTCCCGAAACCGTGACCTCCATATCGTCCCGTCCGGAATATGCTGCCGCACTCAAAAAGCCTTCTTCGTCTGCCTGCGGGACATACTGCACAAGCCCTTCCTTATATGTATCGGCATACACCGCCGCAATATCCTCGATACTACCGCGAACATCCTTTGCAAAAAGCGGCACCGAAACCTCCATCCCGCTGTAAAAATCGGCTACAATGGGAGAAAATGCCGGGAGATTGCTAAGCCCCGAAATCGCTGCCATTTCCTTCAAATGCTTATGCTGCTGGGTAAGTCCGTACTGACGGGGGGCGGAGAGGAGTAAAGACCTTCCCGCGCTTTCATATTCCGCAATCATTTTCTTCCCGCCGCCGGAATATCCCGTGAGCGAAAAGCACGTTAAATACACATCCGGCTTTATAATCCCTGCCTTAACAAGCGGCCACACAAGTGCAATAAATCCGCTTGCATGGCAGCCCGGATTTGCAATGCGCGTAGCCCCTTTAATCTGCTCCCGCTTATTGCCAAGCTCCGCAAACCCGTATGCCCAATCGGGATTTGTACGGTGTGCCGTAGAAGTATCAATAATTACAGTTTTTGTATTTTCCAAAAGGCTTACGGCTTCTATCGCCGCCGCATCCGGCAGACAAAGGAACACAATATCCGCACTGTTTATTGCTTCCTTTCGGGCTGCCGTATCCTTTCGCACTTCCTCCGAAAGCTTTATAAGCTGAATATCCGTTCTTTGTTCCAGTCTTTCAAATATACGCAGCCCCGTGGTTCCTGCACTGCCGTCGATAAATACCGTTGCCATCTTGTTTTTCCTTTCCAAAATGAATAAATTTTAACCTCATTTGCATATTATACTCCCTTTTCCCCTATTTGTCAAGGGTTTTTTGAGAATATTTATGCATTATTTTATTATTTTTATACATTTATGCATGATTGTTATGAATAAAATCACGCATTTCCTTTTCTGCCGCTTCCACCTCGGCAAGAAATTCCGCTGCAGAAACCCGCTGTGTGCCGTGCCCGAATACGATAATCTGCTCCAGACGGTCGGACGTTGCCACCCGTACGCGATACTGCTTTGCAAGCTCTTTCGTGGTCTTTTCAATATAAGCATCCGCCGTTTCCGCTTCCTTTGTGTACACCACACTTATGCCGTGAATTTTTTCGATTTCCCGCACGCTCCCCTTCACTCTGTACGCATCGAATACTAAAATAACGTTATTTTTTCGCATTGCCTGATAGTTGCACAGACGATTTATAAGAATTGCACGCGCTGTTTCCAGGCTTTCCTTCGCAATTTCCGAAAGCGCATCCCACGCAAAAATAATATTATACCCATCAATCAGTAAATACGTAGGTCCTTGCGGCACAGGCTTTCCCTTATAGGACTGCACGGGCTTTGGCGTATGCATGGTATGAGGTGTTCTCTGCTGTATCTTTCCATACGTCCGTTCGTATATTTCCAAAAGGGTTGCATCATCCGCTAAAATTTTCTGATACTGCGCCCGTCGCACAGGCTCCGATTCCGCTTCTTTTTTTTGCGCAAGCGTGGGAATGTGCATGTGGGCAAACACCTCGTCCCACTTCACTAAATTGCCCGCCCCGTGGGAACAGAATACAGAATCCGCTGTATTGGCAAGGTCTGCTTCTGCATCATATCCAATTTCACTAATAACCATTTCAGCATTTTTGCATACATCATAGCCACCGTAGGTGCAGGACAGTCTGCCCTTGCCGTGGGTATACCCGAGCACCGCCGTATGATATTCCCGCATTTGTGAGATGGGGGCACGCCCGGAAATCGTGGATAAAATTTCTCCCGGTACAGGCGCAGAAAACGCCGCCCCCATTCGTTCCAAATCCGTAAGAGCCCGCCCTACCGATTGGGGCGGCACCTCCAGCACAAAGCTGTACCACGGTTCTAAAAGCTCGCTTTCCGCCTGCATAAGCCCCTGCCGCACGGCGCGGTAGGTCGCCTGCCGAAAATCTCCGCCTTCGGTATGCTTGATGTGCGCTTTTCCCGCTACAAGCGTAATTTTAATATCCGTTACGGGCGAGCCTGTCAACACGCCCCGATGAGTCTTTTCCGCAAGATGCGTTACGATTAGCCGTTGCCAGTTTTTTGCGAGGATGTCCTCACTGCAGTTTACCGCAATTTCCACGCCGCTTCCCCGTTTGCCCGGCTCTAAAAGCACATGAACCTCTGCATAATGCCGAAGCGGCTCAAAATGCCCCACGCCCTCTACCGTGTTCCTGATGGTTTCTTTATAAATAATGCTGCCGTTTGTAAATTCTACCGAAAGCCCAAAACGGCTGTTTAGAATTTCTGTTAAAACCTCCAGCTGTACCTCACCCATAACCTGTACATCTATTTTGGCTAAAAGTTCATTCCAGAGTACATGCATCTGGGTTTCTTCCTCTTCAAGCTTTCGAAATATGGCAAGCGCGGATAAAACGTCCGTCCCCTCCGGCAGTACAACGCCATAGGTTAACACCGGCTCGGAAAGAAGGGCTTCATCCTCTTTTTCAAAGCCAAGTCCTTCGCCGGGGTAGGTTTTATCAAGCCCCGGGACTGCGCAAACACTTCCGGGCATTGCCGCCTGCACCTGTGCATATTTTATCCCTGAATAGACCCGAAGCTCGTTTACCTTTCGGCTCCAATTTTTTCCTTCCAGTTGCGTTTTGACCGGAAGACTGCCCCCCGTAATTTTCATGTAGGCTATGCGCTGTCCCTTATCATCTTCCGTAATTTTAAAGACCTTTGCGCCAAATGCCGTGGGATATTCCTTTTGGAGCGTATACCGGCAAACACCGGCAAAAAATTCCCCAACCCCCGTATTACGAAGTGCTGAGCCGAAATAACAGGGGTAAATTTGCCGTGCCGCTACAGAAGATGCGATTTCGTCGTCAGAAAGCACACCGTTTGCAAGATAAGCGTCCAAAAGTGTACTGCTTTGCATGGCTACATTTTCAAAAAAAGCATCGTCCTCTTCCCCAAAAGCCAAGCATCCGCCATCCAGTCTTTGTTGTAGCTTCGTGAGCATCTCTGTTTTCGATGCCGTAGGCAAATCCATTTTATTTACAAAAATAAATGTGGGTATGTCATAATGCCGTAGAAGCTTCCAAAGGGTTTCCGTATGGCTCTGTACGCCGTCCGCTCCGCTTATCACCAAAATGGCATAGTCGAGCACACGAAGAGAACGCTCCATTTCCGCTGAAAAATCCACATGTCCGGGTGTGTCCAGCAGTGTAAAAGAAACCGCATCCGTTTCCAACATTGCCTGCTTGGAAAAAATAGTAATCCCTCTTTGCCGTTCAATTTTATCCGTATCCAAAAACGCATCCCCATGGTCCACACGTCCCATAGAACGGATTGCGCCCGCCGCATACAAAAGCCCTTCAGACAGCGTTGTTTTTCCCGCATCCACATGCGCCAGTATGCCGATTACAAGTCGTTTCATTCCGCACCTTTTTCTTCACAAAATTATTTTCTACTATTATAATAGAAATTGGTGTTTTTTTCAATACCTTTCTGTAGAAAACTTTGCTTTTCGCATCCATATAAAAGGGCAATGCAAGTGCGCAAATATATCGTTTTTGCAAAATGCGCTTTTTGCTGTAAAACATAGCACAAAATCTGTACTCGCAATTCTGCATTTATGGTACGCTTATCGCGAAAAAGCATATTTGCTGTAAATCTTAAGGAGATGAAAAAATGAAGCTTGAAACACAAGACATGCGAAACAGAACCGTGGCGCTTTTTTGCAAAGCAGGCGTATCCGAATCGGATGCTGCAATTTTAGCCGATGTACTTCTGGAAACGGAAATGCGCGGCGTATTCACCCACGGTATTTACAGAGTTCCCTTCTATCTGCGTTGCCTGAAAAGCGGCGGTATAAGCCCCAAATGCGAGCTCTCTGTTACTGCTGAAACCCCGTCACATGCCCTTGCAGATGGCAAAGGCGGTCTTGGTATTGTTCTTTCCTATAAGGCAATGGAACTTGCCATGCAAAAAGCACGGGAAACCGGTATTGGTGTCGTAAACGTCTGCGGCAGCCACCATTTCGGTGCTGCAGGCTATTACACGGGCATGTGCGCCGAAAACAAAATGGTGGGTATGGCAATGAGTAACGGGGACGTTTTGGTTGCCGCAACCGGCAGCCGCAAGCGTACCATCGGCAATAATCCCTTTGCATTCTCTGCCCCCGCGGGTAAGTTTGACAAGGTGGTATATGATATTGCCATGAGCTACACCTCCGACCAGAAGGTCCTAAAACTTGCAAGAGAGGGCAAGCCCCTTCCGCCCGGATGGGTCATTGACAAGGACGGACGGGAAACTTTGGACGCTTCCGCCTACGAAGCCGGCGGCACGCTCATGCCCTTTGGCGGCTACAAGGGATACGGACTTGCCATGATGGTGGAAACCCTTGCCGCAGCACTTTCCGGCGCCGCCATGACGCAAAACGTACATGCATGGAACCAAAACCCCGAACAAAACGGAAATGTGGGTCATTGCTTTATCGCAATGGATATTTCCAAAACACAGGATGTAGATGTTTTCGAGCATAGAATGGAAGATATGATTTCTGAAATCAAGGCTTCCGAAAAGGCAGAAGGCTTTACGGAAATTCTCTATCCCGGTGAACTCGAGCTTCGAAAGCTTGCCGAGTGCCGTAAAACGGGACTTGTTGACATCGCAGATGCCACGGTTGCAGCGTTTGAAGAAGCAGAAAAGGAATACGGACTTCGCTAAAAAATGCTATGACGGCGTGTCCCAGAAGGGATGCGCCGTCATTTTTTATCGATATGCCAACTTCGTTTGCTCGATATGATATGAATTCTCGTCGCGTAAGCGACATATCGAGTCATTTATGACATATCGACGATTTCAAGCTTTGCTTGAAATCATTATAGAATCAGTAAACGAATTAGATGCGCATCATTTTGTGAAGTTTTGAACTAATGTTCAAAGTGAAGTTGCTAAAAGCAGTGAAGTTTTTTGATTCTCAAAAGTGAAGTTAAGTTTGACACTTTGTCGTTAGGCGAAACTTCACTTACGAAGTAAACTTCACTATCAAAGATAACTTCACTTGCCTGTCAAGGCAAACTTAGTTGATTTCATCTTCGATGAAATCATTATAGCACATTTATCCGCCAAAAACAATATAATCCACCCATTTCAACAGCAAAAATGTAAAAACTCGGAATTTTGTCAGAAATTTTATAAAAAAACTTGTAAAATCTATAAAAATGTGGTACACTACTGTATATGAAATATATTTGGGAGGTGTACGCTATGAAATTGGCATGTACGATTATACATATAGTCGTTGCGGTTTGCCTTGTCGCAGTAGTTTTAATGCAGAGCGGCAAAGATGCAGGTCTTTCCGGTTCTATTGCCGGTAGTAATTCCGATAGCTTTTTTGGGAAGAACAAGGGCAGAACCTTAAATGGTATCCTGGAAAAGTGGACCGCAATTCTGGCTGTATTGTTCATCATTCTCTCTGTTGTGCTTGCAGTCGTATTTAAATAAGTGCTTCGCAGACAAAGAAGACTCGGGCTGTCGCATTACATGCAGGGTGCAATCCATTCTGCGCGCTTGTGCGGCAGCCTCTGTAATTTCAGGAGGTTTCACTTGAACAGAAAGGAAAAGGTTTACGCATTTCTTCTGCATCAGGCTTCTGTCCCCCTTTCCGAGGACGAAATCGCCGCCATGCTTTGTGTGCCGCCGCGGGAGCGGTTTGAATTGACGCTGATTTTGGAAGAACTGGCGCTCTCAGGGCAAATCGACCACCATCGCGGACGATATTCCGTAAAGAAAAAGCTGTCGGACGAAGCAGTGCTTTCCGGCATTCTGGAATCTCATAAGTTTCCGCCTGTTTTCCCCGAGGAGGTAATGCGAGCGGCAGATAAGATTCCGGCTTCGGTGGAGAGCCCGGAAGGACGGCAGGATTTGCGTTCCCTTTTAACCTTTACGATAGATGGGCAAGACGCACGTGATTTTGACGATGCAATTTCTATCGAAGAAACCGATAGAGGCTACCGATTATACGTGCACATTGCCGACGTTTCGCATTATGTAAAAAACAACGGTGCCATTGACCGGGAAGCGTTTGCCCGCGGCACAAGCTGTTACCTGCCGGATCGGGCAATCCCCATGCTACCCCTCGCGCTTTCGCATGGCATTTGCAGCTTAAACCCAAACGTAGACCGACTGACGCTTACAACGTGTATGGACCTAGACAGGGACGGACAGCTTCTTTCCTTTGCTGTGCAGGAGGCCGTTATTCGTTCCGATTTCCGTCTTGTGTATGAAGAGGTGACGGCGTGGCTTGAAAGAGGCTATGCTGATAAAAAGCACGAAGCTGTTTTCCCCGCGCTCCAATGTTTGGATGCGCTATGCACCCGCCTTTCCCTGCGGCGAAAGGAAAAAGGCAGTATTGATTTTAATCTGCCGGAGCCGCAAATTGTTTTTGACGAGCAGGGACATGCAACGGATATTAAAAAGCGGGAAGAAGGCCGAGCCAATCGCATGATTGAAGACTGCATGGTGCTTTGTAACCGTGTAATCGCAGAATATATTTTCCATCTTGGTGCTCCTTTTGTCTACCGAGTGCACGAAGCTCCGGACAGCGAAAAGCTGGAGCGGCTTTCTGCCGCCCTATCTCTACTCGGTCTTTCCTTTCCCAGCAAGCTAACGGGAAAGAAGGCAGCCTCCCTTTTGGAGAGCGTAGCCGGAAGCGAGCGGGAGCATATTGTAAGTACGCTTCTTCTCCGTTCCATGATGAAGGCACAGTACAGCCATGAAAATATGGGACACTTTGGACTGGCACTGGAATACTACTGCCATTTCACGTCCCCCATCCGTCGTTATCCGGATTTACTATGCCACAGAATTGTGAAAGCTATTCTTCGGGGCGAAAATTATGAGAAATATGCCGCAAAGGTTCGCCGTGCCGCCGCATCCTCCTCACAGCGGGAGGAAGCAGCTGCCGAAGCCGAACGGGAAGCGGTGCGATACCTTATGTGCCGCTGTATGGAAGCACATGTGGGCGAGGATTTTACCGGGGTAATTTCCTCTGTGACTGATTTTGGATTTTTTGTTGCTCTGCCAAACCTTGCAGAAGGTCTTGTCCATGTAAAGGATTTGGGAGACGACTATTATATATATGATGAAAAAACGTTATCTCTTACGGGAAAGCACGACGGCGAAGTGTATCGCCTCGGGCAGTCGGTAAACGTCCGCCTCTCCCGTGTGGACAGTGCCTTATCCCGTATAGATTTTGTATTGCAGGAGGCTTTGGAAAGTGGAAAAAATAATCGCACAAAACAAAAAAGCAAGGCATGATTATTTTGTGGAAGAAACATATGAAGCCGGAATTTCGCTATCCGGGACAGAAGTGAAGTCCATCCGCGGCGGGAACGTGTCTTTAAAGGACTCCTATGCCACCGTGCGGGAGGGAGAAATTTTCGTTCTTGGCATGCATATCAGCCCATACGAACAAGGCAACATTTTTAACAAAGACCCACTTCGGGACCGCAAGCTACTACTACACAAGAATGAAATACGCCGTTTGCATGCCTCCGTTATGCAGCAAGGGTATTCCCTGATTCCCCTGGACCTTCATTGGAGCGGCTCCAATGTGAAACTGAATCTCGGACTTTGTAAAGGTAAAAAGCTATATGACAAGCGGGATACAGCCGCAAAGCGGGATGCCGCCAGAAATATGGACAGAGCGATGAAGGAGCAAAGCAGATGAAGGCAATTGTGCATGCCGTTTTTCCGGATTCCGAAGCGGAAGCCGCCGGCATTGTGCCGGGGGATATAATTGAAGAAGTGAATGGGCATGTGCCGGAGGACGAGCTGGATTTTCGTTTTTATGCCTGCGAGGATGTGGTCACACTTTCTGTTTTTAAGGCAGACGGCACCCGCGAAATCATCGAGTTTGAAGACCCGGAAAGTCCGGACCTTGGTATCCAGTTTGAAAGTGCCCTTTTCGGCAACGCAAAGCGGTGCTCCAACCAATGTATTTTTTGCTTTATCGACCAACTTCCGCCCGGCATGCGAGAAACGCTGTATTTTAAAGATGACGATGCTAGACTTTCCTTTTTAACAGGAAATTACATAACCCTTACAAATGTTAAGGATGCGGATATTGCAAAAGTAATCCGCATGCGACTTGAGCCGATTAACATTTCCGTGCATACCACCGACCCGTCCCTGCGCACGCAAATGCTGAAAAACCGCCATGCAGGCACGGCGCTTCGCCATCTGAAAACACTGTATGACGGCGGTATACACATGAACGGGCAGATTGTGCTTGTGCCGGGTGTAAACGACAAAGCGGCACTTGACAAAACCATCCGCGATTTATCCGCATATGCGCCGTACATGCAAAGCGTTTCGGTTGTGCCCGTCGGTATTTCCCGCCATCGGGAAGGACTGCCAAAGCTTTCCTCTTTTGATAAAGAAAGCGCCATCGAGGTGCTCGGGCAGGTTTCCGCATGGCAAGAAAAGCTTCTCGCTGAAATCGGCACGCGCTTTATTTATGCCGCGGATGAATTTTATCTTTTAGCAGAAGAACCGATTCCGCCTGCAGACTGCTACGAAGGCTATGCGCAGATTGAAAATGGTGTGGGTCTTTTGCGAAGTCTGGAAGACGAATTTAAGGAAGCGCTAGCGGAAAGCCCCCATGCGGATGCAAGACATATTTCTATCATCACGGGTGTTGCAGCGGCAGAGCACATGAAAAAGCTATCCCGCCTTGCAATGGAAAAATTTCCGCAGCTGCATATTGATGTTCACTGTATTATCAATCACTTTTTCGGTGAGAAAATTACCGTGGCAGGGCTTCTTACGGGGCAGGACATTGCCGCGCAGCTACGGGGCAAACACTTAGGCGAGGCGGCGTATATCCCTTCCGCCATGCTTCGAAGCGGAACGGATGTATTTTTAGATGACATGACCGTCCCACAGCTTTCCCAAAAGCTTGGAACACCAATTTTTACGGTGGAATGTGACGGTTTTGACTTATGGGATAAACTCAGAAAGGACGAACTGGAATGACGAAACCAATTTTGGCGGTAATCGGCCGCCCAAACGTAGGAAAATCCACACTTTTTAATAAGCTCATCGGCAGACGGCTTTCCATCGTAGAAGATACGCCGGGCATCACCCGCGACCGTATCTATGCAGATGCCGAGTGGTTTGGCAGAAGTTTTTCCGTGGTAGACACAGGCGGTATTGAGCCTGCAGGAAAGGATATCATCCTGCAGGAAATGCGTATGCAGGTACAGCTTGCCATGGACACCGCGGATGTCATTTTGTTTATTACAAATCTTCGGGAAGGCGTTACGGCAAACGACATGGAAATTGCCACCATGCTCCAGAAATCCGGCAAACCCATCCTGCTTGTGGTCAACAAATGCGACGCGCCCGGCGAAGTCCCCGTAGGCGTATATGAATTTTATTCGCTCGGCCTTGGTGACCCCTTCCCCGTTTCTTCTCTGCACGGTATGGGCGTGGGTGACGTGATTGAGAAAGCCATCGAATTGTTTCCGCAGGAAACCGCTGGCGAAGAAGACGAGGACAATATTAAGGTTGCTATCGTCGGCAAACCGAACGCAGGCAAAAGCTCTCTTGTAAACCATATTCTCGGCGAAACCCGCATGATTGTCAGCAATATTCCGGGCACCACCCGCGATGCCATTGACAGCTTTGTAGAGCGCGACGGGCAAAAATTTACGCTGATTGATACGGCAGGCATGCGCCGTCAAAGCCGTGTGGATGACACCATTGAGCGATACAGCGTTATGCGTGCGCTTGCGGCTGTGGAACGGTGTGACGTGGCTGTCATTGTAATTGATGCCGCAGCCGGCATCAGCGAGCAGGATGCAAAAATTGCAGGATACGTACATGAAGCCGGAAAGGCATCGGTCGTTCTTATCAATAAATGGGATTTAATCGAAAAAGAAACAAAAACCATGCAGGTTTTCCAAAACAGCGTTTATGATACACTCAGTTTTATGACCTATGCCCCAAATCTCTTTATTTCAGCAAAAACGGGGCAAAGGGTGGATAAGCTGTTTCCGCTTATTCAAAGCGTATATCAGCAAAACTCCATGCGTATTTCCACCGGTGTTTTAAATGACATTTTAACGGATGCTACAGAAAAGGTACAGCCCCCGTCCGACAAGGGCAAACGCCTGAAGATTTATTACATGACACAGGCAAGCACCAACCCGCCTACGTTTGTTCTTTTTGTAAACGACAAAGAACTTGCGCATTTTTCCTATATCCGATATCTGGAAAACCGTATTCGGGAAACCTTCGGGCTTACGGGTACCCCGCTCCGCTTTATCATTCGCGAGCGGCAGGAAAATCATAATTAGAAAGGAGCGTGTTGCATATGCGCGCGCTGATTTACATAGCATGTGCACTTATCGGTTATCTTTTGGGGAGCATCAATTCGGCTGTTATTATTTCCCGCATTAAAGGAAAGGATATTCGCACCGTTGGCAGCGGTAATGCAGGTGCCACCAACATTCTTCGTACCTTTGGAAAGGGTGCGGCAGGGCTTGTTTTTTTGATTGATATTTTGAAAGGTGTTCTTGCCGTACTTTTGTGCCGCGTACTTGGCGGTGCATACGGTAGCTTCCTCGGCGGATTTTTAGCCGTTGTCGGGCATAATTATCCCGTATACTTCGGCTTTCGAGGCGGCAAAGGCATTGTCACATCTTTAGCCGTAATGCTTACGGTAGCCCCCACGGAGGCACTTTGTGCGCTTGTAGTTGCCGTAGTTATCATTGCCGTCACGCGGTATGTTTCCCTTGGCTCCATCGTCGGCTCCCTTCTCTTCGGGATACTGGCACTTATCCGCGGTGATGACCTATGGTTTCGCATTTTCGCCGCCGCAACGGCACTTCTTGCGGTGCTCCGGCATGCAGGCAATATCGGTCGCCTCGTAAAAGGCACAGAAAGGAAGCTTGGAAAATGAACATATCTGTAATCGGCTCCGGCGGTTGGGGAACTGCCATTAGTGCGCTTCTCTGCCGAAACGGACATACGGTCACCCTTTGGTCGTGGAAGCAGGAGGAAAGTGATGCGATAGCAAAAAGCAAGGAAAACAAGGAGTTTTTGCCCGGCATTACGCTTCCGGACGGTATACGCTATACTGCCGACCTTGAAAAAGCGGCAAACGCAGAGCTTGTAGTAATAGCCACGCCCTCTTCCGCACTTCCGCGAACCGTAGAAAATCTGGCACAGTACCTTGCACCTGCCATTCCCATTGTAAATCTTACAAAAGGGCTGAGTTCTGAAACAAATGTGCGCTTTAGTGAAGTGATTTCCCGCCTTTGTCCTCAAAACCCCGTTGTTGCCCTGACAGGTCCTTCCCATGCAGAAGAAGTAGGACGGCAAATCCCGACAACGGTTGTTGCCGCCTCGAAAAACGAGGAAGCCGCCGCACTTGTACAAGATGTTTTTATGCATCCTTGTTTTCGAGTATATACTACAAACGATGTAATCGGCGCCGAGCTTGGCGGTGCACTGAAAAATGTTATCGCCCTTTGCGCAGGTATAATGGACGGCCTCGGCTATGGGGATAATACAAAAGCCGCCCTTATGACCCGCGGTCTTGCAGAAATGACACGTCTGGGAATCGCTATGGGCGCAAATCCCGCTACCTTTGCAGGGCTTTCCGGCATCGGCGACCTTATTGTTACCTGCACCAGTATGCACAGCCGAAACCGAAGAGCCGGTATTTTAATCGGCCAGGGAAAATCCGTAAAGGATGCACTTGATGAAGTCCATATGGTAGTTGAAGGCGTGTACGCCGCAGAAAGCGCCTATAAGCTGGCACAAGAATACGGCGTGGAAATGCCGATTGTATCTGCAGCCTATCGCGTCCTTTTTGAAAATGCTTCGCCCCGTGAGGAAGTGCTTTCCCTCATGCAGCGGGAAAAGAAAAAAGAAGCGGAAATCATCTAAAGGGTATACAAAATGCGTCATGCACCGTTTTCCAGTGTAATGACGCATTTTTTTACATTTTAAATTCTGTCACAAACAGAATCATACATAAGAACGAGTCCCGTGCTCCATAAGGCACCGCCGATAATATCCGTAACCCAATGCACGCCTGAAATAAGCCTACCTATTACCATAAAAGCAATAAAGCCATGGATAGCAAACCCGACGCACCGCTTCATAGCCTTGTTTTTTATCCGGCTATTTATTTGCATACGGGCAGTGGGCATTACACACAGTACGAGCATGGTAGTGGAGGACGGATATGACGCTTCTAAAGTGCCCCCGATTAATACGGGTCTGTAATTTACAATACAGATTTCAAAAAAAGCATATGTCGCAAAAACGATGCAATAGAATCCCCCGAGAACAAGAAGACTTTTATCAACCTTGAAAAGGCTTTTTCGTCGAATCCATTGGATACTACCAAGTACCGCAAAGCCCAGAACAAAGCATATCGGCACAAGCCCAAGCCAATCCGTCACCGTGTAGAGGGGCATATGCACTCCCAAAAGCCTATGCACAAAGCTGTTTAGCGTTGCAAAGCCCACAGCGGATTCCCGCGGTCCGATGGTCTCAACGTCCACAAAACGAACAAGGCATGTCCAAATCACAAACGATGCGAGCAGGAACGTCCCGCTGTACAACCTTCTCTTCTTCTCTTTTTTCAATTGTCATCAAACCTTCCTTTTGTATATTTGGCTTTCGCCTTGTACCCACTATACAGGAAGGCAGAAAAAATGGCAAGAAACCCTTTGTCACACATGCGACACTTTTCGTATCACGGTTTTTTCATGGCAATAAATATCTTTATAAGTAAGAATGTAAACAAAAAGGTTGCCGCATATGGCTGTGCACTCACAATAAAGAGAAATGTGCCGAGTATACTTAAGGCTATAGATATGCGCTTCTTATACTTTCGCCAAAACGCGCCTTGGTAGTTTTGGAGTGATAAGGTCAAAAGTCCAAAAGCAAACATACCCAGTGCCATAGAAAAATATCCGAAGCGCATATACGGCGCGTTTGCTGTAAGTCCTAAAAGCGAAATCGCCTCTATCCTCCCCTCTGCTTTTTGTCCGAAAAGCGGAAGAAACAAAAACAAAATGGCACAAACGTCCAAAAGACCAAAGGTCAAATCCCGAAGCTGCATCCCTTTTTGTTTGGTGTGTTCCTCGGCTATGTTCAACACTTCCTCGCTTGATAATAAGGCATCCACCGTCACCGAGAAAAACTTTGAAATCTCCTTCAGCGAATCTATGCCGGGATATCCTCTGCCCGATTCCCACTTGGAAATTGCCGTTCGTGATACATAAAGGAACGCCGCAAGTTCTTCTTGCGTAAGTCCCTTTTGCTTTCTTAATTCTTGTAATTTATGATTAAACTCCATAATCAATACACTTTCTTAAATGTCCGATATACTGTAAATTTTTGTTTATTGGATTTAATTATACCATACCTATATAAAAAAATCCACTATAAAACATCGTCTTGACGACGGTGGCGGATATTCTTGCCGACCATAGGG